>JBJDZD010000066.1:0-51349 GCA_051867815.1 Eubacteriales bacterium | reverse complement strand
GAGCTGCTTGATATATTTCTCGGCGACACTGCCGAAATCGCAGGGCTTTACAAAGCACAAGGTTATAAGATTGCATGCGCCGCAATTCCCGATTCAATTTCCTGCCAGACTGCCGACCTCTCTCTTCCTTTGTTGCTTGTCATTGGCGGCGAGAAGCGCGGAATATCGTCAAAACTCCTCTCTATCAGCGATATCAACGTAAGGATACCTTACGGTCGCGATTTTTTAGGCTCGCTCTCAACCGCATCCGCCGTGTCGATACTTGCCTATGAGGTGTTGAGACAAAACTCTTGATCATCATATTTTCATATTCTTCCGCATAATCATTACTGAATAAAAATGCGGAGAATCATTGTGAATATTAAAGGTTTCAAATCTGCTTCTTTCGAAGATTTAAGGATGCCAATGCTCTTTGCGCTTGGCTTTTTGATTGCACTTATCGCCAATCTCGTTTGCGATGGCGATTACGGACTAAGACAGATTGCGTATGCTCAGAAAGCGGCCACTTCTGCTTTTACGGATAGCGAGAATATTCTTGATGCATTTGCTTCCACAATGCTGTCATCCGTCAATCAGGTGATAATGCTCCTTGCCGTTTCGCTATCGGCAATTACGCTTTATCCTAAATTTTTCATATCGACCGCTTGCTTGATAAAAGGCTATGCTTTCGGACGTTTCTGCGGATGCACGCTTGAAATCTTTTCATTACCGGCATCGATAATTCCAATTCTGTTTTCGGCTTTCATGAGCTTGCTCTTCCTTTACCATTGCCGCTCAATGATTGCATCGTCAAAGAAAATTGTCGTGAAGGACGGCGGCGAGGTACCATCAATTTTTTCTGCCGAAACATTAGAGATATTTAACAGAACGCTTTCAATCACGGGAACCGTGATTTTACTCTCAATTATTAAATCGTTTCTGCTGTGGCTTTGCTCACTACTATAGCAGAAGAAAGGCACGAAAATGTCAAAAGGCAAGAAGTTTAAATTATTCGATATGAACCGTGACGGCCCCGGTGTTTCAAAGGACGAAAAACCCTTTGTACCCAACCTCATTAACATGCCTAAATTCTATTTCAGGAATTTTTCAAGGGTTCTGTCGCTCAATTTCCTTATGATCCCGCTGGCCCTCATCCCTCTGGCTATATTTTACCTATATTTGATTGCACCGACGACCCCCTCCGAAACAAATGTTTTATATACGACCTTATATGGCTCGCATTTGATCGGAGAGAGCACCGTTTGGTCTTCTCTTCTCGGTATATACGGCATACAGCTGAATCTCCCTACCTTTACCCCCACGGCAATTTGGGTAGGCATAGCTCTTCTTGCGCTTTTGGCAATAATCTGGGGATGGGTAAACATCGGTGCTACGTATTGCACACGAAACATGCTCCGCGGCGACCCCGTGTTTATGACCAGCGACTTCTTTTACGCCATTAAGAAAAACTTTTGGCAAGGATTGCTGCTTGGATTGATTGATTTCGCTATAATTGCAATTCTTTTATTTGATTTCATCTATTTTTCCGGCATCGGCGGCACTTTTATGATTGACTTCTTCTACTTCGCCATTTGCGGACTTTGCATCCTGTATTTCTTCATGCGCTTCTATATTTATCTCATGCTCATTACTTTTGATATTAAAATCAAAAAGATATTCAAGAACGCGCTCATTTTTTCCATTCTCGGAATAAAACGTAACCTCATGGCGTTTTTGGGCATTGCAATTCTGATTGCAATAAATATCGCACTCGCATTGCTTTTGATGCCAATCGGTATCGTAGTGCCGCTGATTTTACCGCTTATCTATTTGTTACCGTCTATTAATCTGCTGATATCGTACGGTGCATATCCGGTAATTGAAAAATATATGATCAATGAGCCTTAGGCTCCTATCAGCTCGGATACCGTTACAAATCGGTATCCGAGCCTTTTCAGTTTCGGAATCACTTGGCGCAACGCCTCCGCCGTGTGGGATTCGCCGCAAACGTAGTCGTGCATCAGTATGATCGCACCGTCGTCCACATGCTTCATTATTTCGTTTTCGATCGCCTCTGCCGATGTGCCTGCCCAATCCCTCGTGTCTATACTCCAAAGAACGACTGAGTATCCGCGCTCGGCACAAACAGACGTCAATGTGGCGTCATAGATGCCTCCCGGGGGTCTGAAAAGGACTGTATTATACTCGTTATGGTTGTAAATTATATCGTCGCAGAGGTCAATCTCCCGCTCCACGATGCCCTTTGATTGACCGCCGAGATATTTGTGCCCGAAAGTATGATTTCCGACTTCATGACCCTCCGCAATAATTCGCTCAACAAGCTCCCCGTGCCTATCAGCGTTTTGACCGACGAGAAAAAACGTTGCTTTTACGTCATTTTCCTTGAGAATATCCAATATTTCCGGAGTTTTTTTCGCATGGGGACCGTCGTCGAAGGTCAGCGCGACTATATGACAATCCGTATTTCCTGCCTTATAAACAGGACAGTTCGTTCCCTGAGAAAAGGAACAAAGGAGCAATGCTGAAATCAGCAATATTATCAGCTCAGCTTTGAGTGATTTCCTCATACAGCTCATCAAGTGTACCGAATTCATAACCCTGTATTCTCATTTCATCAATAATTTCGCCGAGTATTGCGGCGTTGGTTGCCGATGTCGGGTGCAAAAGAATGACTGCTCCGTTATGAACATTGTCCATAATCTTCTTCTTTGCATAAATTTCGGAGGGCTGACAGTTGTTATCCCAATCGGCATAAGCAAAGCTCCAAAAGACCGTTTTATAGCCAAGCGCTTTTGCAAACTCAAGATTTGATTTTGTAAACTTACCCTCGGGTGGTCGGTAATACTTTGAAATCTCCGTACCGGTTAAATTTTTGTATGCCGTGTTTAAGCCTTCAAGCTCGTTTTCAAAATCATTGATATTCGTTATTTTTGTCATATCCTTATGGTGCGCTGTGTGATTGCAGACTGTATGTCCTTCATTTACCATACGCTTTACCAAATCCGGATTTGATTCGATCAGATTGATAAGAATGAAGAATGCGGCCGGAACCTGCTTTTCTTTCAAAACGTCAAGTATTTTTGCAACGTTTCCGTTTTCGTAGCCTGCATCAAATGTCAGATATACGGTCTTCTTACCTTCTGATCTGCCGGAGCTGTTTATCCACGCCCCATCATAGTCTCTAATAAACGAAAATTCACTCGGCAAAGTTGGTTGCTCATTGTTTTTCGCGCGTTTGCAATACCAAGACAGTGGCTCTTCCGCCGAAGCACGAAAAACCGGAATATTCAAAAATATACAAAATGCAATCAATGCAAAAATTATCTTTTTCATATTTGCGATCCTTTCTTTGATTTCAAAAATATGATACCCAACAGATTTTTAAAATTACAAGTCAAAATTATTATCATTTCCAAAAAAAAGGCAACGCACCTCAAAATGCGTTGCCTTATAATTCTTAAATTATGTCAAACAAAGAAATTTGATCGGTTTCGCTCAAGCCGTCAAGTATTCCGTTTGCCCTGAGCGTATCAATTACACCCTTATTGGCTTTGCCGCGGAGTTGTAGGTCCTCAATCGAGAAGAAGGGTTCTTCGTCGCGGGCGGCGGTTATACTGAGCGCCGCGCTGAGACCGAGACCCGGAAGCGCCGTCAGCGGCATGCGAATTGCTCCGTTTTCGGGAAGAAATTCTTTGGCATGAGAATACTTAAGATTAACGGGAAGGAATCTGATTCCGCGAAGCATTGCTTCGTGTGCAAACTGCAATGCTCCGAAAGTATCTTTGTCCTTTGCGGTTGCCTCCTTGCCCATATTGTCGATCTCAACCATTTTCCGATATACCGCTTCTCTGCCCTGTGCAACAATAGAGCCGTCAAAACCGTCCGGCGCGACCGAGAGGATCGCACAGTAGAACGCAACGGGCTGGTGGACTTTATACCATGCCAAGCGAATTGCAGACATTACGTAAGCCGCCGCATGTGCCTTGGGGAACATGTACTTTATCTTTTTGCACGATGCTATATACCATTCCGGTACGTTATGTGCAAGCATATCGGCCTCCCATTCCGGTGTCAGACCCTTGCCTTTACGAACGCTTTCCATGATCTTGAACGCGGTCAGGTTTTCCATGCCGTATCTTATCAGGTCAAGCATGATACCGTCTCGTGTTCCGATAACCTTTGAAATATCACATATTCCGTCTTTAATAAGGTCTTGCGCGTTACCGAGCCAAACGTCGGTTCCGTGCGTCAATCCCGATATCTGCATCAAATCTGCAAAGTTTTTAGGCTTCGCATCGACAAGAACGCCTTGAATGAAGTTCGTGCCGAACTCCGGCAGACCGAGCGTACCGACCATCAAACCAAGCATTTTCGTTTCATGCTGGCTGCGGTCCTTTTGCGGGATTCCGAGCGGCTCGGTCGATTCAAACAGCTCGTAGATACTGCGATCGTTCATTGCAACACGGTCAATGGTTATGCCGCTGTATTTTTCAAGGTACTTATATTTCGTTGGAATATCGTGTCCAAGCTCGTCGAGTTTTAGGATCGTATCGTGAAGATAAGAGAAGGCAAAGTGTGTGGTGACGATATCTGACTTCGGGTCATCTGCCGGGTGCTGAACTGGCGTGAAATCGTAAACATCTCTGTCTCGAGGTACAACTATGATACCGCCGGGATGCTGACCTGTCGTGCGCTTTACACCGACGCAACCGTTGATAATACGGTCAACCTCAGCGCGGCAGAGCTGTTGACCCTTACCCTCAAAGTACTTCATAACGAAGCCGAAGGCGGTCTTATCCGCGAGAGTACCGATAGTACCGGCCTTAAAGACGTTTTCCGCGCCGAACAACTCCTCGGTGAACTTATGTACCTTTCCTTGTACCTCGCCTGAGAAGTTGAGGTCGATATCGGGAGATTTATCGCCCTTGAAGCCCAAAAAGGTCTCGAAAGGAATGTCCTGACCGTCCTGCTCAAGCTGTGATCCGCAAACCGGGCATACAGCCGAGGGCATATCAAATCCCGAGCCGGCTCCGGTGGGATTGGAAAAGTCGTTGTATTGGCACTTTTTACAATAATAGTGCGGTGGAAGAGGGTTAACCTCCGAAATGCCTGCCATTGTTGCAACGAAGGATGAGCCAACCGAGCCGCGTGAGCCGACGAGGTAACCTTGGCTCTCGCTGTACATTACAAGACGCTCTGCGATAACGTAGAGCACCGCGTAGCCATTTGAAATGATGGAGTTCAGCTCAACCTCAAGTCGCTTCTTAACAAGCTCCGGAAGGTTTTCGCCGTACATTGATCGCGCGCGCGTCCAACACTTTTCCGACAGCTCTTCCTCTGCTCCGTCAAGATGCGGAGGATAGTTGCCCTTCGGAATCGGACGTATCGGCTCTATCAAATCTGCAATATCGTTAGTATTCTTTACGACGATTTCATACGCCTTATCCTCACCGAGATATGAAAACTCATCGAGCATTTCATCCGTCGTTCTCATATAAATGGGCGTAGGCTTGTCCGCATCCTTAAATTTCAGTCCGGCAAGAAGTATTCGCCTGTATAGTTCATCTTCCGGATCAATGAAATGTGCATCGGACGTTGCAACGACCGGTTTGCCGAGCTTTTCACCTAGCGCAACGATGCGCCTGTTGATATCTCGGAGCGCTTCTTCTCCTGAGACCTCTCCTTCCTTAACAAGGTATTGATCGTTTCCGATTGGCTGAACCTCAAGATAGTCGTAATATGAAGCAATCGCTTCAATTTCGGTATCCGATTTATTCTCAAGAATCGCGCTGTAAAGTTCACCTGCTGAACAAGCTGAACCGATGAGCAATCCTTCGCGGTGCTTGTCAAGCTCCGATTTTGGGATACGCGGTGAGCGATGATAATAATTCAGATATCCCATTGAAACGAGCTGATAGAGATTTTTAAGTCCTACAAGATCCTTGACCAATATTATCAAATGGTAGGTTTTTAGCTTCAACGGGTCTGCGTTAATTTGGATATCTTTGACTAACACCGAGAACTCGTGAATATCCGAAAGCTCCATTTTCTTGACCATGTTGAGATATATCTGCGTAAGCATCTCAGCATCGTCTACGGCTCTGTGGTGGTTAAAGTCACCCAAAGAATAATACTTAGCCAATACGTCAAGCTTGTGTGACTTAAGATCGGTATTCAAAAACCTCGAAAGCCCTACCGTATCAAGATAAGGCGCATCAAAAGGAATACCGAGCCTTTTAGCTGCGGCGCGAACAAAACCGACGTCAAAATCGGCATTATGAGCAATGAGGAGGCAATCACCGCAAAATTCAAGAAAATCCGGAAGAACAGCGCCAATTTTGCGTGCATCCCTGACGTCGTCGTTTGTTATCGAAGTAAGATTGGTGATCTCCTCTGAGATAGGCCTGTCGGGTTTGACAAACTCGGAAAAACGGTCCACTATCTCGCCGTTCATAACCTTGACGGCACCAAATTCGATAATTTCGCAGGTTGATGACGAAAGACCTGTGGTCTCAAGGTCGAAAATTACGAGATTGTCGTCAATCCTTCCGTTGTAATTACCGTAAAGAGGGCTTGCGCTGTCATTGACAAAGTATGCCTCCATGCCGTAAATGACCTTAAAGCGTTCTTCGCCCTCCTCTGCGTCCTTGAAACCGTACATTTTGTCAAGAGCGATCATTGCCTCGGGAAAGCCCTGAACGTTTCCGTGGTCGGTAATGGCAACGGCCTTGTGTCCCCACGAAACGGCGGTTTTAACGGCAACATCAGAAGGGATGAGCGCGTCCATGGCGGACATGTTTGTATGCAGATGAAGCTCAACGCGCTTTTCGGGCGCTTTATCTCTGCGCTTTTCCTTAGTAATTGCCGCGACGGCATCCGGGATGATTAACATATCATCCGTTTTATACTCTTTTTTAACGATTCCGTAAACGGCAACGCACATGCCATTCGAAACGGCACCTGCAAGCTCCTTGCATTCATCCTCGCTGTCGCCCTCGAGCTTAACTGTAATTGAAGCGTTACCGTCAAACACGCCGAAGCCGGTATACCATTTCCTGTTGCCGAACTTAGCCTGCTCCATTATGCAGCCGGAAACCGTACCGACGACGCAAACCTCTCCGCCGGGATGTCTTATTGTGGAAATCGACACCGGATTTACGGGGAAAGGTTCACCCCATTTGATTTCCGGTGAGGAAATATCGAACACGGCTTTGCCGATCGTGCAGGTGCCGTCTTCGATTATTGCTATGCAATCCTCGTCGTAAGCCGACCATATACGCTTGAGATTTAGATCCGCCTTCTCCTTTTTATCCTCCGGCTCCGATTGGGGCGAATCGTTTGCGTGTTTCATTGCATCATCATACTGTTTTAACGAAGCACGGCACGCATTATTCAACTCCTCGATTTCACGCTTATGTTCGTCTGACTCAAAATAGGGAACGTAATTCTCCATTTCGAGTATTTCTACGACAAGCTTAATTCCGAATTCCGAATAAATAATGTTTTCAATGATCCGTTGGACTTTTCCGGCGGTCAGAAAATCAATGCCACCCTTATTGAACGGTATGGAAAAGGTAAGCTTGTCACTCGAAAGAACATAGTCGCAACCGACGAAAAAACCCTTGGCGATCTCACCGATCCTTTCGGTTTCAATGATGACTTGCTGAATGTAATCGTAAGAAAAGAGCGACTTATCGTACTTCGGAACGAAGCGGACGAAGTAGCTGCCGTCGTATGCTTTTTTAATCTCCTCCTCGGCCTCGTAAAGCAAAGTCTTGCGCACGATGCTGTCAAGATGTATGTCAATTTCAAAAACATTCGGCCTCAGCGTAGATTTTCGAACTTGATATTCCGTAACCGAGTCAAACAATTCTCCGATATCGGGATCGGGAGAATAATTCTTAAATAATTCTCTTAAAGTTTTCATATTAGCTTCCGTATTCTTCCTTGATGAAATCAATCAAAGAAGATACAACATCGTTTTCATCAATTTTGCGAATGATCTCGCCCTTTTTGAACAGCAGAGCCTCACCCTTACCGCCGGCAATGCCTATATCGGCTTCTCTTGCCTCACCCGGTCCGTTTACAACGCATCCCATGAGCGCGACTTTGATGGGCAGATCGGTAAGCTTCTCAGCCTTTGCGGCCTGTTCAAAACGATTTACAAGGTTCAACAGATCGATCTTGGTCCTTCCGCATGTAGGGCAGGATACTATATCCATGCCGCTGTGCCCTTCGCAACAAAGCGAACGCAGTATATCCTTTGCGGCGTACACTTCCGCCTCCGGGTCTTCGGTGAGAGAGACCCTGACGGTGTCACCGATTCCCAGATGAACGAGTGTTGCGATTGCCTCTGCGTTCTTAATAATTCCTATTCTGCTGCTTCCGGCTTCGGTAACGCCGATATGGAGGGGGTAATCGCAATGCGCGGAAACGTACTTATTTGCCGCAACTGCATTGGGAACAACTGAAGATTTAACGGAAATTACGATGTCATCGAAATCATATTTATTGAGCAACCTGATATGACCGAGTGCGCTTTCGTAAAGAGCCTCGGGTGTGGGGGATCCGTACTTTGCAAGCAATTCTTTTTCAAGAGAGCCGCTGTTAACGCCGATCCTGATGGGAATATTCTTTTTCCGACAGGCGCGAGCAACCGCCGCAACTCTGTCCTCGGAGCCGATGTTACCGGGGTTGATGCGTATTTTATCAACGCCGCAATCAATCGCTCTCAGCGCAATTTTGTAGTCAAAATGAATGTCTGCAACGATCGGGATATCCGATCTGCGCTCCTTGATATATGCAATGGTGTCGGCTGCCTCAATGGTCGGAATGGCAATCCTGACAATATCACAGCCGGCACTATTCAGTCTCTCAACCTGTGCAAATGTGGCCTCTCTATTGAGCGTATCGGTATTTGTCATTGACTGGATGGAAATTCTCTCTCCGCCGCCGATGGTGACCGAGCCGACTTTAACCTGCTTCGTTATTTTACGTTCCATACTCATACCGTCCGTATTTTATCTGAAAAGTTGAAAAACATCTTTAAAAGTAATGAGAAGCATGAATGCCATCAAAATCAAAAGGCCGCCGGCGTTTATATATCCTTCGATCTTTTTATTGACCGGCTTGCGAGTGATTGCTTCCCACAAGAGGAAGATAAATCTGCCGCCATCAAGCGCAGGCACGGGGAGAAGATTCATAACGCCGAGATTGACGGAAATGATGACCCAAAGGTACAAAAGGCTCTCCCAGCCGTTGGCAATCGAAGTTTCAACGAGATCTGTCATACCTATGGGGCCGGAAACGGCTTCAAGGCCGAAACGTCCGCTTACAAGACCCGCAAGCGAATCCCACACCATTTTGGCAGACGAACATGTTCTCCAGAAGGTGTGCGACAGTACAAGTCCGAAATCTTTGTTGCTGACCGGATAGAATTGAAAGTCATAGACACCCAGAACGACACCTTCCTCCTCGGTTTGAGGAAATATAACGCTCGTCAGCTCGATCGTTTCGCCGTCTCTTATAACGACGAGATCAAGAGGCTTATCGCCCTGATAAGTGATCTCGTAAGCAACCTCATTGCCGGTGTGAGTTTTTACTCCGTTGACTTCGATAATCTTATCGTTTACGCACAAGCCCGATGAATTACTGGTTGCGTCGTCAAAGAAAACCGCAACGATGTTTGATGCAGGAACAGTCAGCATGACAAGAATGAGCATGCCGAGGAAGCCGACAATGATGTTCGTCAAAGGGCCGGCAAGAACGACGGATATTCTTTGCCATACGTTCTTATTACAAAATGCATTCTTATCTTCGGATTCTTCATCCTCGCCGGCCATGCTGACGAAACCGCCAATGGGAAAAGCGCGGAGAGAATACCTGATCCCCGATTTCTTTGAGACCCAAGAAAGAACTTTAGGCCCCATGCCTATTGCGAACTCATTAACCGTGACATTGTTCAAACGAGCAACGAGAAAATGTCCTCCTTCGTGGAGGAGAACCAGCACTCCAAGCAAAAGGAGCGTCAGTAAAAGATAAACAATAATCATGTGACACCTATATTATTTGCGAGATAAGAACTCGTCTGCCATTAAGGCCGCCTCGTCGACGGCGGACAGAATTGAGTCAAGAGTTTTGTTTTGGGATGCGTTCTTCATATTAGAACAAACATACTCAACTGTGTCAAAAATATCGGTAAATCCGATCTTATTATCAAGAAAACGGTGAACCGCTACTTCGTTGGCCGCATGAAGAACCGCCGAAGCCGCTCCGCCGAGAGAAAGTGACTCAAGCGCAAGTTTAAGCGGAATGAATGTATCTAAGTCCGGCTCAGCAAAGGTCAGAGAGCCTATCTTGGCAAGATCGAGGCGCGGGATCACCGCTTTACAATGGGCGGGCGCCTCAATGGCATACTGAACGACCATTCTCATGTCCGGTACGGAAAGCTGGGCAATAACGGAGTTGTCCGCAAATTCTACCATTGAGTGAATTATGCTCTCGCGGTGAACGAGCACCTCAATTTTCTCTGCCGGGACGGCAAACAAATGCGATGCTTCAATCACTTCAAAGCCTTTGTTCATTAAAGTTGCACTGTCAATGGTGATCTTTGCACCCATTTTCCAAGTGGGATGCGCAAGCGCCTGCTCACGGGTAAACGACGACAATTCTCCGCGTTTCTTACCGAAGAAAGGGCCGCCGGATGCGGTTATAATCAGTTTAGTGACTTCTTCGGGTTTACCGCAACGCAAGCATTGTGCAATGGCGCAATGCTCGCTGTCAACGGGAGTTACGCGAACGCCTTTTGACCGAGCACGGGACATTACGATCTCCCCTGCCATTACGAGCGATTCTTTGTTTGCAAGCGCAAGGTCTTTACCGGACTCAATAACTGCCAGGGTCGGCTTAAGTCCCGGAGTGCCGATAATGGAGTTCACGGCGATATCCGATTCCGTATCGGCTATCATTTCGCAAATTCCGTCGTGTCCGGAATAAATCTTTACCGGGAGATCGCGCGTGCGGAGCTTAAGCTCGGCAGCGGCGTCAATATTAGTCATTGCCGCGGCTTTAGCACCGAATTCTCTGATCTGCTCCTCAACTTTAATATAATTATTATTTGCACAAAGTGCACGGACATCATAATTCTGTGCCCGTGCAACATCAGCCGCTTGAAGTCCGACAGAGCCTGTCGAACCAAGCAAAACGATTGACTTTTTCATATTAAACTCTGGTTAGAAAATATTGGTTGATGAAATGAACATCAAAAGCACGATTGCTATTGAAATAAGTGAATCAAATCTGTCAAGAACGCCGCCGTGTCCGGGAATCAGCTTGCCGAAATCCTTGATGCCACTGGCTCTCTTGACTGCTGAAAATATCAAATCACCTATTACGGCAACGATTCCGCAGATCAAGCCGCAAAGCGCAATCAACAAATAGGAATCCATCTGAAAGTCAAGGAAGGATTCAAGCAGCTTGGCATACAGGTAAAAAGCAATTACGCAACAAGCGACTCCTCCAATGGCACCCTCGACTGTCTTTTTTGGGCTAACGGACGGCAGTAGCTTATGCTTACCAAGGAGCATTCCGAATATCAAAGCGCATGAATCCGTCACCCATGAAGCAATGAAGGCAAAGAACATGATGTGCCACGATCCGTCTTTAATGTCGGCAAGAAGAACAAGCGCGGTAAATCCCACCGTTGCATACATTGAGAAGAACCAAGAGGTTATGACTTTCCCCAGCTCCGGCTTGCTCTTCATAAACGTATAAACGCTGATCACCAAGAACGAGCAAACGAATATGTAGGGAAATACTATTCGGTAAAAATCCGTCTTGTCAATATATCTTGCCATTGCCGGAACAAGGGCAATAAGGTACATGGGTACTGACAGAGCCGCGTTTCTATGCAAATCATTGGCTTTAAGCATCTCATAAGCCGCAACGACTGACAGAAACACCGTAAAGACTACAAACAGCGGCGTTGCGGAAAAGTAAATGCAAGGCAAAACCACCAGCATAAAAACTGCTGCGGACAACAATCTAACAATCATGATTATACCTTTCCGTACCGCCTTTGACGTTTGTAAAACTCTTCAACAGCGGCATCTACATCCTTTGCTGACATATCCGGCCACAAGGTATCGATAGAAAAGAATTCAGAATACGCCGACTGCCACATCAGGAAATTAGACAACCGTTGCTCCCCTGCCGTTCTTACTATCAAATCCGGGTCGGGGATACCTGCCGTATATAGTGAAGCCTCGATATCTGCCGCCGTGACTTCAGTCTTTCCGTCTGAAATCAGTTTATTAACTGCATGAACAAGCTCGTCTTTGCCGCCGTAATTGAGAGCGATGCAAAGCGTAAGGCCGTTATTCTGCGTGGCATCCTCAAGCCGTGCGATCTTTGTCTGAAGCCCCGGCTCAAGCTTGGAGATATCTCCGATA
This sequence comes from Eubacteriales bacterium, assembly GCA_051867815.1. Taxonomy (GTDB): domain Bacteria; phylum Bacillota; class Clostridia; order Oscillospirales; family CAG-272; genus CAG-390. The sequence continues at coordinate 38,900 of JBJDZD010000066.1, read as the reverse complement.
AACTTCATGCGAATGTCGTATTCGCCGAATGATTGCTCACACTCATCAAGATAAGTATCAAGCAATTTCATAATGGATTGTACCTCTTTATCAGGTCGTGACCAATTTTCGGTGGAAAAGGCATAGACGGTAACATATTTGATTCCTATATCTCCACAATAACGAACGACACGTCTGAAAGCTTCTGCACCATAACGGTGACCAAAGCGCCTGGGCATTCCCCTGCGCTCCGCCCACCGTCCGTTGCCGTCCATTATAAAGGCGATATGCTTTAATCTCTCGTCAACTTTTATACTGCCCGACATCGTCAGATAGCCATAATTTCCTTTGTCTTCTTAGCGGTAACTTCGTCAACGATCTTGATGTACTTATCGGTAAGATCCTGTACTGCCTTATCGGATGCCTTCAGCTCATCCTCGGTCATCTCGCCGTCCTTCTTCATCTTCTTGCACTTGTCGTTTGCATCGCGACGAATGTTTCTGATCGCAACCTTGGTAGACTCGCCCTCCTTTTGAACCTGCTTTACAAGCTCCTTGCGGCGCTCCTCTGTGGGCTGTGGGAACACAAGGCGAATGACACGACCGTCGTTTGCAGGAGTAATACCGATATCGGAGGCAAGAATCGCCTTCTCCATTGCCTTGAGGGTGGACATGTCGTAGGGCGTGATGGTTACGGTCTTGGAATCGACTGCCTTTACATCTGCCATTGTGTTGATGGGGGTCATGGAGCCATAGTATTCAAAGCTGATGCCATTGACAAGCATGGGGTTTGCTCTGCCTGCTCTTATGTTGACAAGAGTAAACTCATAAGAGTCAATGGACTTCTTCATTTTTTCTTCGTAAGATTTGCATTCGAGTTTCATTTTGCAGATCCTCCTTTTTATGTTAAATAATTATTTTACGATCTTGGTTCCGCGTGACTCACCGCGGATTGCCTTCACGATATCATCCGTATCGGAAAGCCGGAAGGCAAAGGCATCTGGGCCGAATTCCGAGCCGAGCGCCGAAGCAGCGAGGTCAATACCCTTGAGATTTCTCTTGATCATCTCGGAATAGCTGATTTCATCGAAGAATACGGCGTCCGGGTCAGTTTTGGGGTCTCTGTCATAGATACCGTCAATGTTTTTTGCGAGAAGAAACACGTCGGCGTTGATTTCGTTGGCTCTGAGTATTCCGGCGGTGTCGGTTGAAAAATATGGAGCGCCCGTTCCTCCGCCGAAGAACACGATATTGCCGTCTTCAAGTGCCTCTCTTGCTGTATCGGCCGTAAACCTTCTTGCATAAGGCTCCATGAAAGTGGATGTCATAACGATGGCCTTGCCGCCTGCCCTTATAACCGCATCCTTAGCTGCCAAGGCATTGATAACCGTGCCAAGCATTCCCATACTGTCGGCTGTTGAGCGATCCATATCACCGCTGCTTCTGCCGCGCCAGATATTGCCTGCGCCGATAATTACGCCAATCTCAACACCGTCATTGGCGAGAGAAACCAGCGTCTCGGCAATCTTTTCAAGAAAATCAAAATCAATAATCGAGCCATCACCGGAGATAGCCTCACCGGAAAGCTTGAGTAATACGCGCTTATACTTGTAGTCGGACATTTTAATTTCCCTTCATATTTGCAATATATATTATTTTATCTTATTTTATGCAATTTGTAAATAGTATTTTGTAAATTTATATTCAAAATCGCAAAAAAATTCCCACCTGCATATATTTCAATGCAAGTGGGAAAAACAAATCAGTTGTTTCCGGTGAGTTTTGCAATCTCTTCGGCGAAGTTGTCTTCTCTTTTCTCGATGCCCTCGCCTTTTTCGTAAAGAACGAAGTCAACGACCTTGATCTCACCGCCGAGTCTCTTGCCCTCGGTTTCGAGATACTTGCCGACGCTCATATCGTCTTCCTTGAAATAAGACTGGTCGAGCAGGCAAACGCTCTCGTAGAACTTGCCCATTTTACCGATAACGATCTTCTCAAGAATAGCATCGGGCTTGCTTGCGTTCTTGGGGTCATTCTTAAGAGCAGCAACCTGGATGCTCTTCTCTTCCTCGATTACGCTTGCGGGAACTTCCTCACGGCAAACATAGGTGGGAGGAGAGCCTGCAGCGATCTGCAGTGCGATATTCTTTGCAACTGCGGCAAACTCGGGGTTGTTTGCAACTGCATCGTCGGCGGTGAAACGAACGATAACGCCCGCAACGCCTGCACCGTGAATGTAGGTGCTGGAGATACCCTCGCGAATTACAAAGCGGCGGATGTTGATCTTCTCACCGATGGTGAAGATCATTTCCTTGAGTTTCGCATCAACGGTTACATCGGAACCGTCGAAATCAGCGGCGACAAGCGCGTCGATGTTCGCGGGCTTTACTGCAACGATAGTGCGAAGCAGACCCTTAACGAATTCCTTGAAGGTGTCGTTCTTGGCAACAAAGTCGGTCTCGGCATTAACCTCGATCATGGCCGCTACATTGCCGTCCTTGAGAATATCAACAACTCCCTCAGCGGCAATTCTGCCTTCCTTCTTAGCGGCAACTGCAAGGCCTCGCTCGCGGAGAACCTTCATTGCCTTATCCATATCGCCCTCAGCCTCAACGAGTGCCTTCTTGCACTCCATCATACCGATACCGGTCTTAGCACGGAGAGCTGCAACGTCTTTTGCGTTAATAGTAGCCATTTTATTACTCCTTAAAATTATAAATTCTTAAAGCGGTAAATTACTCAGCATCTGCGGTCTCAGTCTCAGCCTCGGCCTCTGCCTCGGGAGCATCCTGTTCGCCCTGCTTACCCTCGATGACGGCGTCTGCGAGTACGGAGGAGATGAGCTTGATAGCACGGATAGCATCGTCGTTGCCGGGGATGATGTAATCGGCATCGTCGGGGTCGCAGTTGGTATCAACGATTGCAACTACGGGGATACCGAGCTTCTTTGCTTCCTTAACGGCATTTGCTTCCTTCTTGGTGTCAACGATAAATACTGCGGCAGGAAGCTCGGTCATGGTCTTAATACCGCCGTAATTCTTTTCGAGGTCGAGCATTTCCTTGGAGAGCGCTGCTGCTTCCTTCTTGGGGAGCATGTCAAAGGTGCCGTCCTCGCTCATCTTGGTGAGAGTGTTGAGTCTGTTGATGGACTTCTTGATGGTCTTGAAGTTGGTCATCATACCGCCGGGCCAGCGAACGTTACAATAGTACATTCCGCATCTCTCCGCCTCTTCCTTGATGGCATCGGCAGCCTGCTTCTTGGTACCTACGAAAAGAACGCTCTTGCCGGAAGCGGCAATATCCTTAACGAAAGCATAAGCTTCATCGATCTTGTCAACGGTCTTTGCAAGGTGAATGATGTAAAGGCCATTACGCTCGGTGTAGATGTACTCCGCCATTTTGGGGTTCCATCTTCTGGTCTGATGTCCGAAATGGACGCCTGCTTCAAGCAGCTGTTTCATGGTGATTACTGACATTTTTAATGTCCTCCTTTTTGGTTTTTATCCACCGCAGTTCCCGGTCCCTCCGACCTTTCTCTCATTGAAAATCATTGAAAAAGGCACCGGGAAGGTAACGCAGAACTGCGTGTGTTATACGTTTTCCGCCGCCCACCGTGAAGTGCGGCGCAAACATTGGAATTATATCATACTTTATAAGCTTTGGCAACTATTTTCGTGCAAGTTTACAAAGTATTTACATTTTAGGGCATTCAATCAAGTCGATTTCGGCCCCTTTTAGGTTTGCAGAAGGATTCAAGCTCAGATGCCGGTATCTTGACCAAGACCGTATCCTCGCCGATGCACTCGATTCTGCCCCACGGTAAAACAAGTGAAGGATCCTTGGAGAATCCGAGCAGGCCCGCATTTCGGCACAGGACGAACGAGCATACTTGACCGCTGCACGTATCAAATTCTATCTCCGATATAAACCCCAGGCGAGAACCATCACACAAATTAATAACGTCCTTTTGGCGTAATTGAGAACAGGTAATCCTACTCATACTATAACTCCTCAAATGGCATAATGTTCGCTAAAATATATGTCGCAAGAGGAAATATAAGAACATCATTTGCCAAAGGAAGTAATTGAGGAAATCAATCGGTCAATAATGAACGAACACAGGAATGCAATCAGTGCAACTATGCCCACACACGGAAGCATTTTAACGTTGACCGTCGTAAAACCGAAGTGGGAAAGGCTGTCGCAAATGCCGGACGGAACATAGCTCTGACCAATCATCAAAACAATGATAATAACGACTTGCGAAAAATAAACGACGTTAAATGCAAACCGTCGCGCTCTCTTCATCAAAAGCGGCAACAGTCCTCCGAGCGAAAACATGTTTGCGGCAATAAGAGCGTACATCATAAACCAAGGTGACGATTCGGGCGTAAGCAGTCCCGAAGCCACCGATTTGCTTGCCAAGAGAAATGCCGCTCCGGCCGCAACCGCGGCAGAACACGCGTATAAAACATAAAGCGAGGGCGAGAACAATCGCTTTGCATCGTCGACAGTATCTTTCGGTCTGACCGGCAGGCCGTTTGAATACATGATGGCGAGTAGAGCCATATAATCGCAGAAAAAGCCAGAGAAAAGTATCATCGTAGACGACATTGATGCCACGGAATTGTCGAAAAGCATCGGCAAGCAGACGCAGAACACTCTCATAAACAACGAGAAGATCAAATAGTTTCTGTATACGCCCAGTTTGAGATACGACATTGCTGAGCGCTTTATCAAATTCAATGCATCCGCCAATCCGCCGCAATGAGCAAAAGCATCTGCCGGCTGAAGACTCATCGAGGCGCTGATCTTGACGGTATCGTGCGATGCCGTATCGTGTATGGCGTAAATGGCGTCCGAGGGGATTGAATTCTTATCCGATGTATCCCTCAAAACGTAGATAGCTTCGTTTTTGCTTGCGCGCAAGCGCTTAATCAAAAGCGGTGTGTCCTTCGGGCCAAAGCCGACGTACGCCGCGGCATTGAGCGGTACCGAGGTATAATCCAAGCCGATATCCGCGTATGTCGAGGCGAAAACAATGTCCTCCTCCGAAGGAACGATGCCATAGCGCATGATCGTTTCGATATTCTGCTTAGCTTCGCTTTCAAATATCAGAATCGGCTTGATGCCGCTTTCTTGAAGCGATTGAAGGATATCATCATGCCTGTCGGCATAAGGAAATTCCCTTCCAACCGCAATCATGCCCTCGAAAACAGACGGAGAACTTGAATCCTCGGATGAAATATAAAGATAAACGGCAAGCCCGCGATTCTTGGCATCTTCAAGCCACTCCTGAGCTTTTGACAAATACGCATCATCCAACTTGTTCGTCGCATTATCATCCGTTCTGTATGCCTCACATTGAGCTAACAGAGAAAAATCTTCGGATTGTGCAACGAATCTCACCGGCCTGCCCTGAGCGTCCTTATTCAATATGCAAATTCTCGTTCTTTTCGAAGCATCCCTTACAAAGTGAAGCTTATACGGTGTAGTATCCGGGTTCTTCGGGCCAACGCCGTTCAGAACGAAATCTCTGATGATCCGCTCGGTACCGTTAAGGTTAACGGCTCGGGAATACATCGGCAGAACATTTCGCATGAAATTTTGCATGGCACTTGAAAACAGACCGTCGAATCTTAATGATACCCCCGAAAAATATGCCTGTCTTACTTTGATGTTTCCGTCAATCAAAACATCCGGTGACAAAATAACGATCGAATCCGCGTTTGCGATCCGCTCGGTGTCGGATAATTTTGTTATCTTGCTTTGCCGATTCCGATTGGCGATTCTTATGCGCGACGAAGGCAAGATCTCTTTTGTTACCAAGGCTTCTGCCGGCACAGTCACAAGGTCGCTCATGCATGTTGCCGCCAAAGCAACGAGAGTCAGAAATGTGTAGAGGATATTTATTTGCGCCTCGCCCCGTGTCTGGCGGTATATCCCGATCATGCAGATGGGAATCAAAGACGCAGAGATGAACAACGCCACTCTCTTTGTTTCTTTAACGAATTTATCAAGGAACCGGGGGTTATCGTTGTCAACAGCCACGGATACACGAGAACCGGACAAGGCAAGCCGCGTATCATTGCCTGTTGCGGTGACAATTGCACTTCCCTTTCCGTATGTGACGACCGAACCGGCATAAACCATATTTGAGAAACCGTCGTATATCTCCGAAGGCGTAAGACAGATGTCGGTGCATTTATCGTATGCAACGTATTCTTCCTTGCCGGTCTGCTCATTGAGCCTTTTCACAGAAACACGGAGAGACGACGCAGATACGATCCTTGCGTCCGCAGGGATGAAGTCACCCTTTGAAAACGTAATCAAATCACCCACCTCAACATCAAAAACGCTGAGCCTTAGCGGTGACTGATTTTCCGTCACTTTCGCCGTCGGAAGCAACAGTCGGTATGAGTTCGATACCCTTTTTGCCGATCTGTATTTGATATAACAGCCCATTGCGAATACCGTTACGGAAAAAGCCAAACCGACAACGGATTCATAAAGATATCCGGTAAAGGAAGCAATCAGGTATGTGACGGCAAGCATCAAAAGCGAAGCATCCGAAGCGAGAGCTTTGAAAATACGAGCGGTATCCGGAGCCGGAACGCGAATGACCGTGTTAAGTGATTTTCTGTTGCGATTTACTTCTCTTTTACCGCCCTTTACGTCTGTTCCGAACTCAAGCGCGGTTTCGGATACACTTACTTCGTTCCACTGCCTCATACCGTCACCTCCTTTACATAATTACAAGTTAGCCGATTGTAAAAGTCAACGAATTTAATAAAAACTCGTTTTTTCGGTGGCTTTGCCGACGAAAAAACACCGCCGAGATGAGCAAAGCGAGTCCGCGCGCCGAGGGGGCCGCCAAAACCAAGGGCTTTGGACGGCGGCGATAAGCGCGCGTTCACCGCCGCGCGGCTCTCAATTGTAAAACGCAATTTTACAATTGGCTAATAATTACAAGTTCAATTATGATCTACGAATATTTTTCCGCCTTTAACGGAAATATTTATCTCGGACACGGTACCGTTAATATCGGAAACGATCATCTCGGCAATGGCATCCTCGATATTCCTTTGAATATATCTGCGCATATTTCTGGCGCCGTACTTTACGGAATAGGACTCCTCGGCAATAAGCTTTGCCGCCGCATCCGTGTAGGACAATTTGATGTTTCTCTCGTCCAGCACTTTCTCAAGGTCACCAAGCATGATCTTTACGATATTGCTGAAATCGGTCGCCGAGAGCGCGTTGAATACGATGACCTCGTCAACTCTGTTGATAAACTCGGGGCGCAAGAATTCAAGGAGTGCTTTCTCAATCCTGTTCTTTTCCGCTTCGGTTTCGGATGCCGTGAAGCCGAGCGCGGAGGCGGAGCGTCCGGCACCTGCGTTGGTAGTCATAACGACAACGGCGTTTTCAAAGTTGACCGAGCGACCCTGCGCATCCGTAACTCTGCCGTCATCGAGAATCTGCAAAAGGACGTTGAGAACGTCCGGATGCGCTTTTTCGATCTCGTCAAACAGAACAACGGAATACGGCCTGCGCCTTATCTTTTCCGTAAGCTGTCCGGCCTCATCGTAACCGACGTAACCGGGAGGAGATCCGATAAGTCTTGATACCGAATGTTTTTCCATAAATTCGGACATATCAAATCTGATAAGCGTTTCCGGAGTGTTGAACAAATCCTCCGCAAGCACCTTGACCAGCTCTGTTTTACCAACACCCGTCGGACCTGCAAATATAAACGAAACGGGCTTGCGTTTGTAGGTTATGCCGGCTCTGTTGCGCTTAATCGCACGAGTGACAGCAGAAACCGCCTCGTCCTGACCGACGATTCGCGCCTTGAGCCTCTCTTCAAGCTTATCAATTTGCTCGAATTCATTTTCTTTAACGGTGGTCGCCGGGATGCCTGTCCATGTTTCGATAACTGCCGCAACGTCCTCAAGTGTAAGCGTTACTTTATCACATTCCGGCTCAAGCTCCGATAGTCTTTCCGAAAGAGCAAGCTCTTTTGACTTGATATTGGCAATTCGCTCGTACTTTTTCTCTTCGTTTTTCTCCGTGGTCGCTTCGATATCTTCTCTTTCGGTCTTGAGCTTCAAAAGCTCCTCTCGTATGGAGAGCGATTCGTTTATAGCGGCACTCGACAGCGAAAGCGACGAAGCAGCCTCATCCAGCAGGTCGATTGCTTTGTCGGGAAGGTATCTGTCCGTGATGTATCTTTCCGAGAGCATTACCGTGCGATAAATAATCGAATCGGGTACTCGGATTCGGTGGAACTCTTCATAATAGTGCTTGATTCCTTCAAGCATTTTAGCCGCTTCCTCAACGGAAGGCTCATTGACGGTTACGGGCTGGAAACGGCGCTCCAGGGCGGAATCTTTTTCAATGTACTTGCGGTACTCGTTGAGGGTCGTTGCTCCTATGACGCGAATCTCGCCGCGAGACAATGCCGGCTTCATGATATTGGCGGCATTCGTACTGCCTTCACCGCCGCCGGTGCCGACAATATTATGCACTTCGTCAATGACGAGAATTATATTTCCCGCGCTTTTGACTTCATTGATAAGACCCAACATTCTCTGCTCGAACTGACCGCGGAATTGTGTTCCTGCAACGATGGCGGTAAGGTCGACGAGATACAGCTCTGTGTTTTTGAGCTTGTAAGGAACATCGCCGGATGCTATTTTTTGCGCGAGAGCTTCCGCAATCGCCGTCTTTCCGACACCGGGTTCACCTATAAGGCAAGGATTGTTCTTCTGACGTCTGCAAAGTATCTGTATGACTCTGGCAAGCTCCGACTTTCTTCCTACAATGCTGTCAAGGCGCCCCTTACGTGCCATATCGGTTAGGTTCTTGCAATATTTATCAAGTATCTCGCGCTTGGGAGCGCGGTTTTCCGCCTTTCTTTTACCGTTGGATGCGGAATTTCCGTTATTCTCGCTGAGATTTTGCGGCTTGTTTTGCGAGCCGAATGCTTCACTTATGATTTTTTGAATATTCAGCGACGGCGCGCCGCCCTCGTCCGGAAGTGCTGGGTTTTCATCCTCGGCAAGATCCGAAAAATCGTCCGAATCGACAAGCTCGGCAATATTTTGCTCCAGCTCATCAATTTGGTCGGGGGAGATTCCCAGCTTTTTAAACTGATCCCCCATAATATTATCAACGGGAACACCCATTTCACGAGCGCATTGCAAGCAAAGACCCTCGGTCTTTTTTTCGCCGTTTTCAATCTTGGTTACAAAAACAACGGCGTATCTTTTTTTACATCTTGAACACTTAACCATATAATTTACCTCAATAAGCAAACAAATATAAATTTCAAATTAATTTCATGGAAACCGAGCGAATAAATTCAGTATGAACGAGCCTTCGGTAAATCCTGCGAGAATATCCGCATATGCCGGGTTCATAAATCCCTGCATTGACAGCAGGTTGAGCGCCATGCATACTACCCAAATAATTACGGCACCCTTAACAAGACCCAGAACAAATCCCAAAAGACCGTCCAATGAACTTATAAGCGGAAGCTGAACGATGGCTTTGAAAAGCAAACCGACTATCCAAAGCAAAATAACCGCAATCGCGAATGCACCTAAAATTCCCGCCGCCATGGATACCGTTCGTGCCAAAGGCTCGGCTATCGCCCCGGCAAAGGAGTACAGCTCGGATTCGGACATCGAAAAGCCAAGCTCAAAGCTCTCCTGCAATTCTGCAATGTCGGCACCGCAATTCTCAAGAAGTCGCGTAAAATCCTCGGGCAAGGTAGTGAACAGCGAGCTGACGTCGTACTGCCCGGAGTTTTCAACAACAAGTCTTTTAATCACATCGAATACATAATCCGTCACCCTGCCGAGCATAACCGTTTCGTATATCCAATCGCCTAAAACCGGACCGAACAAAAATGCCAAAACAAAAGCACCGATAACGGTCACACCGCCCCAAACGGACTTGACAAAGCCTCGCTTTGCGGAGATAATAACAATTATAAAAAACAGTAAAGCGAGAATAATATCTAAAATCAAACTCATGTTTATTCACCTGATCTTCAATCAAACTCTATTTTGATCAACGGTGCCGCCGTTCTGTTGCAAACGTACACCGACAGATCGCCGTAAATCAAAATTACCGAATCATTGTCAGTCCCACTCACCGGAACATTAGCTGTGTCTTCACCGTTGAAGGCGACCAGCATACCATCCGACAAAACGTACACTACGCCGTCGGAAAACTCCATATCCGCCACGGTTTTGTCAAATTCTATGTCAAACATGTGCCTGCCGTCTGTGCCGACGCAAACGACGGAATATTGAATATCAAAGCCGCTCTTTTTAAACAACAGAGCCACACCCGAACCGTCAATCCTGAAATCTTCAAGCGCATCTTGGAATTCGTATTTGCCCGAAAGCTCTCCTTCGGCATCGTAAAACAGCACGGAATCGTTGCAGATGACCGTAAATCCATGCTCAGTTATCTCGCAAGCAAGTGGAAAACCGCCGTCAAGTTCTATCTCAAATTCCGCTTTATCAGCTCCGATTGCACAATAGAGCAGCTTTGAGACAAAGGAATTTGATGAACCGATATTCAAAGATGCCACAAGAACGTGGTCGTCGCTAATATCAACCGCAGAAACGTAACCCGTGCTGTTGATTGCATTCGTTCTCTGATAGTTGGCATTATACACTTCAACAACGGAATTATAGGCATCGGACGAGGTGACCACGGCATGGGAACCGTTATTTGCAATGGCGGCAGCGCGAATCGGATATTTCATTTGTGCCGAATAAACGTCGGTGAATGAGTTATAAACGGTATATTGAGTGTTTCCGCTGTCGTAAACCAGAACGAATTTGTCGGAGAGGGTCATAACCGGCTCCTTGTATGTGACTGCTTCGTTGCACGTCAACCGTCCGGTAGCGGAGAAAATCGACAGTTGTGTGGACCCGCAAACGGCCAAGCCTTTTCCGAACAGGCCAAAGGATCTGTTGGCATCGGGATTGTAGGTTACGGAGTACAACGAAGCGTCACGGTTTTCATCGAGCTTCAAAGCAAAATTCCTTACAATGTACTCGAGGTTTTCATAAGAAAACTCTTCCGCCCCCGCAAAAGCGGACGAGACAATAAACACCAAAAAAGCAGCAAACAGAACAAACGACATGATTCTGAAGAGAACCGACGTATTATGATAAAACAAATTATACGAGTTGTCGTTTTCCGAGATATTATCGGTGACGGTTTGTTCGACATTTTCGCGTTCTCTGTTCATATTCTGCCTCCTTAATCATTTAGTGCTTTAAAAATCAAATGAATCTTCGGGGTAATTCACTTCGGCAAGGTACAAGCCCTCCGGGGGAAGGGTTGGACCTGCTATTTTTCTGTCGCGTGCGCCGATAATCTCGCATATGTCGGACGGCGCAGAATTGCCTTTTGCAACCTCGATGAGAGTTCCGCAGATAATTCTTACCATGTTATAAAGGAATCCGTCGGCGCAAATCCTGATGACAACGTAATCGCCCGTTCTTTCGACGGTGCAGGAATAAACAGTCCGCACTGTATCCGACACCGACGACCCCGATGCCATGAAGGATTTGAAATCATGCTTTCCGCAAATATTATTTGCGGCTTCTTGCATTAGTGAAATTTGAACGTCGGAGATGACCGTTGGGTAATGATAAGCTCTGTTGAGAGCAAAGGGATCACGGAACGGAGAATCCGATATTTTGTATTCATATGTCTTTGAGAGAACCGAATACCGTGCGTGAAAATCTTCGGAAACGAACCGGGCTTCGCAAACTGCTATGTCGTCGGGCAACCTGACGTTCAATGCCAGGGGGATTTTTTCAACGGGAACAGCGGTTTCAAGCGAAGGAGAGCCGCGCTTTTCAACGGTTGCGTAAAAGCAAAGAGCGTGAACGCCGGCATCGGTGCGACTGCAACCGGTTACGTCGCACTCAAATCCGAAAAGATCGGCAACCGCTTCGTTAAGCCTTTGCTGCACCGTCGCCGCGTTCTTTTGAACCTGATAGCCTGCGTATGCGGTTCCGTCGTATTTAATTCTTAAAAGGAGTTTCATTACATCACGTAGCCGAAATTTACATAATTCAGTAAGATCAAAGCCGCAACCACCAGCAAAACGATAAATAACGCCGCAAAGTCGCACAGTTGCATCCGGGTAACGGTCATTCGCGTACGACCGGAACCGCCGTGATAGCAACGGCATTCCATTGCGGTTGCCAGCTCATCCGATCTTCGGAACGCCGAAACGAAAAGCGGAATCAGTATCGGAATCAACGCCTTTGCCCTGTGAAGGAGTGAGCCGCTTGCAAAATCAGCACCCCGTGCCTTTTGAGCGTTCATAATCTTCTCTGCTTCCTCGGAAAGAGCCGGAATGAATCGGAGAACGATGGACATCATCATTGCAAAATCGTGCACGGGCACGTTGAGCTTTTTTAGGGGTGAAAGCAAAGATTCGATGGCATACGTAAGCTGTATCGGGGTTGTGGTGAACGATATAAATATACTCGACACTAAGATCAAGCATAAGATTCTGATCGCGATAAAGGCGGCATTCCATATGCCGTCCGCGTAGACGGAAAAAATCCACCAATCAATCAAGGGCGCACCTTCACCCTTGGTCATAAACACATTAATAATAAATGTGAATAACAAAATGAATATGATAGCTCTGAGTGACCGAAGGAGAATTCGAAAAGGAATTTTTGAAAGAAGCGCGGCAACGAGTGTGAAAGCCAAAAGGCAGACAAACGAAGCAAGGCTCTTGCAGAAAAACACGGAAACGATGAAAATCATTGCAATCAGTATTTTGGTTCTTCCGTCAAGCTTGTGAATGATGGAATCCGCGGGATAATACTGTCCGAGAGAAATACTCTTCATTTTTTCTCACCGCTTTCCATTGTATTGAGTATGAACCGCACCGCCTGGTCAATGGTGTATATAGGCTCGTGCGCAACGAAACCGCACTTTGACATAAGCATTGCAATTCTCGTGATCTCGGGAACGTCAAGCTTTGCTTTTATCAATATATCGGGTGACGAAAATATTTCATCGACCGTTCCCGCCGCAAGCAGTTCGCCGTCGGAAAGCACGGCGATATCGTCACAACGCTCCGCCATTTCTTCCATGCTGTGCGAAACGATGATTACCGTGGCGTTCTCACTCTTCCTGTACTCTTCAATTGCATCCATGATATTCTTTCTGCCCTCGGGGTCAAGACCTGCCGCCGGCTCGTCAAGGACAAGAACCTCCGGCTTCATTGCCATGATACCGGCAATCGCAACACGGCGCTTTTGACCACCCGAAAGCTCAAAAGGAGATTTCTCCAACAAATCCGGGGAAAGGCCTACAAGCTCGGCGTATCTCTTGACACGTGCCTCGATATGATCCGGGGAAAGCCCCATATTTTTCGGGCCGAAGGCTATATCGGCGGCGACCGTTTCTTCAAACAGCTGATACTCGGGGTATTGCATAACAAGACCTACGCGGAATCTGACTTTGCCGATGGATTTGGGATCATCCCAAATATTTGCTCCGGCAAGGACAACCTCACCGGACGAAGGCTTCTCGAGACCGTTGAAAAGTCGCACGAGCGTGGACTTTCCGGAGCCTGTATGTCCGATTATACCCGTTATGCTTCCCTTTTTGATATTCAAATCAATGTTTTTTAAGGCCTGTGCCTCATATGGCGTATTTTCGCCGTAAACGTATGACACATTCCTCAGTTCGATTATATTTTCCATTTAACTTCCATATTAACGATGCAAACGCATCAAGATTCAGTCACTCACTTTCAGCAAGTCACAAATGTGCGCCGCCGCTTCCTCTGCGGTAATTATGCCCGTGTCAACGTTATCCACGTAATGCGCAAGCCTGTGGAGAAGCTCCGAGGACCGGGGCAATTCAAGACCTGCCTTTTCAATCAACTGTGCATCGGCAAATATTTCTCGCGGAGATGCATCGGCAATGATCTTTCCGTTGTCCATTACGATAATTCTGTCGGCTCTTGCGGCTTCGCTCATGTGATGGGTGATATTGATAACGGTGATTCCGCGTTCTCTTACCAGCTTTTCCATAACGTCAAGCACTTCACTTCTGCCTATGGGATCGAGCATAGCGGTTGATTCGTCGAAAATCATGCAATCGGGCATCATGGCGATAATGCCGGCAATGGCAACGCGCTGCTTTTGACCGCCGGAAAGTCTGTGAGGCTCGTGCCTTGCGTAATCGAGCATGTCGACGGCATCGAGCGCTTCATCCACTCTCTGTCTTATTTCCGATGACGGTACGCCGATGTTTTCGGGACCGAAGGCAACGTCTTCCTCAACGATTGTGGCTACGATCTGATTATCGGGGTTTTGGAAGACCATACCGATGCTGCGTCTAAGCTCGATTAGCTCGTCATCAGTCAGATCACCGCAAACAGATTTGCCGTCAACGATAATGTCACCGCTCTTGGGTTCAAGCACAAGATTCAAAAGCTTTGCAAAGGTGGACTTGCCGGAACCGTTTCTGCCGACGATGGCAACATATTCACCGCGTTCGATTACCGTGCTGACACCGTGCAGGGCGAAGTTTTGTTCCTTGGTGGCGTCCTCGTTTTCCTCGTAAGAAAATACCAAATCGCGTGTTTCAATGAAATGCTCGCTCATTTTCCGTCACCTCCCGAACAAGTCCATCTTGCGCTTGCGCCGGCAGGCAATGCAGTTCCGCGCGAAATTACGGGGAGTGCTATCTCCTCTGCGTCGCATTTGCCGCCGAAACGGGACGTGATCTTTATGTCTATCATGTATTTCATGGTAAGGGGTGAAAGACCTGTCGTATATGAGTTTACAAGGAAGAACAGAGGCCTGTCCGAAAGCAAGGACGCGCAAAGCGAGATCAGTTCGTCGATTGCCTCCTCGATTTTCCAAACCTCACCGGATGGTCCTCTGCCGTATGAGGGCGGATCCATGATAATTGCTTCATATTTATGACCGCGCCTTATTTCACGTTCAACAAACTTTTTGCAGTCGTCAACTATATATCTGATCGGCGCATCTGACAGACCTGAAAGCGCGGCGTTTTCCTTTGCCTGCGCAACCATTCCCTTAGCCGCATCAACGTGACAAACCGAAGCACCGGCAGCAGCTGCCGCAATCGTTGCGCCTCCCGTATAAGCAAACAGATTAAGTACGCGCACGGGGTAGGGGCAATTTGAAATCAGGGACGAAAACCAATCCCAATTTACGGCCTGTTCCGGGAACAATCCCGTATGCTTAAAGCCCATAGGGCGAAGAACAAAATTCAACTTGCCGTATGAAATATTCCACTCCTTGGGAAGCTTGTTCACTTTCCATCCGCCGCCGCCGGAGGACGATCTGTTATATACGCCGTCAGCCTTCTTCCACTCCGGGAGCACTTTATCGACATTCCAGATCACCTGAGGGTCGGGACGAACGAGGATATATTCTCCCCATTTCTCCAGTCTCTCGCCGTCCGCGGTATCAAGCAACTGATAATCGCACCATTTATCTGCAATCCACATTTTATATACCTACCAGTTATAGTATTTGGCGATCCTTGAGCCACCGCAATGTGCGTGACAAATGGCAATCGCCAAAGCATCCGCCGTGTCGTCCGGTTTTGGCGGCTTCGGCAGAGAGAGCATGAGCGTGACCATTGAAATGACCTGCTTCTTGTCCGCCCGTCCGTACCCTACGACGGATTGCTTTACCTGTAAGGGGGTGTACTCCGATACGGGAACACCGTGCTGCTCACAGCAGAGCAAAATCACTCCTCTTGCTTCCGCGACACGGATTCCGGTCGTTATATTCGTATTGAAGAACAATTCCTCCACCGCAACAGCCTCGGGAGAATACCTTTCGATAATGGCCGAGAGTTCTTTATAAATCTGATCGAGCCTTTTTTCTACGGGAAGATGCGTCGGCGTTTGTATGTGGTCGAATTGCACTGCTCTGTGCTTTGAGCCGTTTGTTTCGATCACTCCCCAGCCGATGGTCGCGAGTCCGGGGTCGATTCCCAAAATCCTCATTGAGTATTCCTGCCATTCAAAAATTAACCATTATACATTATATCACAAATCATCCGCCATGTCAAACATCTTTATGAATATTTTCCAATGTAAATTGTATCTTTTATTAATTCTCATGAAAAAAATCCGCAAAGATGTTTACATGTCAAGAAATTTATGGTATAATTAATCTAAATCTATTTTTATTACGGAGCAAGTTATGTTTGTTGATAAATTAAGATTAAAGAGAAGCGCCGATGCGGCGCCCCATCCGGAGCTTGACGAAAAACGCGGATTATTCGGAATCAAAAAGAGTTATTCATACCTTGCATACTGCTTTGGCATACCGGTAGTTCTTTTCTTTTTGATCTACCTTTCCATGGGCTTGCATCCTATCGCAAACGGTTCCGTTCTCGTCCTCGACCTCAACGGTCAGTATGTCTACTTCTACGAGGCACTGAGAAATGCGGTATGGGGCGACACTTCCCTCTTGTATTCGTTTGCAAGACAGCTCGGCGGAGAATTTCTCGGCATCTACGCTTATTACATTGCCAGCCCGTTTTCATATATAGTATGCCTGTTCCCACAGGACAGAATGCTTGAGGCATTGCTTTGCATATTCCTGCTGAAATCCGGCATATCCGGTTTTACCATGGGATATTATCTCCATAAAACATCTGAAAAGCTGAATAAAACCAACGTAATAATTTGCTCCGTGCTTTACGCGATGTGCTCGTATGCAGTCGTTCAACAGCACAATTCCATGTGGATAGATGCCCTTATGTGGCTTCCTCTGCTTACGCTCGGCATTGAGGAAATGATCAAGAACTATAAGTACAAGCTGTATGTTATCATGCTTGCGCTTATTCTCATGAGCAATTTCTACATCGGATACATGGCTTGCATCTATACGGCGGCGTACTTCTTCTATTATTACTTTGCTCACAACGAGGATAACAGAAACAACCCCCGAAACGAAACCTCTCACTTTGCAAAGTCCTTTTTGAGAATAGGCGCCTTTTCAATCCTCGCCATCGGTATTTCGATGGTCATAATCGCATCTGCTTATTATTCTCTCCAATTCGGTAAAAACGAATTTTCCAACCCGAACTTTGCTTTTTCAATTCGTTTTGATATCATGGACTTTTTAACGAAGTTCTTCCCCGGATCCTACGACACGGTTCGCCCCGAGGGACTGCCCTTCGTTTACTGCGGCGTTCTAACGCTCTTCTGCGTTCCGCTCTTCTTCCTTTCGAAGAAGTTTTCAACTCGTGAAAAGGTGTGCGCAGCCGTTCTGATTGCATTTTTCGTCATCAGCTTTGCGGTAAACACGCTTGATATGGTTTGGCACGGCTTCCAAAAGCCCAACTGGCTGAACTATCGTTATTCCTTCATGCTCTGCTTCTTCCTTGTAACGTTGGCTTACAAGGGAATGGGACAGATAAGGAGAGCTTCGTCGCGCACGGTCGGCTTTATTGGCGCAATTCTTATTCTTTTCCTTGCAGTCGCTCAAAAGTTCACTTTCCACTCGGTGGTTGAAAGAATTAACGGCACAGTTGAGTTTGACCAGCCGCTCAAAGACCTGGAAATGATATGGCTTTCGGTTCTTTGCATTGTCATGGTTGCGATAATTCTCTGCATCATGATACGAACCAAGCGCCGTCAATCCGCTGCTTTAATGCTCTTGGTATTCGTTTGCATTGAGGCGTACGGAAACGGAATAATCAACTGCATTGAGTTTGGTAACGACGTAATTTATTCCTCTTACAGCAGCTACAACGACTTTGTCGGTTCTCTGCGTCCGCTGACCGAGGATATTCTCGAAAGCGACAAGACCTTCTACCGCTTTGAAAAGAATGTTCACCGCAAATACTGCGACAATATGGCGCTCAATATCCGCGGTCTTACTAACTCGACTTCCACTCTCAATAAGTCAACCATTAATTTTCTTGCAAATATCGGATATGCATCAAAATCCCACTGGTCGAAGTACCTCGGCGGCAATTTGATAACGGATTCGCTCGTAGGAATCAAATACGTCATTGACAAGGAGAATTCGACGATTTCAAATTATTACGATCTCACCGACCTTGACCCGATAACTTACAATAAAACCGCATATTATGCTTATATCAACAATTACGCACTCTCGCTTGCTTACTCGGTTGATTCATCAGTTTTGGATTATCAATTCACGGGAAAGACGCCCATTGAAAACATTAATTCCCTTTTGAACTCCATGCTCGGATCCCAAGAGGCGCATTCATATTTCGTTCCCGTTGAAGTTGAAGAATCAAACGCGAATCTTACCGTTAAACGCAATTCTTCTTATATTGAGTACCGTCCGGCTTCGTCCGGCTCAAGCGCAACCTTAACCTACACCTTCACGGCACCCGTGGATGGTGAATTCTTCTTCTATCTCCCCTCGGACTATCCGAGAGAGGTAGACCTTAAGGTAAACGGCAAGGCAAACGGAACGTTTTATGCAAGTGAAACGAAGCGCATCGTTTCTCTCGGCTTCTTCGACGAGGGTGACACCGTTTCCGTAGGAATGACGCTCAAAGCAGACGTTCTCTACGTTACACCCAATGTAAATGCCGTATATTATATGGACACGGAGCTTGCACGTGAAGCTCTATCGGAGCTTGCCTCAGAGCAACTTACTGTTTCCGAAGGCTGGTCCGACGATCACATCACCGGCACCTATACAACGTCAAACGACGTTACCACAGTTCTCACCACCATTCCCTATGATGAAGGCTGGAAGATCTATGTGGACGGCAAAAAGGTTGAGTACACGGAAGCACTTGACGCTCTTATGGCGTTTGAGATAGAAGGCGCAGGCGTGCACACCGTCGAATTCAAATATGCACCGGTTTCGTTTACGCTCGGCCTGACCGTTTCCGTTCTTTCACTTGTTCTCTTTATTTTGATTATAATATTTGAAAAACCGCTTGCCGTAATTTGGGACAAGGTCACCGAGGAAGTTGACGTTTCACAAGATGAAGATGCGGCTGATGAATCCGAACCCAAGGACGGAGATGAATAAATGTTTTACTATATAAAAGGAAAAACAGTTCTGTGCGAAGACAGCCAGGTCGTCATTGATGCAAACGGCGTTGCATATGCAATGACCGTGAGCATGAACACTCTCGCCGCCGTTTCCTCCAGGTCTTTTAACGGAGATACCGACGCCACGCTTTACACTTATCTGTCGGTGCGTGAAGACGGCGTTGAACTCTTCGGCTTTTATACGCTTGAAGAACTTCACATGTTCAAGCTCTTGATTACCGTGTCGGGCATCGGGCCGAAAGCGGCAATGTCCCTGCTCTCATTTATGACTCCCGACAGCATCGCCGCTGCGATTGCCACGGAGGATAAAAAAATGATATCCAAGGCACCCGGCATCGGACCGAAGACGGCAGCAAGGATAATTCTCGAACTGAAAGACAAGGTTCAAGCCTCGCCTGTGACGAATAACGAGGTCAATGCTCCTACGTTCAACGACGCAACCGGAACGGACAAGTATTCGGATGCGCTTGAAGCGCTTACGGTTCTCGGATTCCACCGCAATAACGCCGACGCCGTTCTCAAAACAATCAACGTTTCCGCTCTTGAGCTTGAGGATGTAATTCGCGAAGCGCTTAAGAAACTTATGAAGTAACATCTGAGGAAAACCAAATGAATGAAGATTTTGATTTTGAAAACCGAATAATGAACTCTTCGTATATTCCCTCGGAGGATGAGCTTGACACCTCGCTTCGACCTCATACGCTTGAGGAATATATCGGTCAGGAAAAGGTCAAGGAAAATCTGAGGGTGTATATTCAAGCCGCAAAGATGAGAAAGGATACATTGGATCACGTTCTCCTTTACGGTCCTCCCGGTCTGGGAAAAACGACCCTTGCGGCAATAATTGCCGCCGAGATGGGTGTAAACTTTCGTGTGACCTCCGGACCTGCCATAGAAAAGCAGGGCGATCTTGCCGCTCTTTTAACGAGCCTTGAGCCGGGAGATGTCCTCTTTATTGATGAGATCCACAGAATGCAACGAGCCGTTGAGGAGATACTTTATCCCGCCATGGAAGACCTTGCGATCGACTTCTTCATCGGTAAGGGTCCTTCTGCAAGAAGCATCCGAATCGATATAGCTCCATTCACTCTTATCGGAGCTACGACGCGTGCAGGTCAACTCTCCACGCCCTTGCGCGACCGATTCGGCGTTATTTCTCGACTTGAATTGTACACTCCGGAGGAGCTTGCCGCCATCGTTACGCGTAGCGCCGGGATTCTCGGCCTGCCGATAAGCGAGGACGGTGCACTTGAGATCGCTTCACGTTCAAGAGGAACCCCCAGAATCGCCAACAGACTTCTCAAACGTGTTCGCGATTTTGCTCAGGTCAAAGGCCGGGATATCATTGACGAAGAGATCGCTGCTTTTGCTCTTAACAAGCTGGAGATCGACGAGCTTGGTCTTGACAATACGGACAGACGAATGCTTGAGGCGATTATATCCTTTTACAACGGCGGTCCCGTAGGTCTTGATACCCTTGCCGCAACCGTAGGCGAGGAGGCCATTACGCTTGAGGATGTTTACGAGCCATATCTCATCCAGCTTGGATTTCTTTCCCGAACCCCGAGAGGAAGATGTGCCACCTTCCGAGCATACCGGCATCTCGGAATAGACCCACCCGTCGGCCCGGCTCAACCTGTTATTGAGCAAATGCATATAAACGATACCGACGAAGAATAAATCACCGGAGCTTACAATGAATTCAAAAACAAAATTTTCTCCGTATATTCCCATATTGCTGATATCTTTAATGATATCAATTATCGCGTCCTGTATTTTGTCACCGCTCTATATGCAGGTCAGAAACGACGTGACCGTAATGTACACGCTCATACCGATACTTCTGGAATACGCAATTATTCTTTTTGAATCGGTCTACATTGCGCTTCTCTGCTCGGTTGCCGTTTATTCCGTTTACGGCGTAATGAAGGGCACCGAAAGCAAATCGACTTCGATCATTCTCATGGTTACGGTTGCGTTTCTCAAGCATGCCCTCAATCTTGCGGTATCTTCAATAATCGACGGATACATTGATCTTTCATTTGACATTCCGGCAACCGTTATGCAGTTTTTGGCGGACATCCTTCTTTTGTTTATAGTGGCTTTGGTCGCAAGAAGCAAATGGAAAATACATTTTGACCACGCAGAGAAGATACAAAAAGCCTCCAAATACATCTCGACCGTTGAATACAACGAGTTTGACGAGATTTTTCCGTTCGGCGGTTTGTTCAACCTCAAAAATTACGTGATATTTCCCATCTTCGTAGGCTCGGCCATAACACTGGCGATTTTGATCGTTCAAAGGCTCGGCGCCGATTTAGCCCTGGGATTGCCGACAACTTGGCTTGAGGTAATTGAAATTATCCTGTCGTATATCAGCGATATTCTCCTGGCTCTTATCGGCTATATTGCAGCATATTTTGCGGCCTCATTTATCTTTTTGAAGGCAATTTCCGAAACATCAAAGAATTGAAATTTATAATTATATAAAGGTAGGTATTTTTATGGATTCCACTTGGCTCAATCTCAAAGGCAAAACCGTTATCGTAACCGGCGGCGCTTCCGGCATCGGATACGCAACCGTAACGGAATTTCTCGCAGATGGCGCAAACGTTGTCGTTGCGGACATGAATCCGAACGCTCCCGCATTTGAAAAAGCCGACGGCGATTACATCTACGTTCCCTGTGATGTAACGAAGAAGTCGGACATTGACAACGTAATCTCCAAAGCAGTTGAAAAATACGGCAAGATCGACGTTCTCGTAAATAACGCAGGCATCAACATCCCCAGGTTGCTCGTTGATCCCGGTCAGCAGTACGAACTTGACGAAGCTGTTTGGGATAAGGTGATGAACGTCAACGTAAAAGGCCTTTTCCTCATGACGCAGGCGGCATGCAGAGTAATGATGGCAAACGGCGGCGGTGTAGTTATCAACGTTTCGTCCGAATGCGGCCTTGAAGGCTCCGAGGGCCAAAGCGTTTACGCTGCATCCAAGAACGCCGTCAACTCCCTTACCCGTTCATGGGCAAAAGAACTCGGTAAGCACGGCATTAAGGTCGTAGGTGTTGCACCCGGCATCCTTGAGGCTACCGGACTTCGTACAATTTCTTACGAAACAGCGCTTGCTTATACTCGCGGCATTACCGTCGATCAGCTTCGCGCAGGCTACTCCAAGACCAGCACCACACCCCTCGGCCGCTCCGGTAAGCTTTCAGAGGTTGCATCGTCCATTGCATTCCTGGCATCCGAGCGCTCCGCGTATATCCACGGAACGACCATCAATGTTGCCGGCGGAAAGACGCGCGGTTAATTACTACATAAACGGAGAAGCTGCGCATCAGCCTCTCCGTTTTTTACACTTTTTGCTCTATAACACGAAATTTTGCCGCTTTTGCTCTTGACCTTGCTTGAAATATGTTGTATAATATAATTGATTATTACTGAAATTCGGAGCAATGTTATGAAGAATTTTGATATTAAGAAATTACTCGTCATCCTTTTGGGTATTTTTATACTATTTATACCGACTTATATTTCGGTTGCATATTACAACAGCAAAATGCCTGATTCCGGCGACCCCTCAGTTACAACTTTGACGATAAGTGACCCCGAGGGCAGAACATCCACCGTGACGTCCGATAACGATACTGCCGGCGTAATAACGATGTTTAATTCGATCAATAAGAGCGGGACACCCGTGTCGGCATTACCGGAGGAGTTTTCCGGAAGCGGTTTTCTCCTCGTCACTTACAAAACCGATGCCGAAGAACGTTCGTATAAGTATTACTTCACAACTGACTCCGCTAATTGTTACTTTGCCGCTCCCGACGGTAAGATATACAAGATAGCTGTTGCGCAAGCAAAAGAATTTTTGGGTACCTCTTACTCGGTTTATCTTTACAAGACCGCAACCCCGCCCGTTCTCACCGCCTCAGGCACGAATGTTATATCCGCTACCGATCTTAATTGGTTCTATCTCGTTTCCGGCGGAACTTATCAGCAGTATGAGTTTACTCCCGACAGCAATCCCGATCTGTCTTACCCCGCCGGCAATAACTTTACCTTTGATTTCAACATTGATCCCTCAAGCTCAAATCTCAAGGTCTACAACGGTGATGAGCTTCTCTACGACGGGGCTATCAATGCATTCACCTCTCCCGGACTTACTCGCAATACCATTCTCAATTTCGTTATCACCGCCAGCTGGGATCAGACTCCCGAATGTGAGTATTACGGCTCGGCAAGCTACCTGTTCAACGCACAAGTTCTCGCACCTGCGCAGTTCAAACTCGGTGAGACTGAGATTGAGCACGGCGACATCGTCGCTCTTTCGGGAATTAACGTAACCGACCCATCTGCCGTTAAGGTAACATTTGAACCTGAACTCGCCAACAGCTTTACACCCACGTTCTATGCAGACGGTGACTACGTTCACGCCTTGATTCCCTTCAGCTATGACGTTGCAAACGGTGAATATAAGATTACCGTTACTTACGGCGTAACCACCCAAACGCTTACTCTCAAAGTCGGCGAATCAAGATACGGCTTTAACAAAGCTCCGTCAAAATACAATGCAAGTGACGCTTTGATTTCAACATATTACAGCGAAGAAAGCGTAACGAGATACAATCAGCTCTACAAGCAGATCTGTTCAACGACCGAATCCCTCAAATACTTCTCCGGCGCATTCATTAACTACGAAAATCCGGGAACGCTGACCGCTAACAGCTCAACCATTCGTCTCGGGTTCTCGCGCGAACAGATTCTGAACGATGGCAGGACCTTCAAGCACAACGGAATTGATTTTGAAGTGAAAGCCGGTGTTGACGTTCCGGCAATGTCAAGCGGCAAGGTTGTTGCGGCAGAATTCTGCGACGTCTTGGGCTACTTTGTGGTGGTTGATCACGGCTACGGACTTAAAACATGGTATGCGCATCTCAGTGAGATTTCCGTATCTGTTGGTGACGTTGTCCGAACATCTCAAACTCTCGGAAAGACAGGCAACTCCGGATTCACTATTGATAACAGGCTCCACGTTGCATTTACGCTCGACGATGTGCCCGTTGCTCCCTTCTCCATTTGGGATGAAGGCATTATCATACCGAATTTTGACTGATATACGTAAAAATTCCCCGATTTTCGGGGAATTTTTTCTTTTTTTCAAAAAAGCTCTTGACAAAGCGCTCTTTCGGGTGTATAATATTCGCAAATTAATACAAAGGCTTTGACGAAGACGGAAAAGCAGAATGTTTTCAGAGAGTTGGCGGATGCTGCGAGCCAATATCACGCTGTTTGATTCCCATCACTTCCGAGCCGGAGAACCGAAAGGCAACGAGTAGACTTCTCCCGTGAATACTGCGTTAAGGTATAGGGCTTGTCAGAGCCTGAAGGGCCGTTTTATAAACGGAATTTGAGTGGTACCGCGAATTTTATTCGTCTCAAAGATTATCTTTGAGACGATTTTTTTGATTAATTCAAGCATTTTCTGCGAAAATACGTTAAGAAAGGATCATACAATGAAAAACGACACGTTGCAAAACCAAAAGCTCCTCGAGATCGCAAACAGAATTAAAGATATGCGCGAGATTTCGGGCTTCTCCGAAGAGGAAATGGCGAAGCTTACGCGAATCAACCTTGATGAATACAAGAAATACGAGGCCGGCCTCGAGGACTTCCCCTTCTCCTTCATACACCGTTGTTCGCAGGTGTTCGGTATTGAAATGAACGACCTTCTTGAAGGACGTTCTCCCCGACTTTCGTCATATACCGTAACTCGCAAGGGTATGGGTCGCGAAACCGTCCACGAGGACGGAATCGAGATATGCAACCTTGCCCCCAACTTTTACGGAAAGATTGCAGAGCCTTATTGGGTAAAGTACGAGTATTCCGAGGCACTTCAAAGCAAACCCATCAATCTGACCACTCACAGCGGTCAAGAGTTCGATATCGTGCTTGAAGGCTCCCTGAAGGTACAGGTCGGCGATCATATTGAAACCTTGAACGAGGGCGACAGCATTTACTATAACAGCTCAACGCCGCACGGAATGATTGCCGTCGGCGGTAAGGATTGTTTATTTTGCGCACTGGTTCTTCCGGGCGAGGAAGTTGATGAGCCGGAAATCCGCAAGAGCATCGTATCCGCCCGTCAAACTGAAAATCTTCTCATCAATAAGTTTATCAAGACCACCGAAAATGCCGCAGGCACTTTGACCGCGATTGATTTCGTCGACGAGGACAAATACAATTTCGCATTTGATACGGTTGATGCTATTGCGGATAAGTACCCCGAAAAGCTCGCCATGATCCACGTCGACCGCAACGATAGCGAGAAACGCTTCACCTACGCCGACATGAAGAGACGTTCTTCCCAGGTAGCAAACTATTTCAAGTCCCTCGGAATCAAGCGAGGAGACAAGGTGATCGTCGTTCTCAAGCGTCATTATCAGTTCTGGTTTACGATGCTTGCATTACACAAGTTAGGTGCCATTGCAATACCTGCCACCAATCAGCTCGTTTGCCACGATTTTGAATACAGATTCAAAGCCGCCGGAGTGAACGCCATCGTCTGCACCGCGGACGGTGAAACGGCAAATCACGCCGAGGAAGCCACAAAGAGCTTCCCCGGAATCAAAAAGATTATAGTGGGCGAAGCCCGCGAGGGATGGCATAATTTCAATGAGGAATATCCTCTGTTCAGCGGCAAATACGAACGTACCGAGGACGCACCCTGCGGTAACGACCCCATGGTCATGTTCTTCACATCCGGTACGACAGGTTATCCGAAGATCGCAACACATTCGTATAAGTACGCGCTTGGTCATTTTGTAACGGCAAAATATTGGCACAGCATTTCTCCCGACGGCCTCCATCTTACCATTTCAGACACCGGCTGGGGAAAAGCGCTTTGGGGCAAGCTGTACGGTCAATGGATGTGCGAGGCGGCAGTATTCGTTTATGACTTTGACAGATTCGACGCGTCGAAGATCCTCCCGATGTTCGCAAAGTATAACATTACAACGTTCTGCGCTCCTCCGACAATGTACCGCATGTTCATAAAGGAAGACCTTTCAAAGTATGACCTCTCCTCCATCAAGCATGCAACCATTGCCGGTGAAGCACTCAATCCGGAGGTTTTCAAGCAATTTGAAAGCGCGACCGGACTGAGACTTATGGAAGGTTTCGGCCAAACCGAGACGACCCTGACAGTTGCAAATCTCGTCGGAATGACGCCGAAGCCCGGCTCAATGGGCAAGCCCGTTCCCCTCTATGACGTCGATATCATTTCACCTGAAGGTGAA
Organism: Eubacteriales bacterium; assembly: GCA_051867815.1. Taxonomy (GTDB): domain Bacteria; phylum Bacillota; class Clostridia; order Oscillospirales; family CAG-272; genus CAG-390. The sequence goes on along the minus strand of JBJDZD010000066.1, from coordinate 12,512 downwards.
AGCGTACCCGTCGGCGAAGTCGGCGAGATCGTTATACGTACCGACAAGAGAGTGCCGTGCGGACTGTTCATCGGATACTACGGTGACCCCGAGCAGACCTCGGAAGCATGGCACGACAACATCTATCATACGGGCGACCTTGCTTGGCGCGATGAGGACGGTTATTTCTGGTATGTCGGACGCAAGGATGACGTCATCAAATCCTCCGGCTACCGCATAGGTCCGTTCGAGATCGAGAATGTCATTATGGAACTTCCCTACGTTCTCGAATGCGGTGTTTCCGCCGAGCCGGATGAGATACGCGGTCAGATCGTTAAGGCAAGCATAGTTCTTACTAAGGGTACCGAGCCTACCGAAGAGCTTAAAAAGGCTATCCAATCGTACGTCAAGAGCCACACCGCTCCCTATAAGTATCCGAGAAAGATAGTTTTCAGAACCGAACTGCCGAAAACCATCAGCGGCAAGATTCAGCGCAATAAATTGTAAAAAAATTCATGTGAATTTTTTTGAAGTTTTCAAAAATTCCTTGACAACGAGACCATTTTGTGGTATCATATATTTATATTTTTTAATACAAAGGCAATGATAGGGATGTCTCTGTTTTGAGATGCTGCAGAGAGCCGCCGGTGGGTGTGAGGCGGCGCAATCAGCTCAGAGTTCGTCGCCCTGGAGCCGGGGAAAGGAAAACCGATTTTCGGTCGTAGAGTTCTCCCGTATGACTGCGTTAAAGTCGTGACAAGCGGCGCACACAAGCGCAAATTGAGTGGTACCGCGGGTATAGAATTTCAGTTCTGCTCGTCTCAAGTTTTTCTTGGGACGAGCATGCTTTTATATCAGGAGGTAAAAGTGGACAAGATTTATGAAATTGACAAGCAAATTAAAGCGATGGCAGGCAGAATTGCCGCGCTGCGTGAAATCGAAGGCTTTACAGCTGAACACATGGCAGAACAAACGGGAGTTTCCGTTTCCGAATACGCGGACTGCGAAGCCGGAAGATCCGATCTGACCTTTGCATTCTTGTTCAGATGCGCTTCCGCGTTGGGAGTTGACGTCACCGAGATTATTGAGGGAACCGCGCCTCGCTTGAAATCCTACACCCTTACCCGTAAGGGCAAAGGTCAGCGAATAGAGCAGGCACACGGAATGACTTATTACAACATAGCGCATTCCTTTGCGAACAGAACGTCAAATCCTCTTTATGTTCATTGCGAGTATTCCTCGAAAGCGGAAGCAAATCCCATAGCCGTAACTACACACGAGGGTCAGGAATGTGATATAGTTATAAAGGGCCGGCTTAAGGTTCAGGTAGGTGAACACACCGAGATTCTTGAGGAAGGCGACAGCATTTACTATGACAGCTCGACACCTCACGGAATGATCGCCATTGGCGGCGAAGATTGTTACTTCTATGCAATAGTGCTCCTCCCCGATGAAAGCCGGGAAAAGGTGGCAAGCGTCACCGCAGAAGCAACTCCGGCTAAGGTACGCGATACAGAGACTCGCGTATACAACAAGTTCGTCACAACAGTCGAAGATGAAAACGGCGCGCCCATCTCAATTACATACAAGGGTGAAAACAGCTTTAACTTTGCCTACGATGTCGTTGATACCCTCGGTAAGACAAAGCCCGACAAGCTTGCGCTCATGCATGTCGCCGAGGACGGTACGGAATCAAGAATAACATTTGCACAAGTTAAGCGTGCATCCTCACAATGTGCAAATTACTTCAAGTCCCTCGGCATCAAGCGCGGTGACCGCGTAATGCTCGTACTCAAGCGCAGATATCAGTTCTGGTACGCAATGATAGGCCTGCACAAACTCGGTGCGGTTGCAATACCTGCGACAAATCAGCTCAAGGAGCATGATTACGAGTACCGGTTCAACTGCGCGGGCGTTAAAGCGATCATTTGCTGTGATGACGACTATGTCATTGATCAAGCCGAAGCCGCGCTTGCAAAGTGCCCCGATGTTACCGTCAAAATACTCGTGGGCAAGGCGCGTGACGGTTGGCATGATTTCAACGACGAGTATACGATGTTCAGCAGTCATTTTGAGAGAACGGAAAATTCGCCGTGCGGCGACGACCCAATGCTCATGTACTTCACGTCCGGAACATCCGGATACCCAAAGATCGCACTGCATAATTACAAATATCCTCTCGGACACTTCCACACCGCGAAATATTGGCATTGCGTAAATCCGGACGGTCTGCATCTTACCATTTCCGATACCGGCTGGGCGAAAGCAATGTGGGGCAAGCTCTACGGAGCATGGCTGTGCGAGGCGGCAATTTTCGTCTACGATTTTGAAAGGTTCGACGCCTCCAAGATACTGCCCCTATTCAGAAAGTACGGAATCACGACATTCTGTGCGCCTCCCACGATGTACCGTATGATGATAAAGGAGGATCTTTCAAAGTACGATCTCAGCTCCATTGAACATGCAACCATTGCCGGCGAAGCGCTCAACCCCGAGGTATTCAAACAGTTTGAAAGGCAGACCGGCCTTAAGATCATGGAAGGCTTCGGTCAGAGTGAAACCTCGCTCGTTATCGGCAACCTCGTTGGTAAATCGCATAAGATAGGTTCAATGGGCAAGCCCGTTCCCACTTACGATGTTGACCTGGTCGACGCGGATGGGAACAGCGTCGGCATCGGTGACCCCGGCGAGATCGTTATTCACACCGAAAACGGCGCTCCGTGCGGATTGTTCTGCAAGTATTATAACGCACCTGAAAAGACCGCCGAAGTTTGGCACGACGGCGTATATCACACCGGCGACCTTGCATGGCGTGATGAGGACGGATTCTTCTGGTATGTAGGCAGAGTTGACGACGTTATCAAGTCCTCCGGATACAGAATCGGCCCGTTTGAGATCGAAAGCGTTATCATGGAGCTTCCCTACGTCCTTGAATGCGGCGTTTCGGCGGCACCCGATGAAATTCGCGGTCAGATCGTCAAGGCAAGCATAGTTCTTACAAAGGGCACAGAGCCGAGCGAAGAGCTTAAAAAGGATATTCAAAACTACGTTAAAAAGCGCACCGCTCCATACAAGTATCCGAGACTCGTTGAATTCAAGACCGAGCTGCCAAAAACCACAAGTGGCAAGATAATCAGAAGCAAGCTTTAAGGCCATGGAAAACAAGCGTATCACACTTTTTGCCGGGCATTACGGCAGCGGCAAGACAAATGTTGCCATCAATTTTGCTTATCGAGTAAAGTTGATGGGATATGACACCGTTATTGCCGACATAGATACCGTTAATCCGTATTTCAGGACAAAAGACAGCGCCGAGGAGCTGAAATCAGCCGGAATCGAATTGATAGCATCCGAATATGCAGGCTCTAACGTCGACCTTCCTGCCCTGCCTGCGGCGATGTACGATATCATCTTCGATTCCGACAAGTATGCGGTGATTGATATCGGCGGCGATGACCGCGGAGCATTTGCTCTCGGCAGATATACCCCCGAGATATTGAAAGAGAACAACTATAACATGTTTATGGTTATCAACATGTATCGACCGTTGACTTCGACACCGGAAGACACGATGGAAATCCTTCGCGAAATCGAAGCGGCATCGGGTATTCCCTTCAACGGACTTGTCAACAACTCTAACCTCGGTGTAAATACCGATATTCGGACGGTGACGGATTCCTTTGAATATGCAAAGCGCGTTTCTTACCTATCGGGACTTCCGATAGTGGCGACGACTTGCCCCGATACAGAGGTCTTTGAATCAGTTGACGATTTCGGAGCGGAAAACGGAACTGTAATTAAACTTAAACTCCAAAAGAAAATCATATAGAGGAGAAAAGCTAATGGCTAAATTAACATTTAATGTTGAAAAATGCAAGGGATGCGGTCTTTGTGTTTCCGCTTGCCCGAAGCATTTGCTCATTGTATCAAAAACAACAATCAACCAAAAAGGACATTACGTTGCCGAAATCACAGATCAAGAAGCTTGCATCGGCTGTGCTTTCTGTGCTACAATGTGCCCCGATTGCATCATTAAGGTTGAAAAGTAAGGAGGAACCATCATGGCTGATAAAGTATTGATGAAGGGCAATGAAGCTATTGCCGAAGCTGCCATCATGGCAGGCTGCCGCCACTATTTCGGATATCCGATTACACCTCAAACCGAGATTGCGGCATATATGGCTAAGAGAATGCCGAAGATCGGCGGAACTTTCCTCCAGGCGGAAAGTGAAATTGCCGCTATCAACATGGTAATCGGTGTTGCCGCTACCGGTAAGCGCGTTATGACTTCCAGCTCCAGCCCCGGCATCTCACTTAAATCCGAAGGTATTTCCTATCTTGCAGGCTGTGATCTTCCCGCGCTTGTAGTCAACGTTCAGCGCGGCGGCCCCGGACTCGGCGGAATTCAGCCTTCTCAGTCGGATTATTTCCAGGCAACAAAGGGCGGTGGTCACGGTGATTACAGAAACATCGTTCTCGCCCCTGCATCCGTTCAGGAAATGGCTTCTCTTACTGTTAAGGGCTTCGACCTTGCCGAAAAATACCGCATGGTTGCAATGATTCTCGCGGACGGCACGATGGGTCAGATGATGGAGCCTGTTGCTCTCAACGTTTCCGAGCAAGCTACATACGACAAGCCCTGGGCTGTAACCGGAACCAAGATGGCGCGCCCCCACAACATCATTAATTCGCTCTCACTCGTTCCCGAGGAGCTTGAGAGGCTCAATTTTGAGAGATACAAGAAATATAAGACAGTTGAGGAAAACGAAGTTCTCGTTGAGGAATACATGACGGATGACGCCGAAATCGTCGTCGTTGCTTACGGCATTGCATCGAGAGTTTCAAAGAACGCCATTGCCTCGGCACGTGCCGAGGGCATTAAGGTCGGTCTTGTCCGTCCCATCACTCTTTGGCCCTTCCCCAAGGCAACGCTTGAAAAGCTCTCGCTCACCGCTAAGGCATTCATTACGGTTGAAATGTCCATGGGGCAGATGATCGAGGACGTAGAGCTTGCAACTCGTTGCCGCAAGCCGGTACTGCTCTGCAACCGTGCCGGCGGTATGATTCCCACGCCCAATGAGGTACTCGCTAAAATCAAAGAAGCAGGAGGAATTGAATAATGGTCGTTTTTGATAAGCCACACGCGCTCACAGATGCGCCGTTTCATTATTGTCCCGGATGCACCCACGGTATCATTCACCGTCTTGTAGCGGAAGCAATTGATGAGCTTGGCATAGAAGGCAATACGATCGGTATTGCCTCCGTTGGTTGCTCTGTAATGGCGTACAATTATTTTGCATGTGATATGGTTCAGGCGGCTCACGGACGTGCGCCCGCCGTTGCTACCGGTGTCAAGCGTTCCGACCCGAACAACTTCGTATTTACATATCAGGGCGACGGAGACCTCGCTTCCATTGGTATGGCCGAGACCGTTCATTCTGCCACCAGAGGCGAAAACATCACCGTCATTTTCGTAAATAACGCAATCTACGGTATGACGGGCGGTCAAATGGCACCCACTTCTCTGCCCGGTCAGGTTACGCAGACCTCACCCTACGGACGCGACACCAAGGTTGCCGGCTACCCCATTCGCGTATGCGAGATGCTCTCTCAGCTTGACGGCGCCGCATACCTTGAAAGAGTTGCCGTTAATAACGTCAAGAATGTACGCAAGGCGAAAGCAGCAATTAAGAAAGCATTTGAAAATCAGATAAACGGCGTCGGTTTCTCACTGGTCGAAGTCGTTTCGACCTGTCCGACCAACTGGGGACTTACACCCGATGCCGCTCTTCAGTTCGTTGAAGAAAAAATGATACCTTATTATCCGCTCGGCGTTTATAAGGATAAAACAAAGGAGGCATGACCGATGAAAACGAATCAGATTTTGATTGCGGGATTTGGCGGTCAGGGCGTTCTCTTCACCGGTAAGATGCTTGCATACAAGGGCATGTACGAAGGCAAGGAAGTCAGCTGGCTCCCCTCCTACGGCCCCGAAATGCGCGGAGGAACTGCAAACTGCAGCGTAATTCTCAGCGACACGCCCGTAGGCTCGCCCATTGTTTCGAACCCGGATATACTCCTCGTTATGAATCTTCCCTCGCTCGATAAATATGAAAATGCAGTTGTTCCCGGCGGCAAGATTTTCATCGACTCAACCTTCATCGACCGCAAGGTAGAGCGAACCGATGTTGACGTCTACTACATTCCGGCAACAAAGATGGCATCCGATGCCGGCGTTTCCACGCTTGCAAACATGGTACTTCTCGGAAAGGTCATCAAGGAAACAAATGTGATCAGCCTCGACGGAATGAGAGCAATGTTTGAGAAGATCGTTTCGGCAAAGCGCCGCGACCTCATAGACACCAACCTTGCAACCATTGAGCTTGGCTACAACTATTGATTTATGAAAGGAACACAGAAGAATGGATATCAAAATTATCAAAAACACAACACCGAATCCAAAGCCCGATGAATCTTCTCTTGGCTTCGGTCAGTATTTTACCGATCATATGTTCATCATGGATTACACCCGTGAGAAGGGTTGGCATGATGCAAGAATAGTTCCCTTCGGAAATCTATCGCTTCATCCCGCATCCACGGTCTTCCACTACGGTGCCGAGATATTCGAGGGCATGAAGGCTTACAGAATCGCTGACGGCTCAATACAGCTTTTCAGACCCCAAGAAAACTTTGCAAGGCTTAATTCATCCGCCGAGAGAATGCGGCTTCCTCTCGTTGATGAGGAGTTTGCACTCAAGGCTCTTACCGAGCTTATCAAGATCGATGCCGATTGGGTTCCACATACTCCCGGAACCTCGCTTTACATTCGACCGTTCCTCTTCGGTGCAGACCCAAAGCTCGGCGTGCACTCCATCGACCGTTCCTGCTTCATCATCATCCTTTCTCCCGTCGGCTCATACTATAAAGAAGGCATTAACCCGGTTAAGATAATGATTGAAACGGAGGACGTCCGTGCCGTTCGCGGCGGTACCGGTTACACAAAGTGTGGCGGCAACTACGGTGCCTCCAACCGTGCAGGCGAAAAAGCCGAGCAGGCAGGCTACTCCCAGGTGCTTTGGCTTGACGGCGTTGAGCGCAAATATATTGAGGAAGTCGGTGCCATGAACGTAATGTTCAAGATCGGCGACGAGATCGTTACCCCCGCACTTACCGGCTCCATTCTTCCCGGTATTACGAGAAAATCCATCCTACAGATCCTTCGAGACGAGGGCGCAAAAGTTTCCGAAAGGCTTATCTCAATTGACGAGCTTATCGGCGCTCTCGAGAGCGGCGATCTGAAGGAAGGCTGGGGCTGCGGAACCGCTGCAGTCGTTTCACCCATCGGCGAGCTGTTTTATAACGGAAAAACCTACACCATTAATGAAGGAAAGATTGGCCGGACAACGCAAAAGCTCTATGATACTCTCACCGGTATTCAATGGGGCAAGATTGCCGACACTCGCGGATGGATATATCCCGTTAAATAAACTATTCGGAGATTTCAATGAAAACAATAAAAATAGCTGACTCAACCCTCAGGTTCAATTCCGGTGTAAGCGCTTCACCTCTCTCTTTCAAGCAAAGAATGGAGATTGCGCGTACACTTGACCGCATGAAGGTTGACGTCATCGAATTTGCCCCCATTGTGAATGAAAAGATCGACGTTCTCCTTGCCAGAACCATCAGTTCATTCTTAAATCACGCAAAGCTTGCCATTCCCGTTGGATTTGAAGAATCGGCGATTGATATTGCCTCAACAGCAATCACGGACGGTTCAAAAGCTCGAATTCAAATTCGCGTACCCACGTCACCCGTGCAAATGGAATACTTCTGCCGCAAGAAGCCGCCGGTGGTGCTTGAGATGATTGAAAATCTCACCAAAAAAGCATCTGCATACGGCGCAGAGGTTGAGTTCGTTGCGGAAGATGCAACGCGTGCCGAGATTCCATTCCTTGCGCAGGCTATCAAAACCGCTTTGACCTGCGGAGCCAAGGTGATCACGCTTTCCGACACAGCAGGCAAAATGATCCCCGATGAATTTATCGCGTTTGTAAACACGATATTTGAAAACGTTCCACAGCTTTCCGAGGCACAAATTGCCGTTGAATGCTCGGATATGCTGTCACTTGCCCTTGCCAATACTGCGGCAGTTATCAATTTGCCCATATCCGAGGTAAAATGCGCATCGTGCGAATCCAATTCCCTTTCTGTTTCGGATTTTGCTAAGTTCATATCCGCAAGAGGACTTGAGTTGAATGTTGAAACCTCCATCAGGCAGACCGAGATCAAGCGTCTCATTTCTCTGATTGATTGGATCATTAATTCCAAGAAAGAACTGACAAAGTCGGATGACGACACATCGGAGGGAAGCGGCATCATTTTGCGTGCCGGCGACGATATTGCAACCGTTACGGATGCAGTTTCCAAGCTCGGATATGAGCTTTCCGAGGAAGATGCAATGCGCGTGTACGAGGAATTTTGCACCGTTGCCGCCAAGAAGAACGTCGAGGCTGCCGAGCTTGACGCAATCGTTGCCAGCGCCGCAATGCAGGTCGCGCCAACCTATATTCTCAAGAGTTACGTTATAAACAGCGGTAATGTTATCAACTCAACTGCGCAGATCACCCTCGATAAAGGTGGCGAGGTATTCAACGGCGTAAGCGTCGGAGACGGTCCGATCGACGCCGCCTTCATGGCAATAGAACAAATTCTCGGCCACCATTACGAGCTTGATGATTTTCAGATCAAGTCCGTCACCGAAGGCAGGCAGGCTCTCGGCTCGGCACTCGTTAAGCTCCGCGCCGGAGCAAAGATTTATTCAGGCAACGGTATTTCCACCGATATAATCGGAGCAAGCATTCGCGCCTATATCAGCGCAGTTAATAAGATCGTTTACGAGGAGATGCAAGCATGAAACTCTCGTTTTCGGTAAAGGGCTGGGAGGATTACTCCTGGCACGACTATTGCAGCATTGCCACCGAGCTTGGCTTTGACGGCATTGAGCTTCACAATAAGAAAACCGGCGCTTTCAAAAGTGCAGACGATCCGTTTGACCCGCAAAATTCATTTTCCGTAAATCGCACGCTCCACTCGCTCGGTCTTTCCATCCCCTGCCTTGATGTTGCTTGCAATATCGCAATTTGCAATGAGAATGAATTTGAAAGCAACATAAAAGAAATTGAGGATTCACTTCAGACGGCATCAAATCTCAAAATACCCTATATTCGTTTGCACGCGGCAACAAATACCGGCGGAAACGACAAGGAAAACACGATTGCTTGCCTTGAGAAAGTGCTTCCTCTGGCCGAAACGAAAGGTATCACTATCCTTATTGAGACTGTGGGACTGTTTTCAAACACCGCAGAGCTTCGTGACATTCTCAATTATTTCGCTTCCGATAACCTTGGTGCGCTCTGGGATATGTATCACACTTTTTTCTCGGCTGATGAAAAGCCGTCAACGACAATAACCAATCTCGGAGCTTATGTCAAACACGTACACATCAAGGATTCGCACCATGTCGGCCCAGATCTTGAATATTGCCTTATAGGCGACGGTGAACTTCCGATCAAGGATATGATGAATTCGCTCCGTTCCGTCAACTACGACGGCTTTATTTCGCTTGAGTGGGAACCTGAGTGGTTTGAAGACATAACCGATATTGACGTTATTTACGCGCACTTTGTAAACTACATGCGCAGAGTCGATAATCCGGCAAAAGCAAAGAAATCCCTTTATCGCAACAAGGCGGGTACCGGTAAGTTCATTTGGAAAAAGGAAGCCCTTATAGATCTGACATTTCCAAAAGTTCTTGATGCAATGGTTGAGGAATTCCCCGATCAGTATGCTTTCAAGTACACCACTCTTGATTACACGCGTACCTACTCGGAATTTCGCGATGACGTCGACAATTTTGCTCGTGCGCTCGTTTCCCTCGGCGTGCGCCCCGGACATCACGTAGCCGTTTGGGCAACCAACGTTCCGCAATGGTATATTGCTTTTTGGGCAACTACCAAGATCGGCGCCGTTCTTGTAACGATGAACACCGCTTACAAGATTCACGAAGCCGAGTATCTGCTCCGCCAATCGGACACTCACACACTCATCATGATTGACGGCTGGCGCGATTCCGATTACAGCGGTATCATAAGCGAGCTTTGCCCCGAGCATATCAACGCAAAGGCCGGCGACCCGCTCCATTGCAAGCGCCTTCCCTTCCTCAGAAATATTATTACCGTCGGATTCAAAAAGCCCGGCTGTCTTACATGGGAAGAAGCACTTCTCAGGGCGTCACGCACGCCGCTTGACGAAATCAACAGACTTGCCGCCTCCGTATCTCCGCATGACGTATGCAATATGCAATACACATCCGGCACCACCGGCTTCCCCAAGGGTGTTATGCTCACGCATTATAACGTCGTCAACAACGGCAAGTGCATCGGCGACAGAATGGACCTTTCGACAGCCGACCGCATGATGATACAGGTTCCCATGTTCCATTGCTTCGGAATGGTGCTTTCAATGACCGCCGCAATGACGCACGGGGTAACGATCTGTCCGCTTCCCTACTTCTCACCCAAGCCCGCCCTTGCTTGCATAAACAGCGAGCATATAACCTGCTTCCACGGTGTTCCCACGATGTTTATCGCGCTTCTCGGTCACGATGATTTTTCCAAGACCGATTTCTCATACATGCGAACCGGCATTATGGCCGGAAGCCCCTGCCCGATTTCGGTAATGCAGGACGTTGTCGAAAAGATGAATATGTCCGAGATCACGATAGTCTACGGTCAGACCGAAGCATCTCCCGGATGCACCATGAGTTCAACGGACGACCCCATCGAGGTCCGTGTCGGCACCGTCGGACGTGCGCTCCCCGAAATTGAATGTAAGGTCATTGACCCCGATACCGGCGAAGAGGTTCCGGACGGCGTTAACGGCGAATTCGTTGCGCGAGGCTACAATATCATGAAGGGCTATTATAAGATGCCCCTGGCAACCGAAGCTGCCATAGATTCCGACGGTTGGCTACACACGGGCGACCTTGCATGCCGTACGCCGGAAGGCAATTACCGCATCACCGGTCGCCTCAAGGACATGATAATCCGCGGTGGCGAAAACATCTATCCCAAGGAGATCGAGGAGTTCATTTACACTCACCCGAAGGTTCAGGACGTTCAGGTAATCGGCGTTCCCGACGAGCAATACGGCGAGGAGATTATGGCTTGCGTTATCCTCAAGGAAGGCGAAGAAATGTCCGAAGCGGAAATGAAGGCGTACGTCAGAGATCACATGGCGCGCCATAAGGTTCCCAGATATATCGACTTCGTTGATTCCTTCCCGATGAACGCCGCAGGAAAAATTCTCAAATACAAGATGCGCGAAGCTGCAGTTGAAAAACTGGGGCTCCAAAAGGCGTCAAAGATAGTAACTGCATAAAGCATCAGGCAGCCGTTTTTGACGGTTGCCTATTGCTTTTTCGGATTAATTGTGATATAATTATTATACACTTTCAAGCAGGAGGAATCCATGGAAATCAGGCTTGCGCAAGCATCGGACTTAAGCAGAATACTTGAAATATACGATAGCGCGCGTACGTTTATGAAATCTGTTGGAAATCCTGATCAATGGGGTAGCGTTCATCCTACCAAGAGGAAGATTGAAGAAGATATTAATAATCAAAAGCTATACGCGGTTGACGATGAGGGCATACTCGCCGTATTCTTCTTCGATATCGGAAATGACCCGACATACGCCCGAATATATGACGGCCGCTGGCTCAACGACAAGCCATACGGAGTTATTCATCGGCTTGCAGTTTCTGATAATGCTCGCGGAAAAGGCATCAGCCGCATCTGCTTTGACTTTGCGTTTTCAAAATGCAAGAATATAAGGATAGATACGCACATCGACAATATCCCGATGCAACGCGCACTGAATAAATACGGATTTACAAAATGCGGAATAATTCATATTGAAAACGGCGATGAACGAATCGCTTATCAAAAATCGGAGGACGAATAATGAGCAACCCAAGACCCAACATACTGTTTATACTCACGGATGACCAAAGATGGGATACCGTTCACGCACTCGGAAACAACGAAATATCAACCCCGAATCTTGATCGCCTCGTTGCTCGCGGCACATCATTTACAAACGCGCATATTCCGGGCGGAACTGCCTCCGCAGTCTGCATGCCCAGCCGCGCTATGATCAATTCTTCGAGAACGCTTTTCAATCTCGTTGAAAACGGAAAGGAAATTCCCGAATGTGACACTACCATGTGCCAAACGTTCAGAGAATCAGGATACCAATGCCACGGTATCGGCAAATGGCACAACGGGACAGAAAGCTACACTCGCTCGTTTTCGAGCGGGAAGGATATTTTCTTCGGCGGCATGTGGGATCATTGGAACGTTCCCGTTTGTGACTACCGCGCCGACGGCAATTATGATTGCATGATTCCGTTCGTTCCGAATTTCTCGGCAAATCAAACACCCATAAAGGTTCTCGCCGACAAGATCCATGCC
>JBJDZD010000065.1:0-12178 GCA_051867815.1 Eubacteriales bacterium | reverse complement strand
CTCGGCGAGAATATGGGCGTTTGCAAGCTCCCCACCGCGAATATCGGCGGCGAGCAGGTACAGCTTTCCGGTTATAAGGGCTATAAGCTTATGGGCGTCAATGCAATGTCGGCAAACAGAGCGGAGGCTCACAAGCTTGCTCAGTGGCTTACCAATGAGGAAAACCAGGTAAAGAGATATGAAGTCCGCCGTTTCAATCCCACTAACCTTAACGCTCTTAAGAACGAAAAAGTAGTGGCAGACCCGATAATGCAGGTAGTTACCGAGCAGTTCAAGTACAACAGAACTCAAAAGGGCGTTCCTACAACCTATTGGACCCCCATGGCAAGCCTTATTCAGCCCATCATAAATGCGAGAGCGGAGGGCAAGCTCGTTTCTGACGAAGACCTTCAGACGGCGCTTACTAACCTTTGCAACAGCATACGCAAGTGATGAATAAATATAACCGAGGCGGTGTTTACAAAGCAGATACTGCTCTGTTGCCGGCTCGGAGCTAAGGGCAAGGTTTATCCTTGCCCTTAAATAACAAATCAAGACAGCCAATTGTAAAACTGCGTTTTACAATTGATTGCCGCGCGGTGGGCATACGCGCGCTTATCGCGGACTGCCAAAATCGCAGATCTTGGCAGGCTCCACTCGGCGTACGGACTCGCTTTGCTCGCCCATGCGGTGTTTTTTCGTCGGCAAAGCCGTCGAAAAAACGAATTTTATGATCACTGACTTTTACAATCGGCTGTAACAAATTCAGAAATAAGGAGGCAATGCTGTGGATTTCAATTATTACGCAATGAACCCTTGGGAAAAATTCATATATAAGCTTAAGTCCTTCTTTAAGGGCTTCGGCCGGCGTTTTTGCGGCTTCTTTGTCGCAATCTGGAAGGGTATTGTTTCGTTTTTCAAGGGAGTCGGCTCTGTTTGCCGCAATTATGCGCTCGGCTTCCGCGATGGAAACGCGACTACCAAACTTTCATACGCCGTAATGGGCTTCGGCCACTTTACAAGAGGCCAGACAGTTCGCGGACTTATGTATCTTTTCATAGAGATTGGCTTTGCCGTATATATGAGCTTCCTTAACGGCTGGTTCTATCTTTCAAGCTTTTTCAAAGCTATTTTCACGGGCGGCGAATTCGGATATAAGGTATATACCGAGGGCTGGGACGATGATCTCGGAGATTACGTTATGGTAACCGAGGGAGATAACTCCTTCCTCTTCCTGCTTTACGGTGTCGTTGCCGTGCTTATGGTTTGCACGTTTATAGCTATATATTATGCCTCTGTCAGGGAAAGCTATAAAAACGAGCAGGATATCGCAATAGGTTTGAAGCCTGCGACCTTCAAAGAAAACGTCCGCGAGCTTCTTGACAGCAAGATTCACGTAACGCTGCTTACAGTTCCTCTTCTGGGCGTCGTTATTTTCACCGTGATTCCTCTGATTGCAATGATACTGATTGCATTTACGAATTACGACCGCTCAACACCAATTAATACCACGCTCTTCTCTTGGGTCGGATTTGAAAACTTCAAGGACCTTTTTACAACCTTCGGGAATGAAAGCGGTCTCGGCTATACGTTCCTGCATATACTTCTCTGGACTGTAATATGGGCATTCTTCGCAACCTTCACGAACTATTTCGGCGGTATGCTTCTTGCCATGCTCATAAATAAAAAGGGAATCAGATTCAAAAAGTTCTGGCGCACGATATTCGTCATAACCATTGCAGTGCCGCAGTTTGTATCGCTCCTCATTATGTCGCTGATGCTGTTCTCGGCGGACGGAGTTGATACCCAGAATGTCGGAATCATCACAAGCTGGATTGAGAAGCTACCCGGAGATTTTTACTTCAACTTCAGCAACAACGCTCTTCATACCAGAATAGGCGTAATTATCGTAAATATGTGGATCGGCGTGCCCTACACCATGCTGATGTGCAGCGGTATTCTGATGAATATCCCTGCCGATCTTTATGAATCCGCAAGGATAGACGGTGCATCACCCGTGCGCAGATTTATGAAGATAACGCTTCCGTATATGCTTTTCGTAACAGGCCCCTATCTTATTACGCAGTTTATCGGAAATCTTAACAATTTCAACGTAATCTACCTTCTCAGCGGCGGAGGCCCGGCACTTCCGGACTACGACCCCACCGCTAAGGGCGCCGACCTGCTTGTTACCTGGCTTTACAGACTGACCAGCGAAAATCAGGACTATAAGCTCGCCGCCATTATAGGTATTCTCACGTTTGTAATTTCCGCCGTATTCTCGCTCATTGTTTACAACAAATCGTCGGCGGTCAAGGGAGAGGAGAATTTCCAATGACAGAAGAAAAGAACATTAATTCAACCGAAGTCACAAACCACTGGGCAGAAATAGACAAGTTGGAGGCGGAAATAGAGCTGTCCAAGCTTACCAAGCGCAGCCGCAACGGCGTAAAGGCAAAGAGGATTATTTCGAACACCGCCGGTCATATCGTCCTTTCCGTGCTCGGATTCATTTGGCTGATTCCGCTTATATATCTTGTTTTGCAATCGTTCAAAAAGGAGCATGTTGCATTCTCAACGAGATTCTTCCCCCAAAACTATACGCTTGACAATTACAAGGCGTTATTTTCCCCGGAGAGCTGGGACACGGGCTTTATGAAGTGGTACGGAAACACGCTGTTCGTCTCTGTATTCAGCGCGCTGTTCACAACGATCTTCGTCCTGATGGTTGCTTATGCCTTCAGCCATTCGAGATTCAAGGCGCGCAAGCCCATCATGAACGTTATGCTCATTCTCGGAATGTTCCCGGGCTTTATGAGCATGACGGCGATATACTTCCTTTTGAAAGCGCTTAACGCTCCGTCCACTCTCGGACTTATCCTCGTTTATTCGGGTGGTGCGGCGATGAGCTACTACGTATCAAAGGGCTTCTTCGATACGATCCCGAAATCGCTCGATGAGGCGGCGAGAATTGACGGCGCAAGCAGATTCCGTGTCTTTTGCAAGATAATTCTTCCGCTCTCAAAGCCCATAATAATTTACACGATTCTCGTAAGCTTCATAGCACCATGGTGCGATTTCATCTTTGCCTCACTCATTACGGGCGCGTCAAGAGCCGACTGGACGGTTGCCGTCGGCATGAGGGACTGGGTAACCAACCGCTCGAACCTGAATATGCAGTTCGGCGTATTCTGTGCGGCATCCGTGGTGGTTGCGACACCCATTACCGCATTGTTTATGTGGTTGCAGAAGTATTACGTTCAGGGCGTAACCGGCGGAGCCGTCAAAGGATAAGGAGGAATAATGAAAAGATTAATTTCATTAATTCTGGCAATTTCTATGCTCGCCGGCCTGTTCCTTCTTTCATCCTGTACACCTCCCATAGACACAGAAACCGGCGAGGAGCTGAACATCATAGACGATAACTGCCGAAATTGGTATGAAGTCTTTGTTTACAGCTTTTACGACTCTGATAATGACGGTACCGGTGATCTTAAGGGTGTAACGGAAAAGCTCGATTACATAAAAGACCTCGGCTTCAACGGTATTTGGCTAATGCCGATACATCCGTCGCCCACATATCACAAGTATGACGTCAAGGACTACTATGCGATCGACCCGGAGTACGGCACGCTCGATGATCTGAAGGAGCTTGTCACCGAGGCGCATAACAGAGGCATCAACGTAATACTCGATTTAGTCGTCAACCACACGGCATCCGCGCATCCGTGGTTTGCAGAGGCTTGCGATTACATTCGCGAGAACGGCCGTCCCGGCGGAGAGTACGGAGAATTTTACAATTTCACCGAGGGCAATCCCGGAAGCGGTTACAGCGCGGTAAGCGGTACCTCTTACTTCTATGAATCGAGATTCTGGTCGGGCATGCCGGACTTGAATCTCGATTCCGAGGCGGTTCGCGCCGAAATTGTAAATATTATGGAATATTGGCTTCGTGATTATGACGTTGACGGATTCCGCCTGGATGCCGTGACGAGCTACTATACCGGAAATGTTACGAAAAACGTC
Organism: Eubacteriales bacterium; assembly: GCA_051867815.1. Lineage (GTDB taxonomy): Bacteria > Bacillota > Clostridia > Oscillospirales > CAG-272 > CAG-390. Next base: position 8,173 of record JBJDZD010000065.1, on the reverse strand, counting down.
GATTTCTTAAGCTGGCTTAACACAGAGGCAAAGAAAATAAAGCCCGATTGCTACATTGTTGGTGAGGCATGGGAGGGAACCGACTTCCAAATCAATCAGTATTATGAAAGCGGCGCGGATTCCTTCTTCCTCTTCACCGGCGCAATGGCGGAGGGACAGATAGCATCCGTGGTCAGATTCCAAAGCGGAAAGATGCTCGGCGAGTGGATGGAGAAGCTTCAGGAGACCTACACTCAAGGCATCCTCGCCCCCTTCCTTGCAAACCACGACAATATGCGCCCCGGCAGCTTTATGGCTGACGAGGAGAGCTTGAAGATGGCGGCCGGCATTCTCTCAATGCTGAACGGCTCGGTATTCGTTTATTACGGCGAAGAGATCGGAATGATAAGCAAAAACGGCGCCAATTCCGACCCTGCAAAGCGCATCGCCATGAAGTGGGAAAAGAAATTCATACACGAGGGCTATTGTATTAATTCGCCCGAAGGTACTCCGGTAGACGAGAACAGCTATCTCTACCCTTCTGTTGCGGAACAGATGGCGGATGAAAACAGTATTCTGAACTACTATAAGCAGGCGATGAAGCTCCGCAATATGTTCCCCTCCATCGCAAGAGGAGAGGTTGAAAACATACCTGTCGAGGGCAACAGCTATCTGTGCGTTGTTCGCAAGACCTACGGTGACGAGCAGATAACCGTCGTTTTCAATCTCGATTCCTTCGAGCAAACTCTCACCATAAGCAGCTCTCTGCTCGGCTCGGGCAAAATAGTCGGAGAACTTTACGCATCCGATTCGGGCGCAAAGGTTGCGGTAGGCGACGGAAGCATAACGTTGCCCCCACTTTCCATTGTGATATTCAAATAATAAGGAGACAAAAATATGGCAAGTTTGTCACTAAAGCATATTTTTAAGGTCTATGACGGAGGCGTCAAGGCGGTAAACGATTTTTGCATGGATATCGATGATAAAGAATTCATCGTATTCGTCGGCCCGTCCGGATGCGGAAAATCCACGACCCTGCGCATGATCGCAGGACTTGAGGATATAACCGCAGGAGAGCTTCGCATCGACGACGAGGTCGTCAACAACCGCGAGCCTAAGGACAGAAACATAGCAATGGTTTTCCAGAACTATGCGCTCTATCCCCACATGACGGTATACGATAACATGGCGTTCTCGCTCCGCACCATGCATCTTCCCCGTGAGGAAGTGCATAAAAAGGTAATGGAGGCGGCGCAGATTCTCGGTATCACCGAATATCTTGAAAGGAAGCCCAAGGCGCTCTCGGGCGGCCAGAGACAGCGTGTCGCTCTCGGTCGCGCGATAGTCCGCAATCCCAAGGTGTTCTTGCTCGATGAGCCGCTCTCAAACCTCGATGCAAAGCTGCGCGCGGCCATGAGAACCGAGATATCCCTGCTTCACGAAAGGCTCGGAACGACCTTTATCTACGTAACGCACGACCAGGTAGAGGCCATGACCATGGGTACCCGTATAGTCGTTATGAAGTCGGGATATGTCCAGCAGATAGATACACCCATAAATCTATATAAATACCCGGATAATATGTTCGTTGCCGGCTTTATCGGCACGCCGCAGATGAATTTCTTCGATGCGAAGATATTCAAGGAAGGTGAGAACGTCCGCTTCGCCCTTGCTTGCGGAACGGATATAACGATGCCTTATACGAATGCGGATAAGATTCCGCTTAAGTATATGGACGGTACGCGCGACGTCGTTTTCGGCATAAGACCGGACGGCGTGCGCATCGAGGGAGAAGGCGCTTTGAGCGATAACGGACGCTGCGCCGCAAAAGCCGTGGTAAGTGTTATTGAGGTGCTCGGCGGCGAGACGCTCGTTTATGCCAACCTAAATACCGAGGACATATCCGATAAGAGCGGAAGCATTGTTATCAAGGCGGACCCCGACACGGTCGTTCACCGCGGCGATATTATCGACATTTCGATAGACCTGAACAAGTTCCATGCCTTCGATAAAAATACCGAGAAGAGCATATTCAAGAGAATTCCCGAGCAGAATATCATAAGATGCGACGTCAAAGACGGCAGCATAGTCTTTGCATCACAGCGATTCGCACTTCCGCCTGCGCTCGCGTGCGCGGACAAGAGCGATACAGAGCTGACCATGCCGATATCCGCGCTCAAGCTCGGCTCGGGCAGTGGCAAGGCCTCGGTACAATCGACAGAGAGCATAGAGGGCAAAGCACTTTATTGCCTTAAGGTGGGAGAATTCACGCTCTTTACCATTGAGGACGGCGAGGCAAGATACTCCTCGGGAGACATTGTTGATTTTGACATTGATATGAGGTGCATCTCGATAGAAGAATGCGGTATAGCTCCTCTCGATATGCAAAACGAGATTCGCGGCAGCTTCTCAAAGGAGAAGAACAACGCCACCAAAATATACGACTTCCATATGGAGATCTCCGGCCAGCGGCTCGTTCCCAAGAAGGCGCTTTGCGAAAAGCTCTTCGCCTGCAAGGGAACAAAGATATTCCATACACCGCTCGCGTATATCTTCGGCGTGGACTCTGTTGCCGTTGTCGAAAAGGGTGAAAACGTTATTCGCGGAAAGGTTTCGCAAGTTCTCGATTACGGTTCTGTTTCCTATGCCTCGGTTGATATCGGCGAAGGAAACCATGTAATCGCCCAATACAGCGGTAATGAGGGAGATGAGGTCCTCCTCGCAATAAACGGAGATGCGATTTCCGTAAAGGATACTGCGCTCGATATCATTATCGCATAAGCTCCCGGACGGTATATATTAAACTGACACTTAGTCGGATTCGGGTAAAAAAAACAAAAACCGATAATCAATCCCGTTTGGGACAAAAAAGAGCCTTGGGCGAGAAGCAAAAACTCGCTCAAGGCTTTATTTTGGTACGAGTGAGAAGGCGGATTCCCAAACCGTAGGAATCCGCCATGTTATCAAAACAACCATTCGTTGTAAATAACACTTGCAAAAAAACTTTGCGGTTCTTGAAATAGTAATAACCATTTGCTATAATATAGTCAAGATAAGCGCTTATCAATCTAAACAAAGGTGGATTGAATTTATGGAAATTAACATGAAAGAGAAATTACGCGCATTAAGACAGCAGAAAAATATTACACAAGAAGCTCTTGCTAACCATCTTGGAATTACGCCGCAATCTGTCGGAAAGTGGGAGCGTGGCGAAGGCTTTCCCGATATCACTTTGTTGCCTAAAATAGCATTTTATTTTGATGTGACTGTTGATGAATTGCTTTGTGTAGATCAAGTAAGAGTTGAGGAGACTATTTGCGAATATCAGAGACAAAGTAAGATTTACTGTCAAAACGGTGAAAATCAGAAAAATCTTGAAATATGGGAAAAAGCATATGCGGAGTTTCCGAATGATTGTCGTGTTATCGAAGGTCTTATGCATGCAATTAACAGAGATGCGGTGTATCCTTGCCCTAAAGATGAAGCGGAACGTATTATTGCACTTGGAGAAGAACTTTTACAGAGATCAACAGACACACGACAAAGAGAAAATGCAGTACAATGCTTGTGTTACACTTATGATAATATCGACAAAGAAAAAGCATTACACTATGCGGATATGAGTGGTACGTTTAACATTACAAGAGAAGACCTCCGAAGCACTATTCTTGATGGTGAAGAAGGCGTTAAGGCTTGCCAAAGCTATATGATGTCTTTGATTCATACGGCGGCGATGACGGCATCAAGTATGGTTTCAAAAACACATTTTTCGCACCAAGAAACTATTGAAGCATATACCTTTGCAATCGATATCCTTAAACGTTTGTATTCGGATGATAATGTTGGTTTTTATGCTTTTGATATATCCTATTACTACCGTCATATAGCTCTTGAATATGCAGAACTAAAGGATGTAGATAACACGCTAAAAGCACTCGAAGAAAGCTGTAGATATGCAATTATCGAAGCAAATCTAAAAGATATGAATTACACAGCGCCAATGGTAAATCGCATGAAGCATGTGAAAGCAAATACTTCTAAAAACTATAAGGGTAATGCCTGTAATCTCAGATTGAAAGCGTTAGAAGATAACAGATTTGATCTTGTAAGAAATGAAGAAAGATTCAAGAAGATTATTTCTGACCTCGAAAAATACGCTGAAAAAATCTAATAGTTAAGCCTCCGACGAGTATCAAAACTTGTCGGAGGCTATTTTCATTTCTTGCTATTAAAATTGGGATACTCAAATAGAACAAATAATCCGAACGACTCTCCAAGTAAGAGAATGTTCGGATCGTTTTCATGCGGTACGAGAGTTCATAACGGATTTGAATAGAAAAGGCGTGTTCGTGAATCCGTTACGAACACGCTAACCGGTTGCGCAGGTGGGAGCTTGTAACCACGGGATCGCGTGGAAGTGAGAGCAAGATCGGAGTTTTTCGCGGCGCGATCCGTCCGAGCCGCTTCGGGAGGCTCGGAGTGCTTCAAGCGAGCCGATTCGTAGTCAAAAACACAGCACCGCCCATCGGGCGGTGCTGTGTTTTTGGTTGCGGAGGTGGGACTTGAACCACACGGCCTCCGGGTTATGAGCCCGACGAGCTACCAACTGCTCCACTCCGCGATATTGATTTGAGCCACTGTGAATGGTGCCGGTGACCGGGGTCGAACCGGTACGCTGCTTTCGCAGCAAGGGATTTTAAGTCCCTGGCGTCTGCCTATTCCGCCACACCGGCAGGAAGCAGATCATTCATAAGTGCTTGTATATTATAGCATAAAAAAATCGGCGTGTCAATAGCTTTTTTGAAATTTCTGAAATTTTCATCGCAATGTTTCGACAATTTGCAGTTTTCTCTTGACATCAGCTCTCTTGTTTGCTATAATTAAATTGTAAATTTATGAACAAAGGAGCTTATATTATGAGCAACTGCAAACTGACCCCCGAAGACATCGCCCGCGTCAAAGCGCTCGGCTGCCTTCAGGACAAGAGATTCGATGATATTTTCAACGTTCGTGTAATCACACGCAACGGCAAGATCACATCGGACGAGCATCGCGCCATCGCCGAGGCTGCAGACATCTTCGGTAGCGGTGAGGCAACGATGACTACCAGACTCACCATTGAGATTCAGGGTGTCAAATACGACAATATTCAGCCTCTTATCGAGTTCCTCGCCGAGCGCGGACTTGAGACCGGCGGAACGGGTGCGCTCGTTCGCCCCGTCGTTTCCTGCAAGGGTACGACCTGCAAGTTCGGTCTTATCGATACATACGATCTCAGCGATAAGATCCACGAACGTTTCTATAAGGGCTACCACGGCGTAAAGCTGCCGCACAAATTCAAGATCGCGGTCGGCGGTTGCCCGAACAACTGCGTCAAGCCCGACCTCAACGACCTCGGCATCATCGGTCAGCTAATTCCCGTCCACGACATTGAAAAGTGCCGCGGATGCAAGAAATGCCAGGTTGAGAAGGCATGCCCGATCAAGGCGGCAAACGTCGTTGACGGTAAGCTCGCGGTTGAGGACTGCAACGGCTGCGGACGATGCAGAAATTCCTGCCCCTTCGGCGTAATAACCGAATACGTCAACGGCTACAAGATCTGCATTGGCGGTCGCTGGGGCAAGAAGACGGCAAACGGCCGTGCGCTCTCCAAGCTCTTCACGAGCGAGGAAGAGGTTATGGATGTCATCGAGCGCGCTATCTGCCTGTTCCGCGACGAGGGAATTGCAGGAGAACGCTTTGCGGACACCATCAACCGTCTCGGATTTGAATACGTAGAGAACAAGATAGTTAAATGATCTCATCAGCAAGGGCCGCCGCCTTTTCGGTCTGCACTTTGTTTGGGAAATATTCCGTTTCCGCTTGCGGAATGCGGCTGTTTAAGTCGCAAGGAATATTTCGGAACGGCGTAAACTGAATTTTAGTTTACCGCTAACCGTGCACGCCGTTAGGCGGTCTTTCGCTTTTTCGGGGACGGCGAAACGATCCTATTATAAGCAGCATTTGCCCGATTCATGCATGAGCGAGAATATAAATCCCACGAAATAATTAAAAAGTATTGATTTTTGATTTTACTTATGGTATAATATAATGACATATGTGTTTGTGCTTGATTTCGCGTGTTTTTGCGTAAGCCGCTCATGTTCCAATATACGGAGGTCAAAAGATTTATGGATAAAACGCCTGTCAATAACGACGAGCTTACTATTGATCTGTTACATATAATTAAAGTGCTTTGGAAACGGGCGTGGATAATTGCTCTCGCAATTCTGCTCGCAGGGAGCATCGGCTTTTCGGTTGCCGCTTTCGGAATTCCTCCCAAGTATTCTGCATCCGTAATGCTGTATGTCAACAACGGCTTTTCGTTCGAAGATATCATAAGCAGCTCGCAGATAGTCGGCGCAAGAAGCCTGCTTGAAACCTATGCCGTGATACTCAAGAGCCGCACGACTCTTGACGAGGTCATTGAAAAGGCCGACGTTCCCTATACCGCATCACAACTTTCGGACATGATACAGGCAGAATCGGTAAACGGTACCGAGGTAATGCGTGTCACAGTTACCTCCGAGGACCCCTACGAGGCCGCCGAGATAGCAAATACGATTGCGGTCGTTCTTCCCAAGAGAATAGGCGTTGTTATCGAGGGAAGCACCATGGAGGTGGTCGATTCCGCCATTGTCGATACTCAAAAGGTGTCGCCGAGCATTACCAGATACACGGCAATTGGCATGCTGCTCGGCATGATCGCATCAATGGCCGTTATCGTAGTCATAGACCTGATGGATGGCACCGTTCGCGGTGAGGAATACATCCTTCAGAATTACGACTGTCCCGTTCTGGCAAAGATTCCCGATTTCAGTTCGACCGACTCCAAGCCTTACGGATATTATTATCAGACCAAGAGGGCCGAGAAATGAAAAAAATCAATTTTGGCTTCTTGAAGAAGCACAGAACGGCTCCTTTTTCGGCTTCCGCCGTGTCGAACACGCTTCATAAAAACCTCGACTTCACATCGATCGAGCAATATAAGGCTCTTCGTACCAACCTTCAGTTTACTCTTCCCGAGGATGTCAAATGCCCCATCATAGGCATAACGAGCGCGGCGAGGGGCGAAGGTAAAAGCACCACGTCGATCAATCTTGCTTACGTTCTGGCGGAGAGCGACAAAAAAGTCCTCCTGATCGACGGCGACCTCAGAATTCCGAGTATCGCAAAGAAAATGGGTATCGGCAGCGGGGTCGGTCTTACCGATTATCTCATAGACAAGAAAAAGGAGATATCCCTTTCGTCCATGAGGTCGGGAGTTCTCGATAATTGGTATATTATGACGTCCGGCGAGCTTCCTCCCAATCCCTCCGAGCTTCTCGGCTCGAACAGAATGGGAAGCCTGCTTAGTAAGCTTTCGGAGTATTTTGACTGCATCATCATCGATCTTCCGCCCGTCAATGTCGTAACCGATGCAATGGCGATCTCAAGGCATATAACCGGTCTTGTCGTCGTCGTTCGCGAGGGATATGCCGAAAAGCGCGATGTTGCTCAATGCTTCAGACAGCTTCAGCTTTCCGGTGTTAAGCTCCTCGGATGCGTCATCAACGGTGCAAAGCACGATTCATCCGCCTACGGCAAGTATAAAAAGTATAAGAATTACGAATATACTTCCGATAACGACGGCAAGGAAGTCTGAGCCGTGCCATGACGGATTTTCACAGCCACATACTTCCCGGCATCGACGACGGGAGCGCAAGTGTCGAAGAGAGCTGTGCCATGCTGCGCATGCTTGAGGCACAGGGTATCACCAAAGTGATAGCCACGCCGCATTTTTACCCCAACCGCACGTCGCTTGACCGCTTTATCGAAAGAAGACGCGCGTCGCTTGAGCTTTTGAAGCCCACGCTCACCGACGGTATGCCGCGCATACTGCTCGGCGCGGAGGTAAACTATTACGACGGAATACGCCGTATGGAGGGACTTGAAAGGCTCTGTATAGAGGGAAGTCGGGTACTGCTGCTGGAAATGCCCTTTGAGAGATGGTCGGAAATGACACTCAACGAGGTTTCCGTGCTGTCGCGTTCCGGCAAGGTGAAGGTAGTGCTGGCGCATATAGATCGATATATCTCCTATCAGGCAGAGGGCGATCTTGAGAGGTTGCTTGAATCCGGCGTTCTTTTCCAGATGAATGCAAGCTACTTCATCG
>JBJDZD010000064.1:0-12213 GCA_051867815.1 Eubacteriales bacterium | reverse complement strand
AATACCCGGAATGATCGGGGGGCTGAAAAATGCCCCTCGATTTTTGTTATTTTCCCGGTGGGGGGTGGGTTTAGATTTCGGCATACCGTTTGATATAATTAAGCCGTAAAGCAGAAAGGAGTTTTTCCTGTGTGGATTGGAATGCAATTCGACAAGATTATATTACGGACGAGTCTTCCTCATACAGGAAGCTCGCGCAGAAATACGGTGTATCTTACACCTCGATAGGCGATAAGGCTCGCAAAGAGGGGTGGGCAGAACAACGTGAACAATACCTCACCAAAACACTATCAAAAACTATAAACGCCATTGGCAATGAGCAGGCTAAGAGGGCTGCAAGAGTCGTTACGGTTGCTGACAAGCTTCTTGACAAGATCGAGAAGGCAATAGAGGGCTGCGACGGCGAGGAGCTTATAGCGAATACTCAGGCTCTCAAGCACATCACGGGTGCGCTCAAGGACATCAAGGACATTCAGATGATCAAGTCTGACGCTGATCTCCGAGAGCAGGATGCGCGGATAAAGAAGCTTGAGATGGAGGCGTCCGTTAGAGACGAAGATGATGACAAGCCGAGCGGTGTTGTGCTTATGCCTGAAATAACGGGCGAGATCAAGCCGCCGACAGAGGAGGAATCCAATGGATAATATCGTTTGGAAGCCTCAACCGAGACAAGCGGAATTTATGATGCGCGCGGAAGACGAGGCGTTATATGGCGGTGCTGCCGGTGGTGGAAAGTCGGACGCTTTGGTTATAGAGGCAACACGGCAAGTGCATATCCCTTATTACAAGGCACTTATTATCCGTAAGACGTTCCCGCAGCTTACCGAGCTTATCGAGAAATCACAGCGATACTATTCTGTTGCATTTCCGAAGGCAAAATATAACGAGGCGAAGCACACTTGGACATTTCCAAGCGGCGCAAAGATCGTGTTTGGCTCAATGCAACACACGAAGGACAAGCTGAATTATCAGGGCAAAGCTTATGACTTTATCGCATTTGACGAGCTTACGCATTTTACATACGACGAGTATATTTACTTGAAATCAAGAAACAGACCGAACGGACCGGGAACAAGGTGTTACATACGAAGTACGGCGAACCCCGGAGGCGTCGGTCACGGTTGGGTAAAGGAGCGCTTTATAACTGCGGCGAAGCCTATGACAACGATATGGGAAAAGGTAATAGTCCATTATCCTGATGGCAGAACCGAAGAAAAGTGGTCATCAAGGGTGTTTGTACCATCGTCGGTGTTTGACAATAAGATCCTACTCGAGAACGACCCCGATTATCTCGCGAGGCTTGCATCAATGCCCGAGGCAGAGAAAAAAGCGCTTCTTTACGGAGATTGGGATAGCTTTTCGGGTCAGTATTTCGCCGAGTGGAGAGATTCGCCTGACATTAAGCTTTGTCACGAAGCGGGTATATCTCCAGAGGAAGCACTTGTACAAAGACGGTTTACTCACGTTATAGAGCCTTTTAACATACCGAGAGGTTGGAATATAATGCGGAGTTACGACTTCGGGTATAACAAGCCGTTCTCTCTTCAGTATTGGGCGGTTGACTATGACGGCGTTTTATATAACATTCTTGAATTCTACGGCTGCACACAGACGCCAAACGAAGGTGTTAAATGGACACCGGAGGAGCAATTCAGAAGATTTGCAGAGCTTGAGAGTCAGCACTCGTGGCTTAAGGGGCGCAAGATCGTTGACAGCGTGGCAGACCCTTCGATATGGGACACTTCAAGAGGTCCGAGCACAGCCGAAATAGCCGAGAAATATGGCATATATTTTACGCCCGGCGACAACGAGCGTGTTGCGGGGTGGCTTATGATGAGATATTATCTGCAATTTGACGAAAACGGTTATCCGAGAATGTATTTCTTTAACAATTGCAAGGCAGCGAGACGCACGATCCCGCTGATGCTGTTTTCGGAAACGCATCCCGAAGATCTTGACAGCGATTTGGAAGATCACGCATGTGATTCTATTCGCTACATGTGTATGTCGAGACCTATAAAACCGCTTGCGACAACGAAGCACGAGCCTATCGTTACAGACCCGCTGAATCAGTTCAGCGAGAAGCAACACAGACGAGGATATATTTGAGAGGAGTTAATCCATGGAAATAGAAAAGAGACCCGGAAACCCTGCGGAGGCGGCAGCGGCTATGGCTGCGAAGGCTCCCGTTATCGGTCCCGAGCAGCTTAAGAAGTTTATGTCGATTCTTGAGGAATACAAGGCGGGCAAGACGCAGACCGAGTCGCGCATTGTAGCCTCGGAGAATTGGTGGAAGCTGCGCAATTCTACGGAGGAGCAGAGACAGACCGAGATCGAGAAGGACGGCGGATATAAGAGCGTATCGGGCTGGCTTCATAACGTGCTGGTATCAAAGCACGCTGACGCTATGGAAGCCTATCCCGAGCCTAACATTCTTCCGCGTGAGAGCGGTGACAGAGGCGAGGCGCGTATGCTTTCCTCGATCATTCCCTGCATTCTTGAGCAGAACCACTTCGAGGACACCTATTCGGACGTCATGTGGCAGAAGGTCAAGACGGGCACGGGTGTTTACAAGGCTGTATGGGACAAGTCGAAGCTGAACGGACTCGGCGACATCAGCGTTGAGCGTGCGAATCTGCTTAATCTCTATTGGGAGCCGGGCGTTACAGATATTCAAAAGAGCCGTTATTTCTTCCATACCGAACTTAACGACAAGGACGTGCTTGAGCAGAAGTACCCAGAGCTTGCGGGTAAGCTCAAGGGGCAGTCGTTCGTTAGTACAAAATTTCTTTACGACGATCACGTGCCGACCGAGAACAAGCACACGGTCATTGACGTGTATTATCACACTTACGCGCAGGGCAGAAAGATATTGCAGTATTGCAAATTCGTGGGCGACGTTGTTCTGTATGCGACAGAGAACGACCCCGAGATGGCTATGCGCGGTCTTTACGATCACGGGCTTTACCCCTACGTATTTGACCCGTTGTTCCCGATCGAGGGGTCGCCTTGCGGTTACGGCTACGTTGATCTTTGCCGCAATCCGCAGACAACGATTGATATGCTCAATACGAGCTTTGTAAAGAACGCTATGGTGGGAGCGACTCCGCGATATTTCTCACGCGGTGAGGGCTCTGTGAATGAGCAGGAGTTCCTTGACCTATCCAAGCCCCTCGTGCACGTTACGACCGCCTCGGAGGACTCATTGAGACGCATTGAGCACAACAATCTTGACGGCGTATACGTCAACGTGCTTGACCGCACCATTCAGGAGCTGCGAGAGACCTCGGGCAACACCGAGACGAGCACGGGTAATATCAGCTCGGGTGTAACCGCTGCTTCGGCTATTGCGGCACTCCAGCAGGCAAGCGGCAAAGGAAGCAGAGACAGCACACAGAGCTCCTACAGAGCCTACTCGGAGATCGTTAATATCTGCATTGAGCTTATTCGTCAGTTCTACGACATGCCGCGTCAGTTCCGCATTCTCGGACAGTACGGCGCAGAGGAGTACGTGACCTACATAAACAACGGCATTCAGCTTCAGGATCAGGGTGCGGCGTTCGGCGACGGCGGTGGGTTCAGGCTTCCCGTGTTCGATGTCAAGGTATCGGCGCAGAAGAAGAACGTATATACCAAGGTCACGCAGAACGAGCTTGCGCTGCAGTTCTTCCAGCTCGGATTCTTCAATCCGCAGATGACCGATCAGACGCTTATGTGCCTTGACATGATGGAGTTTGACGGCAAAGACGGCATTATGCAGAAGGTGGCGCAGAACGGAACGATGTTCCAGAAGCTCCTTCAATACATGCAGCTTGCGCTTACCTTTGCGCAGCAGCTTGACCCGATGGCGGCAGAGCAGATCGCGCAGGACATTCTTATGACCACCGGCGGTGCGGGCGTTCCCTCGGGGGGCGCAGGACTGCCCCAGAGCCGAGCAATGACGGGTGACCGAGGCGGAGCTAACACCAAGATGAACAACGCAAGAGCGACCTCTGATGAAGCTTCACAGCCGAGCGGGGGCAGAGTGACAAGAAAGGCAGGAGGCAAATGATAAAGGTAATTTACGACAGAAATGCAACCAAGCTGACGGTCGAGGGACACGCGGACAGCGGTGAGGTCGGACACGATCTCGTTTGTGCCTCGGTTTCTATCCTCGTCTATACGCTTGCCTCGTTCGCAAAGAACACGCACAAGGCAAGGCAGATAAAGAAACTCAAGATCAGACTTGACGCAGGCGACGCGGAGGTATCATTCAAGGCAAAGCGGAAATACAAAGCGGCGATCACGCTTGTGTGTGACGCGATCTGCGCGGGATTTGAGATCCTTGCAAGGAATTACCCCGAAAATCTCTCTTATGAGATCAAATTTTAATATATAAGCCGTGAACGGCTTGATATAGGACTCGCCGACCTAATCGGCAGAATAAATCGGAGGACATACTCAATGAATGAATTATTCAAGCTCAATCTTCAGTTCTTTGCCGGTGAGGGTGCAGGCACCGGAGGCGAAGGCGGTGGGGAGGGAGCAACCACGGGCGATAATGCGACTGTTGACGCCGGACAGAGACTGAGGGAATTGGGTGTTCCCGAGGATAAGATTCGCAGACGGGCGAGATATGCCGCCAAGGCTCCCGAAACTCAGGCAAAGACCGAGGAAACAGAGCCTAAAGCCGCAGAAAACACCGAGCAGGCCGCCGCTGCCGAGAACCCCACGGAAGAAAAAAAGACCGACACGCCCGCTCGTATGAGTTGGGACGAGATCATGGCAGACCCCGAGTATAACAAGCAGATGCAGGCTGTTATACGTTCGCGCCTCAAGTCCGCAAAGAATGCGGAGGATCAGCTTTCAAAGATCACTCCCGCACTCGAGCTTCTTGCAAGAAAGTACAAGCTCGACCCCGCAAACATGGACTATGACGCACTCGAAAAGGCGATCAGCAGCGACGCCTCCTACTATGAGGAGAAGGCTTTACAGATGGGAACGTCTGTTGAGACCGCTATGCAGATCGACCGACAGGAGCGCGACACCGCGAGAGCACAGAGAGCGCAGGAGATCACTCTGCAGGAGCAGAAGATCAGAAACCATTTCGCAAGCCTTGAAAATCAGGGCAAGGAGATGCAGAAGATCGTTCCGAACTTCGACCTTGCGACCGAGCTGAAAAATCCCGTGTTTGCCCGCATGACCTCTCCCAATATCGGAATCAGCGTAAGAGACGCATATTATGCCGTACATCACGACGAGATGCAGACAGCGGTCATGCAGGCGACAGCCAAAGCCACCGCGCAGAAGATCTCACAGAACATTCAGGCAGGACAGCGTCGCCCCGACGAGAACGGTATTTCGGGTCAGGCACCTTCCGCGACCACATTCGACTACAGAAACGCCAGCCGCGAACAGAGAGAAGCCTTTAAGAAGGATCTCCGCGCGAGAATGGCACGTGGGGAGACAGTGTATCCCGGAAAGAGATAAATAACACACTTCTCCCTCCGACATCATTTTCATTCCAGGAAGGAGAAAACACAATGAAATTTTTCGAAATCAATCTTCAGCTTTTTGCTGACGCCGGTACTCTCGTAAACGCTACCGGCAATTACGTCAACGCCTACGACGGTTCGACTCAGGCGTTTGATGCCGTTAACACCATGGACGGCGAGCTCAAGACTTTCTATGACACCGAGCTCCTTGAGAATGCCCGCGTTGAGCTGTTCTATGCACAGTTCGCAAAGAAGCAGACGCTCCCCAAGAAGCACGGCAAGACCGTGGAGTGGAGAAAGTGGAACACCTTCGCAAAGGCCGCAAAGCTCGTTGAGGGTGTTATTCCCACCGGTCAGAAATTCGGTATGAGCTCCAAGACCGGTTCTATCGATCAGTACGGTACATATGCTGCCGTCACCGACCAGCTTCAACTTCACGCATACGATGACGTCATTCTCGGTGCTACCGAGGAGATGGGCGCGTCCGCAGCGGAGACTCAGGAGACCCTTATCCGCGACGCGCTTCTTATCAACACCAACGTCCTTTACTGCGACAACCTGAACATTGCGGACGGTACCGTTGCAAGCACTCCCACCGCTCCCGGTGATATGGAGGCTACTGCCGACGTTATGAGCGTATTCACTCCCGATATGGTCGCAAAGGCTGTCACCATCATGAAGAAGAACCGCGTTCCCACCATCAATGGCAAGTATTACGCGGTCATTCACCCCTCCGTTGCATATGACCTCCGCAAGTCCAAGGACTGGATCGAGGCGCACAAGTACGCAAAGCCCGATGAGATCTACAACGGCGAGATCGGTGAGATCCACGGCTGCCGCTTCATTGAAAACGTATTCGCTCCCATTCTCGGCGACGATTACGCAAACAAGGCGGGCGGCGTGACATACGCTACATACATGTTCGGTAAGGACGCTTTCGGTATCATCGACCCCGAGGGCGGCGCGCTTGAGATGATCGTCAAGGACAAGAGTCAGGTAGGCGGTCCTCTCAATCAGTTCTCGACCATTGGCTACAAGTTTGAGACCAACGGCGCGACTATCCTTTATCCCGAGAGACTGCTCCGCATTATGAGCTGTTCTTCTTACAGCGCAACCGACGAAGCAAATTAATTGAGCTTTGGGGGCATGGGAAGTTCCCATGCCCCTTATCTCTTACAAGGAGGAAATTAATTAATGAGTAAAACAGTAACAATACCCAACGACGGCACAAACCCCTTTGTGGTAATGCACAACGGTGTGAAATACACGTATGAGCCGGGTGCGACGGTGACCGTTCCCGATGGTGTTGCTCTTGAAATAGAGGAATACAAGCGTTGGCGCGAGAAATATTTCTCCGAGGAATCCGCGTTTATCGATTCGCGCCCCGACCTCTCTCAGAACGACTCCGCGGCGAAGAATTTTGTCAAGGGGAGAGAGAATGTAATCTTTAGACCCGAAACCGCAGAAGTCGGACAGACAATCGTTGTCAAAGAGCTTGACGAAAACGGAAAGCCCGTGGATTGGAAAGCTGTAGAGGCACGAGGTAATTGGAATCAGAACGATTCAACACAACCAGATTATATATATAATCGCACACACAAGGTCGAAGAAGTTTTTGTTCCGTCGTTCACTTTAATGGGAGTAGCCAGAACAGCGGGCGCCATATTGAAAGAGTTTGAAGTTATTGCTGTAGAAGGAACACATACCTGGGAAATGTCTGTGCTTTGTAGAGTCAGCTACGATTCGCCGATCTCGCTTCCCAAAATTTACATTCCCCCCTATGTAATAGATGAATATAGTGCATCTGGTTATGGAGATCCTTCTTTGTTCGGTAATGACTCACACGAAGAAGGAAATTCAAGCATTAAGGACAACGGTTTAGATATCGCAATAGCACAAAATAGAAATGATACTAACGGTTGGACTATTCGTGTAAGCAAAGATAGTAAATATTTTGACTATCAAGATATCACACTTGAATTCGGAACATACGAAAAAGTATATAGCCCGTTAGATGAGAACTATATCCCTACTACAGTACCTCGTGTTGAATCTGCATCTGTTGGTGATATACTGAAAGTCAAATCTGTAGATGATAACGGAAAGCCTACAGAGTGGGAAGCACAAGATATGGACGGTATAACTCCTCACATCGGTGATAACGGAAATTGGTATATCGGAGATACCGATACGGGAGTGAAAGCACAGGGCGAGGACGGTTCTGATGCCAATGTAACAGCCGAAAACATTGCGAACGCTTTGGGATATACGCCTGCAAGTGAGAACGATTTAGAATTTTATGCGACGAAAGAATGGGCTACTGAACAAATCGAGAAAGCAACGGGAAGCACAACACCCGAAGAGGATTTAATACCAAAGAGGACTACTTCGCTAACATCAAACGGCATCACATTTACGCCGATTGACAATGGGGAGGGCGGTTATCAAATCAGTGGTACATCAACCGCTGTGACAAGCTATGCTATTTTCAAAGATACAATACCCGACGGATTTGTTGTAGGAGAAAAATATATCGTTGATGCGAACACGACATATGATATATTTTTTACAGTTACTGCATACAACGCAGATTCGGTAAGTTCCGAAATATATAATTCCTCGACGGCTACAAGTACAGAGTTCACCATTCCAATGGATGCAGTTACAATAGCATTTCGCGCAGGTGTTCGTAGTGGCTCAACTGTTGACGAGGTGTTTATTCCTCATGTTTATGCTGCTCCCAAAGTACAATATCCGAACCCTATGTTGACAATCATAGATGACGATGGATATCAAAAATTTGCGACTTTGCTTCTGCCAATTATACAGGCAAAGAAAGTACCTATCGGTACAGCGGTAATCGGTCAAAGAGTTGGAGAAGAAACTTCTGCTATGAACATGGAAACGCTTAAAAATTGTGCTGTGGCAGGAGCAGAAATTCTATCTCATTCTTGGTGTCACATGAGTGAAGCAAGGGCAACTGATTTAGAGCAATATGAAATTCAGTATGACTATCAGATGATGAAAAATTTCCTGCTGGCAAATGGACTTAAATCGAACGGATTTGTGTTTGCTGGAAATTCTGCAAGTCTGCCGAAATGCGTGAATGCCGCTAAAATGGTATATGACTATGGCATTTTGCCCGATTGCGGAAGCACAAACCAAAAATACTCCACGAACAGATATGGCATTGAAAGATGGAGTATCGACCCAAATGACACATTAACAACCGAAAATCTCCAAAGTATGCTTGATGAACTTGCAACCGCAGGTACAGGTTGGATGATATGGATGATACACACAAGTGATAGTGATTTTCAGCAAGACCAAGCTGATATTATCTCTGATGCGATTGATTATGCAAGAAGCAAAGGAATTGACATCGTCACAACAGAGTACGGAGTGAAGCAGTATGTTGTTGATTAAATAAGACTTTAACATTCACGGACAGCACGGGAAAATTACTGTATAACGCTATAACAATACCAAACAATCAAACCACGCACCGAGGGGCTGCGAAAACCGCCTTTCGGGCAAATCTTATCACAGAAAGGATAGGTGATACCTATGGCAACAGACAAGAAAAACTACGTAAAGCTTCACATTCCGAGAGGGGCGGCGAACGACGAGCCGAACGTTTTCATCAGCGTTAACGGCGTGGGTTATCTTCTGCCCAAGGGCAAGGATTCCATGGTTCCGCCCGAGGTAAAGGCTGAATGGGAGCGTTCGGTCGCGGCACAGGCGAAGATGGACGAGCACGTTGACGAGATGCTCGCAGAAGCTAATAAGCCCCTGCCGGGAGCTGTATAACCAAGGGGGCTTATGCCCCCTTTGTTATAGTGATATTTCGCCTTCGGCGAAGTGATATTCGCTGTGCGAGTGATATTCGCGCTTTGCGCGAGTGATATATTCCGCTGAAGCGGAATGTGAAGGTAGAAATTTGCCGAGGCAAATTTCAATTAATAGGAGGACACAGAATGACAATACTTGAAGCGATCAACCGCACCGACAGGGTCAAGCCCAACAGCTACAGCCAGCAGGAAAAGGTGCGTTGGCTTTCTTCCCTTGACGGCACGGTCAAGACCGAGATCATAGACACGCACGATGGCGGCGAGGAGGTGGTTTTTAACGGCTACAATGACGAGACGCTTCTTACCACCGAGCTGCTTATACCCGCGCCTTACGACGACGTATACGTACACTACCTTGAGATGCAGATAGACTATGCAAACGGCGAGGGCGCGAAGTATCAGAACAGCATGATAGTATACAACACCGCAATGGCGGCATTTGAGAAGTATTACAACCGTGAGCATATGCCTAAGAGCCACGGACCGAGATTCCGCTTTTGAGAGGGGGCGCGAATATGAGATATTATCCGAATATATCGGAGATCCCCGCAACAAGGGAGTCTGTTGACGTCTTTCGGGGATACAATCACAATCTCCGCATAGGGGACGGCGAATTTTTCGACATGAAGAACCTGAGTTCTCTGAATTATCCCGTCCTCTCGCCACGACAGAGGCGCGGGGTATACGCCGAGCCCGAGACGGCGCAGGGACTTATAGGCAAGGACTCGCTCTGCTACGTTGACGGGAGCGGATTTGTTATCAATGATGAGCGGATAGAAATGGGGCTGACGGTTGACGGCGTTACCAAGACTCTGATATCTATGGGCGCGTACATTATCATCATGCCCGACAAGAAATATATAAACACCGAAGATCTCACCGACTACGGAACTATTGAGGCGAGTGTGACAACCTCCTCGACCGTTACCTTTACGCTCTGCAAGAACGACGGCTCCGTCTTCGAGGGTGCTATGGTTCAGGATACTGCGCCCGCAAATCCCGATAATATGGACTTGTGGATAGATACCTCGAGCGTGCCTCACGCGCTCAAGCAGTATTCCGCGACGAGTTCCATGTGGGTGAGTGTGGCGAGTACTTATATCAAGATAAGCGCGACCGGTATCGGCGCGGACTTTGCCGAGAACGACGGCGTCAACATATCGGGTATCACGAGTGCGGAGCTTGCAGACCTCAACACCAATATGATCATATGGTCGAGAGGGGACGATTACATAGTCGTGACGGGTATTCTCGACGCTGTTGCCACGCAGGACACGCCGATCACCATCACAAGACAGATGCCCGCAATGGATTTCATCATTGAGTCGGAAAACCGACTTTGGGGCTGCAGATACGGCAAGGCGCAGAACGGCGAGATCGTCAACGAGATATACGCCTCGAAGCTGGGCGATTTCAAGAACTGGAACTGCTTCATGGGTATTTCGACAGACTCATACGCGGCGAGTGTGGGTACTGACGGAGCGTTTACGGGCGCTATAACGCACATGGGATATCCTCTGTTCTTCAAGGAGGGGTGCATGCACAAGGTATACGGCAATTATCCCTCTAATTATCAGATACAGACAACCGTCTGCCGCGGAGTACAGCAGGGCTGTTCGCGAAGTATTGCCATCGTTAACGAGGTGCTTTATTACAAGGCGAGATCGGCTGTGTGCGCCTATGACGGCTCGCTCCCCGTGGAAATATCCTCGGCTCTTGGTGACGTTCAGTACGGTGAGGCTGTTGCGGGTGCTCTTGGAAACAAATACTATATTTCCATGCGCGATATTATGACCGAGGCAAACAGCCTGTTCGTATACGACACTCTCAAGGGAATGTGGCACAGAGAGGACGAGACGAGGGTGCTCGATTTCTGCAACTGCCGGGGAGAACTTTACTATATTGATGCGGAGGACGGCAAGATCAGGACGGTTCTCGGCTCGGGAGTGCGTGACGAGAGCCCGGTGAAGTGGATGGCAGAGACCGGAGTCATCGGCACGGACTTGCCAGACAAGAAGTATATTTCCCGACTTGACATTCGCATGAAGATAGAGATCGGGGCGCACGTGTTCTTTTACATTCAGTACGATTCAAGCGGTGCGTGGGAGCATATCTACACCGCCAATGGCGAGAGGCTGCGCAGTTTCTCCGTGCCTATACGTCCGCTTCGCTGCGACCATTTCAGGCTTCGTATCGAGGGCGACGGCGATGCAGATATTTATTCCATATGCAAGACGATCGAGCAGGGGAGTGATATTTAATGAGCTATGACATTCGCAAACCGCAGATATACGCGCCGACGGCGGAGGGACAGCTATTGCAGATCAAGAGCTATCTCATTCAGCTCGTTGACCAGCTCAATTATGCGCTTGTCACGCTTGAGGGCAATATCGGAAGCACTCCGAGCACTGCCGGGGAGGCTTCGCTGAAGCTGACAGCGGAGATATTCAGCGAGATAAAGAGACTTATTATGAAGTCGGGCGACATTGCCAATGCGTATTATTTTCAGACGGAGAGCCAGATCGGCGATAAGATCACCGGGAAAATAATTGTGCACAACACAGACGCGACCGCCCACGACGATATCAGAAAGCTTATTGATGATCTGAGAACGAATATCGACACGCTTTTGGACGAGGCGATCGCAGAGGTAATAGCCTCGGGTGAGTTTTCGGGAGAGGACGGAACTTCCGTTACGGTCGAATCGGTTTCCGAGAGCACCGAGGACGGCGGCTCGAACGTTGTCACATTCTCCGACGGCAATACCTTGACCGTTAAAAACGGCTCGAAGGGCAGCACCGGTGAGAAAGGCGACAAAGGTGACATCGGAGAAACCGGACCGCAAGGAGAGCAGGGCGTTCAAGGCGAGAAAGGCGAAAAGGGTGATA
>JBJDZD010000063.1:0-51854 GCA_051867815.1 Eubacteriales bacterium | reverse complement strand
CTCGTGCATGAGATGCTGCTTGAAACGGACGTAAATCTTTACCTGATATGTACCGAGGTCGTCATTCCGGAGTTCTTTATCACTCTGGTATGCGCGATTCCGATGTTTTTTGCAGTCAGAATGATAGTTCGCCCATTCCATAAAAAGATCGAAATGGAATAAAAACAATTGAGAGCCGCGCGGCGGGGAACGCGCGCTTATCAGCGCCGTGCCAAAACCCTTGATTTTGGCTGCTCCCCTCGGCGCGCGGACTCGCTTTGCCCGCCCATGCGGTGTTTTTTGGTCGGCAAAGCCACCGGAAAAACGGATTAAATAAAACCAATTACTTTTGCAAAAGGAGGCACGGATGAACGAGCAAAAGCACAACGAAGTGCAAAGCGAACCCAAAAACGAATACGGTCGCCGCAGTTTTTATTACAGATATCTCATCATCGGTGCATTCTTTGTCGTAATGTGCGTGGTGTATATTGCATCGGCTTTCAAAATACAAAGTCTTTTCGGTGAGCGCGATCACGGCACCGATGACGGCTATACCACGCGTAAGGTTGCCGTTCAGGCAATGCGCGGCGAGATCTACGACCGTAACGGCAATATTCTCGTCAGCAACGATTACAACTATAAGCTCATCTACGACTATTCCGCCATGGCAAAGACGGTGTCCGAACAAAACGATGATATCTTGGCTATTCTTTCCCTGCTTGAGGGAAGTGACTGCCGTGCCGAAAAGCAATGCCCCTTCAAGGGAATATACCCAAATATCACTTTCGATGCCGACGTTCTGAAAAGCTCGACCGTCAAGGCGCGTCTTGAGCGCATCATAGCCGACCACGGCCTTTCCGAGGACGCTTCGGCGGCAGAGCTTGCAAGATCCGTGGCACAGCGTTACGGCATGATAAAGAACGGAGAAGCCGTTTATTCACCGGCACAGATGAGCGAGCTTATCCGCGTTCGCTATGAAATGGAGGCGATCCGTTTCTCCGCCGTGGAGCCTTATGTTTTCGGTGAAAACCTCGATATTGCTATCATTACCGCCGTTCGCGAGCGCGGCATTCGCGGCGCAGACCTCAAGGTGGAATACACGCGGCTTTATCACTATCCCGGCTATGCCTCGCACATTCTCGGCCGTATCAGCGTGATCCTGGCGGAGGACGCCGAGTATTATACCTCCCTCGGCTATCCGCTGACGGCAAAGGTCGGCATCAGCGGCTGCGAGCTTGCGTTTGAAAACTATCTTCGCGGCATGGACGGCGAGATGACCATAACGGAGGACGAGGACGGCAATATCGTAAGCCGCGAGATAACCAAGGAGCCGGTTGCCGGCAACGACGTCTATCTCACCATAGATATTTTCCTTCAAATGGCGGCGGAGGACGCGCTGGCGGATAATATTCAGCGCATCATCGAGCGCGCCGAATCGCTTGAGGGCGACCTCGACGGCGAAGATTGCGACGCGGGTGCCATAGTGGTTCAAACCGCGAAGGGCGGTGAGATACTTGCGCTGGGGTCGCATCCTACCTTCAATCTTGCAACGTTTAACAAGGATTTCTCCGAGCTTGTAAACGATCCGCGCCGTGTTTACACTAACCGCGCGCTGATGGGTCAGTACCGTCCCGGTTCAACGGTGAAGATCGGCATGTCCGTTGCCGCGCTCGCGGAGCCGCTGATGGTCGACGGTAATCTCTTTACAAGCACGACGAAGATCAACACCCAAGGAATCTATACCTTCTATGACGACTATCAGCCCGAATGCTGGCTTTATTCGGATTATCACATGTCCCACGGTCCCATCACGCTCTCAAAAGCCATCAGCGTTTCCTGCAACTGGTTCTATTTCGAACTCGGACGAATCATGGGCATTGACCGCATCAACAGGTATTTCACCCTATTCGGCATGGGTCAAAAGACGGGCATAGAGCTTGCCGAAAACACCGGAATACTTGCCGATCAGGCCTATAAGCAAACGCTCAATCTCCCTGCAAGCGACAGAACGTGGATGCCCGGCGATACCCTTCAGACATCAATAGGCGTTGGATACTCCGAGCATACCCCCCTGCAAATATCCAACTACATTTCCATGATAGTGAACGGAGGAACGCGCTATGCGGCGCATCTTCTCAAGGAAGTGAGAACCTTCTCCGGCGAGGTCGTTTACACCACCGAGCCGCAGATCTTGGCGGAGGTCTCTATCGACGAGGCAACGTCGGATGCCATTAAAGAGGGCATGAACGGTGCGCTCAGCTCCTCCGGAGTTCTCAAAGCCTCGTTCGGAGATTTTCCGGCGGAGATAGGTGCCGGCGGCAAGACCGGTACCGCGCAAACCAGCGCAAACGTCAGCAACAATGCCGTTTTCGTTTCTTTTGCCCCACTCGACGATCCGGAAATCGTGGTTGCCTGCATTATTGAACGCGGAGCGCACGGCTACAATGCCTCCTGGGCGGCGAGAGCGGTGTTCGATAAATATTTCGGTTTGACAAGTGAAGAGTGACAAAATGGAAATGAGAAAACGAACCGTGCCGCGCGTTGCGGCGATTCACGACCTTTCCTGCTACGGCAGATGCGCGCTGACGGTGATCATACCCACCCTCAGTGCCTGCGGCTTGCAGGCCGTCCCCGTCCCGACTGCGCTCCTTTCCACCCACACGGGCGGATTTGACAACATCCACACGGTCGACCTTGAGCAGTCCATAAAAGCCGTTGGGGAGCATCTTGCCTCCGTCGGCGTGAGTTTTGACGCCATCTACACCGGCTATCTCGGCAGTGCCCGGCAGGCGGACACCGTTGCCGGATTCATCGATTTGCATAAGCGTCGCGATACGCTTCTTCTCGTCGATCCCGTCATGGGTGACGGCGGCAGGCTGTATTCCGCTTGCACGCCCGAGCTTTCGGGAAAAATGCGAGGGCTTTGCGCGAGGGCGGATATAATAACGCCAAACCTTACGGAGGCATGCTTCCTGACAGACAGCGAGTACCCCGAGCTTTCCGGGGCGACGGCACAGGAAGCGACGAGGTGCGTTGATCGTATTTCGGAAAAGCTTTCGGAATTCACGGATGCCGTTTGCATTATCACGGGAATTCATTGCCTCGACGGCGTGGGAACGTATTGCGCCGGGCGCATGCACATCGAGCGCGCTCGCACGGGCGATTATCCCGGCACGGGCGATCTCTTTGCCTCGGTGATGCTGGCTGTCGTTTTGAAGTCGGGCGGTCTCCATGACCGCGAGATTGTGTGCAAAGCCGCGGCGTATGCCTCGGGGTACACCGCCGGGGTCATTGATTATTCGCTGAAATACGGCGCAGACGAACCTAAGCGAGACGGCGTTATTTTCGAGCCGTGTCTCGGCAAGCTCTGCCGCGACGTTTGCGACGGAGGTGTGTTATGAGCGAGATGACGGTACATGAAGCTCGTGCCGCCGAGCTGTTTTTGTCGGGCGCAGTTTGCGCGCAGGCGGTGTTTTGCGCGTTTTGCGACCTGCACGGGCTGGATTTTGAAACAGCCGCCCGCATTTCGTCCTCAATGGGCGGCGGTGTTGGCAGACTGCGAGAGGTCTGCGGCGCTTTTTGTGGTGCCGCCATGGCAATGGGACTGCTTTATGGCTTTGCCGTTCCCCCAAAAAAGGGCGAGAAGGCGGAGCATTACGGCAGAGTGCAGGAGCTTGCCGCCGCGTACAGAGAACGGCAGGGAAGCATAATCTGCCGCGATATTTTATCCGCGCGAATGGGCGAAAATGCGGTCTGTGCAGACCCGACGCCCGACGAGCGCACGCCCGAATACTACGAAAAAAGGCCCTGCCTTGATGCCGTAAAGCTCGCGGCAAGGCTGCTCGACGAATATATCAAATCCCATCCGATAGGAGAATGATCATGAAAAAGCTTCATTTTATTATTATGAGTGTTGCGCTTTTGCTTTTGCTGTCGTCCTGTATGGGCGGTACGTCGGAAGCGACCGAAACCTCCGTGCCCGAGGAAACGCAAGCGCCTGAACCCGCAACGCTTACGCTGAGCGAAAACGGCACCTCGCCCTTTTATATCGTCTATTCGGGTGATTGCGACATTGCCGTCAAGGATACCGCCATAAAGCTCTCAAAGCAGATAGGCAAATATACGGGCGCAACCCCCAAGGTGCTCGGCGACACTCTTATGGATAATCCCATGGGTGACTTGGGAGTTGAGCATCAGTACGAGATACTGCTGGGCGCGACCAACCGCGAGGAGTCGGTCAATGCGCACAAGGGCATGAGATCGCGCGACTACGCCGTCACCTTCGAGGGAGACAAGATCATTCTGGCAGGCACCACAGCCGACGCGATAGACAAGGCCTGCGAACGGTTCATAACCTTCGTGCTGATAAAACAGGGCAAGGACGCCGGGGGTAAGGCCAATATCGTTCTTACCGAGGATGACAAATTTTCCTATACCTACGGCAAATATTCAATCGGCACCTGTACCGTCTTGGGCAGCGACATAACCGAATACAACGTGGTTTACCAAAAGGACGACGTTTACTCCGCCGAGCGTCATGCACGCTTGTTTGCCAACATCATCCAAAGAGATGCCGGCTACGTGCTTCCCATCACCTCCAAATCCACTGAGGGAGGACGCGAGATAGTGTTCGGCGGCTCAGACACCGTACAGACACGCCACGGCTATACCGTTCGCGCGGAGGGAACGAAGCTTATCGTTTCCGCTGAATGCATGGAGGGCTATCGCGCGGCGTACGAGTACCTGACCAAGGAGCTTTTCCGCGGTGAGAAGGTTGAGATCACCGAGGGCTTTACCCATAGCGGTACGGCGGACGTTTCGGAGTTTTCCGAAATGGACGCAAGAGAGGGTGAATACCGCGTTATATTCAATAATATTTACGGCAATCACCGTGCCGAGCATCCGGTTGCCACAAGAAACGCAATGAACGCAGAGCTTCATTACGAATATCTTCCCGACGTTATCGGCCTGCAGGAGGCAAGCGAACACGCCTCCGCCTACTTTATTTTCATGCTCGCGCACGGCTACAAGCGTGTGGAGGTCACAGCAACCAACTCCAACGCGCACAACTATACCCCCCTCATCTACCGCGAGGATAGGCTTGAGGTCATTGACAAGGGCTATCACCTCTTTGACGACGGAGCCGGGGATAAATCAAAGTCGATCACTTGGGCTGTGTTCAAGGATAAGACTACGGGCGACGTTTTTGCCGTCGGCGGAACGCATTTTTATTGGACGAGCGACGAGCTTGGCCAGTCGGCAAGACTTAAGGATGCCGCACAGGTCTCGGAGCTTGCAAAGCAGATTACTGATAAATACGACTGCCCGGTTATAGTCGGCGGTGACCTCAACTGCCGCATAGATTCCGCCCCCATCGGTGTTCTGACCGGAAACGGATTCAAAAATCTGCAAAAGCTCTCTCCCAATACCATGGATATCTCCACACACCATGCGTATTCCGAGTATAACGGCGAGCTTGGGCTGTATCTCACCCCCGTGCTTCCCACCAATCCCTACAGTAAGGCGATCGACCATGCTCTGGTCTATAACGACGGCAAGCTCACGCCTAAGATGTTCCGCGTGCTGTATCACGACTATTCCTGCCTTTCAAGCGACCATTGCCCCGTAATGGTTGACTTTGATATAAACTGAAAGCCAATTGTAAAACTGCGTTTTACAATTGAGGACCGCGCGGACTCGCCTTGCTCGTCAAAGAGGTGTTTTTTCGTCGGCAAAGCCGCCGAAAAAACGGATTTAATTAAAAACCAATGACTTTTACAATCGTATGATGAACAGATAATAAAAAACGACGGATATTTGCCCACCGGCAAATATCCGTCGCGTTTTATTTGCTTAATTTTCCTTCTTTTTGATTAACAGGCATGCGCATGCCGCGATTACGGCAATGGGGAATGCCGCCAGCGCGCCGCAACCCTCGCCCTCTGCCTCTTCGGTCGCCTGAGCGGCAAGGTATGCGTCTTTTTCCTCTTCTGTCAGCTCGCGCGCGGTGTACGTTGCGGTGTATGTGGTGTCGCGCTTGAGGTACTTAGAGAGGTTGGTATCCCAGCCGGCAAATTCGTAAGCAAATTCGCCGTCCGTCTCACGGGTGGGGTTAAGCCCATCGGGAGCGGCAACTTCGGAGCCGTAATCGTATTCGACCGTGGTAAGCACCGTGCCGTCGTAGTCCGCAAAGGTGACCGTGAGCTTCAGCGGTTCCCAAACGGCGTAAAGGGTCGCATCGGCGTCATCCGTGTACTTGCTGCCTGCGGCGTAGACGACCTCACCGTTCTTCTCCGTTGACCAGCCGAGGAAGGTGTGCCCCTCGCGCGTGGGTATCTCCTCGGTGATCGTCAGCTCCTTGCCGAGGAATTTGCGCTGGTGAACGACGTCGAATCTGCCGCCGTTCTTATCGAAAGTAACCGTATAAACCCATTTGGATATGCTTGCATCTTGCAGATAGGAAGCCGAGACCCAACCCTCGCGGCCGCTGTAATCGATCTTACCCCAGCCGTTCTTGAATTCGGTCACCTCAACGGTGTCGCCCGATGATAGCGTGCCGATAACGCCGTAGCTCGTGCCTACGCCGCTGCGAACATTGAGCGTGCTTGCGGTAACGGTGTACTTGCCGGGTTTGTTCTCGTCGGCCTCAAGCTCGAAAACGGAATAGTCCGTTCCCTCCTTGGTTTGGTATTCAAGCGCGCCGTAGCCGACTATGTAGGTGTCGCTTAGGGCGTATTTATGCCTTCCGACATTGTCGTTGCCGTTACCCTCAACGGTGTAAACGTAACCGTCTTTGATGCCGATAACTATGCCGACGTGTGTGGAAACGGCGGTTGAGGAGCTGTTTTTGAAGTAGATGAGGTCGCCGGGGAGGGGAGTGTAGCCGGATTCGCGCGTGCGATAGAGATTTTGCGGCTTGAGGATCTCGTTGATCATTCGCGGACAGCTTACCTCCGAGCAATCGATCTCTGCCGGAACGCCTGCCTGGAACTGGCACCACGAAGCAAACGCCGCACACCACGCATAGCCCCAAATGCCGTCGAGCTTGCAGAAAAGGCGGTTGTATTCAACGTAGTTGCCTGTGCCGGCGAGATTCCAGCCGTCCATGTCGGCGTCGCAGTCGCCCTCGTGATAGCCGAGCTGTGAGAGCGCAATGAGAATGACGTCGTATCGCTGGTCGCCCGTCAGCTTTGCCTTGGCTTCAAGCAGCTGCTCGTAATAATTGCTCTGCACGTATGCGTCACCGTATTCGTAGTCATCGTAATTCGGCTTGATGCTTGCGTATGTCGGAATGACCGATGCGGTCAGAATTGCCGCCGCAAAGAGGAGCGCAAATGCTTTTTTGAGAATTTTTGACATGTCAGACCTCCTGATATTTCCTATTTATAGATATTATAGCATAATATTTTGGTTTTGTAAATACAAAAGGAAGCCGCAGGGGCTTCCTTTTTGAGAAAAATATCAAATTATGAGATATTTTGCGCCCACGGGAGCTTCGGGTGAGGCATCTTTGAGGTCGTTTTTGTCCGCTATCAGATCTGCGTCCGAGCGGTAACGCTTTGCAACGTCCCAGAGCGACTCGCCTGCCGCAGGATAACAGATGATTATCCGAGAGGATGAGGGCGCGGGAGCGGACGACGGCGTGAAATTGACCTCGGAAAGAATGCTGACGGCACTTGCGTTTTCGATCTTGATGGCCAAGCACAGCTCGCAATCGGCGCTCATACGGTCACCGTCGATGCGGCATTTGAGGTCGCAGAGCGTGGGAATGATGCTGACGGTCGGGTTTTCCGCGGCCGATGCATCGGGAATATCCGCCGTGTATTTGAAATCGGAGTCAAATTCGGCGGGTATAAGCTCGGCACCGTTGTCGGCAAGGGCGGAAACCTTCATTTTGCCCGAAACGGTCAACCTGCCGCGCTCGTCGATGTCCGCGCTCCAATCGGTTATGCGCGCGGAGTAGTCACAGAGCTTCATGCCGCTGTCAAGAGCGAGCGCGGAGAGGGGAGCGGATGCGCTGACGGTGGCGTTGGCGTTGAAGCACGCCAAGGGGCGACTGAGAGTGAGCTTGGTGCGCGAGGTCTCGCAATCCGCGGTTTGCGAATAGACGTCCTTTATGTAGGAAAGCTCGGTCGTGCCCAAGCTCTCGGCGCAAACGATGACGTCACCCTCAAGGGCGATGCCGCCCTCCTCCACTCGCGCGTTCAGATTGGGGCAGGCGCCGTATGCGCGAGTGCCGACGTTCTGCGCGTCAAGCTGCAGGGCGGAGGAAAAGGGAAGCTTTCGCGTGATGCGGCGCGGACGCTCGCCCTCGCCTTCTTTAATAAATAGGAGGGAAACACAGACTTCACCCCGACATTCAATCTGATCGCCGACGCTCTCAAGGGTCTTGAGCATGACGTCTCCTCGGGTGGTAATGATGCGGATATCGTCGTTCTCGGAAAGACCGATCTCGGAGGGCGTTATCTTGTCGCGGCAGGTGACGGGAGTACCGTTTACACTTGCCGCCGTGCCGCTTTGCGTGCGCACGGTGAGAGTCTTGACGGCGCCGGCGTCGCTTGTGTCGCCGCGAAGCGTGGTTTCAAACGGCTTTTGGGCGGTGAGATCGCCGGCGAGCTTCACACGGGACTTGACGGTCAAGCGGCGCGGAGCGGTAATGCGAGCGGTGACGTTTTCCGCGCGGACATCGGCAAGCCCCGAGAGAAGGTCGGGGTCGGAGGGGAGAGTGGTGTCGCGGTCGGGACTTATGAAAATATCGTATTCCGAGGGCAGCTCGGCGCACCAGAGCGAGCCGTCGTCCGCGGATTCGTAGAGCAGACGGTAGCGCACGCCGCCGGCGTACTCGATGCTTCCGCCGGCAAGGTAGAGAGAGGGCGGAGCGACCGAGGCTGTGCATGAGATAACGCGGCCTACGGCAGGCATGTAATCGGGCAGGGTGTAGTCATCTGAAAGCTCGCAAGGCTCCGCGCGGTCATAAACGCGGGCGCGATAGAGAAATTTACTGTTGTTCATGGGTAGTCCTCCGGGAGAATATATTTCGGTAAAATATATTCGGCGCGAAAGGCTTTTATGACGAAACACGAGCATCGCAAAAGCTCACCGGCGTTATAAAAAAACGCGCCGGGCCGTAGGGCAGGGCGCGTTTTAAGCGTTATAAAGTTCAGATGCGAGCTACGCCGGTGTCGCGGGCTGCCTGTGCGACGGCGGCGGCTACGACCTTGCCCACGTTCTTGTCAAGTGCCGAGGGTATGATGTTTTCCTCGTTCAGATCCTCATCGCTGATGAGGGAAGCGAGGGCACGGGAGGTTGCAACCTTCATTTCCTCGTTGATGACCGATGCGCGAACGTCGAGCGCGCCGCGGAAGATGCCGGGGAAAGCAAGAAGATTGTTGATCTGGTTCGGGAAGTCGGAACGACCCGTACCGATGATGCGTGCGCCGCCTGCCTTTGCCTCGTCGGGCATGATCTCGGGGGTGGGCTTTGCCATCGGGAATACGATGGCGTCCTTTGCCATGGTTGAAACCATTTCGGCGGTAACGGTGCCGGGAGCGGAAACGCCGATGAATACGTCCGCGCCGCGGAGCGCGTCGGCAATGGTGCCGTCCAGCTTATCCTTGTTCGTGATCTTTGCCATCTCTTGAATTTCGGAGTTGAGGCCGGGCTTGCCCTCGTAGATGGTGCCGCGGCTGTTGCACATGATTATGTTGCCTGCGGTCGCGCCCATGTGGATGAGGTGCTTGGCGATCGAAACGCCTGCTGCGCCTGCGCCGCTCATTGCAATCTTTATCTCGGCGAGGTCCTTTTTCACGATCTTAAGCGCATTGAGAAGCGCCGCGGCAACGACGATGGCGGTGCCGTGCTGGTCGTCGTGGAAGATCGGGATGTCGCAAAGCTCGATAAGTCTGCGCTCGATCTCAAAGCAACGGGGAGCAGCTATATCCTCGAGGTTGATGCCTCCGAAGGAGCCGGAGAGAAGATAAATGGTGCGAACGATCTCGTCAACGTCCTTGGAGCGGATGCAGAGTGGGAATGCGTCAACGTCGCCGAACTCCTTAAAGAGCAGGCATTTGCCCTCCATAACGGGCATACCTGCCTCCGGTCCGATATCGCCCAGACCGAGGACTGCCGTACCGTCCGTAATGACGGCAACGAGATTGCTGCGACGTGTCAGCTCAAAAGACTTGTTATAGTCAGCCTGAATTGCAAGACAAGGCTCTGCGACGCCGGGAGTGTACGCCAGCGAAAGGTCGTCGCGTGTGTTGACGGGAATGCGAGCAGTAACTTCGATTTTGCCGTTCCATTCGGCGTGCTTTTTGAGGGATTCTTCTCTGTAATTCATAGAATCTGTTCCTTTTCGGTGAATTTTGGGGCGGTCAGAGCCGCCCCAATGAATTAATCGTATGGTTAATTATTTCTCCCAGGGGAATACGTACTGGGACAGACCAAGCTCGTCGCGGATAGCGGACATTTCGCCCTGTACGGACTCGTTGATCGGAACACCGGACTCGCGAGCGAGACGGATCTCGTATTCCTTCTCACCTGCGGTGTAGATGCGATCTTCGCCGGGAACCTTCTTAGCGGCGCGAACTGCACGAAGGATGTCGCCTGCCTTCTTGCGGCAAACGTCCTCGCCGAGGAAGTG
This sequence comes from Eubacteriales bacterium, assembly GCA_051867815.1. Classification (GTDB taxonomy): domain Bacteria; phylum Bacillota; class Clostridia; order Oscillospirales; family CAG-272; genus CAG-390. The sequence goes on along the minus strand of JBJDZD010000063.1, from coordinate 41,233 downwards.
GTCGGTGTCGATGGCAATGAAGAAGTGGCCGAGGTGGAAGGGAACCTTCTCGCCGTTCGGGCCCTTACCGGTGAGCATCTTGCCGTAGTTGCCGTCCTGGAGAACAGCGCTGAGAAGCTCAACGAACATTGCGAAGTTGTAGCCCTTGTAGCCGGAGAGGGACTCGCCGAGACCGCCAAGGGGAAGAAGAGCAGCTTCGTTTCTTGCCATAGCCTTAAGAACGTCGCTTGCGGGGCCTTCAACGATGTGACCTTCGGGGTCTACGAGAGTGCCGGTGGGAGTTTCGTGGTTGATACGAGCGTAGTACTCGAGCTTACCGTTCTGAATGGTGGAGGTAGCGGCGTCGAAGTTCCAGTCGAAAGCTTCGTCGGTGGGAACGGAGAGGGTGAGGGGGTTGGTACCGAACATGCCTTCAACGGAGTGAGTGGGGGTAACGGTGGGGCGAGCGTTCGTACCGGTCATACCGATGCAGCCCGCGTTTGCAGCCATGGTGGTGTAGTAGCCTGCGATACCGTAGTGGCAGGAGTTGCGAACGACGACCATGCCCATGCCGTATTTCTTAGCCTTGTCGATAGCCATCTGCATGGACTTGTAGCCTATGACCTGACCCATACCGTCGTGACCGTCAACAACAGCGGTGGTCTCGGTCTCCTTGATGATCTCGAAGTTGGTTACGGGGTTCTGGATGCCGGCCTTGATTCTGTCAAGGTAAACGGGCTTGAAGCGGTTGCAGCCGTGGGACTCGATGCCGCGCTTGTCGGATTCGAGAAGAACGTCCGCGCAGATCTCCGCATCGGCGCGGGGAATGCCGTAGCCGACGAAGGAGTCGATAACGAAGTTTGTGATTGTGTTCCAATCGACGATGTGTTTTGCCATTGTTGGGTCACCTTTCTTTTTATAAATAATTAATTTTTTCAAAGGATTTTCAGACGGAAATATTATATCATTATTTTTTTTGTTTTGCAATAGGATAACAAATAAAAAACGGATATTTAATTATTATTTAACAAAATGAACCCCGCAGGCGATCAGATCGCCTGCGGGGAATGATATTCGCTTGCCGTGCAAGCACCGTTTCCGCTTCGGGTGTCAGGACCGGGATGAGGAGTCGGTTGCCTCCACGTTCACGGGAACGAAGAAAAAGTCTACGAGGTTTAAGTTATCCGGAGACCAGGAAATCGCGTCGTTGGTTATGCGGATAAACAAAAGATAATTCTCATAAATAATAAATGTGCCGTCATATGTGTTATCAACGTATTTGTAATAAACATATTCGCCCCATTTTTCGCAATTGCCTTTTTGGCATGTTATTTCGTTCGTTATTCTGCCTTCCGTTATCAGCTCTTGAACAAGCGTCCAAAGATCCGCGTCAGATTGCTCCGCAGTTAACGGAAAAAACGAAACGGTTATCCATGTGTTTTTTTCTTCGTTACCAAGTCGTATACAATATTCATTTTTGTAGTGATAAGTTATCAGAAAATCAAAAGTCATTGTACTATCTGTTGACTTGGGTATCAGAATTTTGCCCTGCGATGCCGCCCAATCAAGAATAGCGTTATTGTTGTCATGCTCGGAATAGTTTTTTTCGTTTACGAGCAAAGTTCCCCCCGACTCGAGCCAATCGATAAACAGATCAATCGATGGGCTTGTATTCTTGGTATATCTGAATTGCTTATTCCAATATTCATAGTCAAACCCCCCGCCACAGAAATCATCATCAAATGTAGTATCCTGCGTCCCGTTCACCGGAGAGCAAGCTGACAAAGCGAGCAAAAAAACCGTTAGGAATATAGCGAATGTTCTTTTCATTTGATTTGCCTCCTAATAATTAGTATAATGTTTCTAAGTAATTGCAGGTAGAGTGTAAAAGCTACTTGGTTTCGAAAGAACGGTTGCAATCAACATTTTTCATGCCTTGTGATGTGTTATATCATATTTTGGTCTCCTTTCCTGTATAATAATTAATTCCAACAGTAATTCATATTGCAACTACTGTGTGGCTTATTTACATATGTGGGCACAGTATTTCATATAGCAGTTACTTTTTGTGAGAATAGCTGCACTGACTGCCGAATAATTATTACAAATTTGTTCAAATTGATTATATCATATTGCTTCGTCATTGTCAATAGATATTCAGCAAGTTTCCATTAAAAATATATCACAAATTTCCAAATTCATATTTACATCCGGCAAAGATTGTGATATAATTATTCCGTATAAAAATAAATCAAGACGAGAAAGGAAACAACGCAAAATGCTTGATAAGAAAACAATGTCCGAGCTTATTGCCATCGTGCTTCACGGCGGCGCAGACTTCGTTGAAGTCTACTCGGAATACTCAAAGGCAAACAGCGTAAGCTACAGCAACAAAAAGATCGAGACGGTCGCGGACAGCGTTCACGGCGGTGTCGGTATTCGCGCGTTTGTCGGCACTAAGACGTATTTCGGATGCACGTCCGACCTGACCCCCTCCGGTCTGCGCGAGTGTGCAGAGCGCGTGGCTCAGGCTGTGGGCAGCCCCGTGGCGCGCATTCCGGATTTCTACCTCACCGAAAGAATCCCCACGAATATTCATCCCATCAAGACCGTGCCCTCGGACATTCCGGCTCAGGCTCGCGCGGAGCTTCTCCGCACGGCATGCTCCAAGGCTTACGATTACGCCGAGCAGATAGTTCAGGTGTCGGGCAACATCTCCTCCAATGAAAAGAATTTCGTAGTTGCAAACAGCGAGGGACTTTACACCGGCGACCGCCAGGTTAGAACCAGAATTGCCGTTTCCGCCGTTGCATCCGACGGCATTGAAACTCAGACCGGCGGCACAAGCCCCGGAAGAAGCATGGGCTGGGAGCTTTTCGACTCCGTCGTCAACCCCGAGGAGGTCGGTAAAGAAGCGGCGCGCCAGGCAATGGTAAATCTCAAGGCCGTACCCTGCCCCTCGGGCAAGATGACGGTTGCCATCGGCAACGGCTTCGGCGGCGTTATCTTCCACGAGGCTTGCGGACACTCGCTTGAGGCGACCTCGGTCGGTATCGGCATGTCGCAGATGACGGGCAAGATGGGTCAGCAGATCGCGAACCCCAAGGTCACCGCTATCGACGACGGCACCATCCCGAACGGCTGGGGCTCCTGCAACATCGACGACGAGGGCATGCCAATGATAAAGCGCACCCTCATCAAGGACGGTATCCTTACATCGTATATGATCGATCGCCTCGGCTCTCGCAGAATGGGCATGCCCTCAACCGCAAGCGCGCGCCGTCAGGATTATTCCTTCGAGCCGACCTCCCGCATGACAAATACATACATTGCAAACGGCCCGGACAAGAACGAGGACATCATTGCCTCCATCGAGGACGGAATTTATGCGGCGGCAATGGGCGGCGGTTCGGTCAATCCCTTCACGGGCGCCTTCAACTTCGCCGTAAGAGAGGGCTACATCGTTCGCAAGGGTCAGATATGCGAGCCGGTCAAGGGCGCGTCCCTTATCGGCACCGGAAGTGAGATACTTATGAAGATCGACATGGTCGGTCAGAATATGGAGACCGCACAGGGCGTGTGCGGCTCGGCGAGCGGCTCCGTGCCTACGGACGTAGGCCAGCCCCTCATCCGCGTTTCCGACATCACGGTTGGCGGCAGTAAATAAGCGAAAGGAGAAAATGACATGATAGAAGCTATTAAAAAAGCAGTTGCCGAAGCGGCGAAGCTTTACGGCGCAGAGGGCTATGAGGTTAAGCTCAGCTCATCCACAAGCGCGGCTGTTGAGGCACTCAAGGACGACATTTCCTCCGTAACCTACGATAAAAGCACCGGCATCAGCGTTCGTTGCGTCAAGTCCGGCAAGAGCGGCTATGCTTCCGGCAATATCGTAACCGCCGAGGAGGCAGGCGAGCTGGTTCGCCGCGCGTGCGAGAGCGCACTCGTGGTTGACGATGAGGACGAGGTACCCCTTTTCGAAGGTTCGCCCGAATATAAGAAGGTGGAGAGGGAGGAAGTAGTCGTTCCCTCCGCCGCTGAAATGATCGAAAACACAATGGATATGCAGAAAAAGCTCATGGGAAGCGAAAAGGTCGTTGACGGCTCGCAGAGCTTTATGCAGGCGTCGGCTTCCGAGAGTGTATTCTTCAACTCCGCAGGACTTGACCTTTCATACGAATCCGGCTACGTCGGCAAGGGTGCGGTTGCGGCAGTCAAGGACGGCGAATACGCGGAAGAGAATTTCGAGATGAAGTTTGCCGACGAGATGAGCAACGACGAACTTGTAAAACTTGCGGTTGACGGTGCAGTTGCAAAGCTCGGCGCCGCTCCCGTTGACTCCGGCAAGTACGACGTTATTTTCGATAACGGCACAATGCGCTCCCTGCTCGGCGTATTCACCGGCATATTCTCGGCGCGCTCCGCGTTCCTTAAGACCACGAAGCTTGCCGGCAAGGAGGGCGAGAAGATCGCGGCGGATATCGTCACCCTCGTCGATGACCCCTTCCATCCCAAGAAGTACGACCATTGCCCCTTCGACGCGGAGGGCGTGGCTGTTTACACCAAGAACGTAATTGAAAACGGCGTTCTCAAAACTCTCCTTTACAACCGTATGTACGCAAAGAAGTTCGGATGCGAGACCACGGGTAACGCAACGAGCGCAAAGAATATCGGCATCAAGGGTCTTTATCTGAAGGAGGGCGAGCTGACCGAGGAAGAACTGCTTGCAAAGCTCGGAAACGGCGTCTACATCACCGAGCTTAAGGGCCTGCATGCGGGCGTTAACGCCGTAAGCGGCGATTTCTCGCTTGAGGCTGCGGGCTTCGTCGTCCGTGACGGCAAAAAGGCAGAGGCTGTCAAGGGAATTACCGTTGCGGATAATTTCTACGACCTCCTCTTTAAGGTGACCGCCATCGCAAATAACCTCAGCTTCGGCACAGGCTCCAATATCGGTTCTCCCGACGTGCTTTTCTCGGGTATTGCCGTATCCGGTAACTAACAGTAAAACAAAAAATATTGCATAAAACGCATTGAGAAAGGAAAATTAAAATATGGAAAGAACAGTTCGTATCGGTATCATCGGATGCGGAGGCATAGCAAATTCCAAGCACATGCCGTCGCTCCGCAAGCTCAACAATGTGCAGATGGTCGCGTTTTGCGATATCGTTGAAGAAAGGGCACGCAAGGCCGCCGCTGAGTTCGGTACTCCCGACGCCAAGGTCTACACGGACTACAAGCAGCTTCTGGAGGATAAGACCATCGAGGTCGTTCATGTCCTCACCCCCAACCGTTCGCATTCCTTTATTACCGTCGATGCTCTTGAGGCCGGCAAGCACGTAATGTGCGAGAAGCCCATGGCGATCAACTCCGTTGAGGCGAAGAAGATGCTTGACGCCGCAGAGAGAACCGGCAAGAAGCTTTCCATCGGCTATCAGACCCGTAACCGCGCCGATGCCGTTTATCTCAAAAAGCTTGTTGACGACGGCATGTTCGGTGATATCTACTACGCAAAGGCAACGGCGCTTCGCCGTCGCGCAGTTCCCACCTGGGGCGTATTTCTCAATGAATACGAGCAGGGCGGCGGCCCCCTCATCGACATCGGAACGCACGCGCTCGACCTCACTCTCTGGATGCTCAATAACTACAAGCCCAAGTATTGCGTAGGCACCACCTACCGCAAGATCGCGGACGGTGATCCGGAGCTTCAGGGCAACGCATGGGGAAGCTGGGATCCCAAGCAGTACACGGTTGAGGATTCCGCATTCGGCTTCGTAGTCATGGAAAACGGCGCAACCATCAATCTCGAATCCTCCTGGGCAATAAACATGCTCGATACCCGTGAGGCGGTCACCTCCTTCTGCGGTACTCTTGCAGGCGCGGATATGAACGACGGACTGCGCATCAACGGCGTCCTTCACAACGCTCAGTATCAGCTCAAGCCCAACCTCAATGCAAAGGGTGCGGCGTTCTTCGACGGCAATAAGAGCGAAGATCCTGCCGCTCGCGAGGCTCGCCTCTGGATCGACGCCGTCGTCAACGACAAAACTCCTCTCGTCACCCCCGAGCAGGCATACACCGTAACCCGTATCCTTGAGGGCATCTATGTCTCCGCAAAGACCGGAGATATCTACCGCTTCTGAAAATAAATAGTAGGAGATAACAAATGAAACTCTGTGTTCTTGAAAACCTATATGGCAATAAGACTCTGGAGGAGTCCTTGTCGATACTCACATCCCTCGGCGTTCATACCGTTGAGGTAGGCGCAGGCGGATATCCCGGCAAAGCACACTGTAACCCGGCCGAGCTGCTTGCAGACCCCGCAAAGCTTGATGCCTTCATTGCTACCTTCAAGAAGTACGACGTTGAGATCGCGGCTCTGGCATGCCACGGCAACCCCCTCCATCCCGATAAGGCAATTGCCGCTAAGTTCGACGAGGACTTCAAAAACGCCGTCCTCCTTGCCGAAAAGCTCGGCGTTAAGACTATCGTGGGCTTCTCCGGTTGCCCCGGCGACAGCGAAGGCTCCAAGTACCCCAACTGGGTGACCTGCCCCTGGCCCGAGGACTTCCTTGCCATTCTTGATTGGCAATGGAACGAAAAGCTCATCCCCTATTGGCAGGAAACGGCAAAGTTCGTGCTTGCACATGGCGTTGAGCATATCGCGTTTGAAATGCATCCCGGCTTCTGCGTTTACAACCCCGAGACCCTTCTGCGCCTGCGCGCTGCGGTAGGTCCCGTTATCGGCGCAAACCTTGACCCCTCCCACCTTATCTGGCAGGGAATGGATCCCGTTGCCGCAATTCGCGAGCTTAAGGGTGCGATCTATCACTTCCACGCGAAGGACACCAAGATCGATAAGTACAACACCGCAAAGAACGGCGTGCTTGATACCAAGCATTACAGCGACGAGCTTAACCGCGCATGGGTATTCCGTGCGGTCGGATTCGGCAATAACGAGAGCTATTGGAGGGACATCATCTCCAATCTCCGCCTCTGCGGATACGACGGAGCCATCTCCATCGAGCATGAGGACAGCATCATGACCGTTGACGAGGGCTTGCGCAAGGCAATTGCAACCCTCGCACCCATCGTAATGTGCGAGGATAAGCCCCGCACCATCAGCTGGGCGTGATTCGATAAAATCCAATAAGCATCGGGCGCTGTTGCGTAAGCAACAGCGCCCGATGCGCCCGTATGGGCAGTTTTTCGGTTAAAATATCGGATAGACGTCTGCCGTGGAGCCTTTGACGAAGGGTATTTCCGCAGAAATCTCCGCAAGAGCGGTGCACCAGCGGTCAAACAGCTTATTGTAGAGCGCGCCGTTTGAGTCGAGAATGAGCATCGCGGCCATGTAATACGATGCGGCAGGGGCAAATCTGTCGCAAAGAGGAAGCTCTGCATTCAGCTCAATGTATAACGCCGGAAACTCCGGTTGCTCCGGCAAACCGAACGCCGCGCGGTAAGCTCTGTCAAGCGCCGCAGCTTCGGTACACAGCGCCGCGCCGATATAGGGCGCGCGTTCGTCAAGATCGCCGTCGTTGTCGGCGGTTATTGCTCCGCCGAGCAGACGCTTAGCAGTTTCAAAGATATTAACCAGCTTCATGCTTGATTACAGGAGATCCTTTTCGAGTGCCAGGTCAAGTCTGATCAGCTCGTTGGGATAGAGGAGCTGGGAGCCGTAAAGGTGAAGACCCTTAACGGCATCGCCGAAACGCTTTTCGGGACGGTAAGCATCGATCTCGCTGAGCTGCTCGGCGAAAGCCATGGCTCTCTTGGAGCGCGCGAGGCAGCGGTGAGTCTTTCCGGACTTGGAGACGTTGTTGGAAACGTAGACCTTGCATCCCGCAATCTTACCGATGCAACCGGACTCAAGTGCGGTGTCATCTTTGGAAATGCTGATCTTATTCTTGAGGATGAGGGCGCCGACGTCGGGAGTAACCTCAATTACAATATCGGCAGGGTCGCTGACATTGTTCTTGAGCAGCATGGTCTGCGCGTCAATGAGGACGGAAATGATGTTGTCTTCGTTGACAGTCTCGGATATGAGTGTTTCTGCCAGGAGGGCACAGGTTTCGAAGATGTACTTGTCGGCAGTGTTTGCAAGAGCCGCGGCCGCGTTCTTAACAGCCGCATCCATGAGCTTGGGGTTGGACTGTGCGCGGTCGATATCGTCAATGACGAAGTTGAAGGCCTTTGCCTGATCGATGATGAGCGTTTTTTCGGTGTTGCTGAGCTGCTGTGCATCGGAAGAGAAATCTGTGTTCTTGGTGTAATCGAAGACTGCAATGTCTCCGACGCCGCAAATTTTTACTCGGTCGCCCTTGCCCTTGATATCACCGTCGAAATCGCGATTACAGTTCGAAACGGCGATGTATTTCTTGTTCATCTGGGAGAAAAGTGTTTCGCTCCATACGCTGGAGACAAAGTTAGTAAGTGCCATAATAATTTCCTTTCTTTTCAGTGCCAGCTCTTCATTGAGCGGCGAATTTTTTGATAGTTTTCTTTGACCTCGGAGGGCGTCATTGCGCGGACCTCCTCGGGGGAGTAGAGTGTGTCGTCTGCGTTGTTTATTCTGCCGGACGAAAGCTCGCGGGACCTTTTGTCGGCGGCTTCCATACGCAGGCGCGTTACCTCACGGCGGCGCATTTCAAGCGCGTATGCCGCTGCAGGGGGTATGCCGCGCTCAAGTGCGGCATTAAAAGAATCCGGCATGGAGGAGAGATCGGCGTCGGGAAAAAGTTCGGTAAATTCACGCCAACCGGCGTAGACCTGATCGGCACGGCGCTCGGCCTTCTCAAGGCGAACGCGAAGCTCTTCAAGCTCGGCGGTAGGGTCGGGCGCTTCATCAATAACCTCGGTAAGCTCTTCTTCATTCTGCATCGGTTCCGTTTCGTCCATCATCTGCCTCCTTTCTGCGGCTTTCCACGAGCGTCATGCGATCGGGAACAAGACCCTCGGGCAGTCTTTCAAGATATTCTGCGAGGGTGATGTGACCGCCGTCAAGCAGGCGGTCAAGCACGCTCTGCGTTCCCGATGCGGAATATCGCGCGGAATCGCAGATGTCGATTTTTGCGCGCAACAGGGCGTGGTGAAGATGGGAGGAGAAGATGCGCTCGCTTCCTCCGGGTATTCTCAGCGGTCTGCCGTCCGGACAGTAGCAGAGGGTCATGTCAGCCCAGATGCAAGCCATTTGTTCAAGGCAGAGATACAGCTCACTCTGCACTCTTTCAAGCGACTGCATGGATGCTTCACGAAGCGCAAGAATTGCGCTGGTGTTGGTGGGAGTGATGTTGCCCAAAGCCGTTTCCGTAGCTCCGGCAAGCTCCTTGGTCATTGATACCGCATTCTTGATAAGGTCAAGATAGCCCGGCTCAAGACTTCCCGTCTCAACAACGGTTACTGCATCGTCAAGATTACCTCCGCCGACGGCGGCAATCGCTTCTCCGACCTCGTTTGTCCATTCCGGGATCCGCGTTCGGTCGTAGATGACCTTGGAGAAGGCGGTGTCCGTCATGTGCTTCATAAGCATGGCGTAGGCGCGGTTGATGTACTTTTGATTTGAAATCATACCGCTGACGGGCGAAGAGCCGAAGAAGCAGTTCTTCGCCGTCTGCCACGAGAAATGTGCCAGAGGATAGAGCTTGCAGGGGGTGAGTTGCCTGCGAATGAGGCAGTCGCGCGTTGATTTTTCAAACACGACGCAGCCGTCCTCACGGAAGAATTTGATGAGATACGTAGCGCGAGCCTCGCCGTCCTCGTATTCCGGCTCGTACTTCGCAAGGACACCTGCTCCGCGTTCGTCTAAGTTGTTGAAGCCGTCCGGGACGATCTTTGAAAGATCCGCTTCCTTTACCCCGGCGGCTTTTGCTTCGTGGCGGAGCGAGTCAACGCTTGCTCTGCCGGAGATGATGATGTAATCCTGCGACTGAATGTCGGGGTTTGAGGTGTCGGCAGGGAAGATGTTCGCGGAATCGAGAGTTTCGGTGACGATATCCCCCTTCCATCCGCCTCCACCGTCCGAGTCGGGGTCCCACGAGCAGTAGAGAATGCCGTCTCCGCTCAGCGCAGCGTCGTAGAGCAGGCGGTAGATGATGCTTTGAAGCTTGGCGTATTCCCAACGGTATGCAGCGTTCTTGGTCAGGACTTTAACCGCGTTTGAGATCGTTTTTGCCTCGGCTGAGTTTGCCGCAAAGGGAAGATTCTCATCCGTGTAGGTGATTTTTACATCTCCAACCGCCGCAGTTGATACGAGATAGTCAACTATACGGCTGACAACATTGAATACGGGCTTCGGAAGATCACCTCCTCCTCGCCATTGATCCCCACGGTAGAAGCGTTCGTTTTCATCCACACGTGAGTAAAGCCCGATCCGCCTTTTGTAATTTCGCCCGGCTTCATACTGCCGCCAGGTCTTTTTTTGTGATTCGGTCGTCATTTGCTTTCCTTTCGGTCTCCGCAATCGGCAAAACGACAGGCTTTGAGTACAGACGGTTTTTAATCGTAAAGCTCATCTGTCTGCCTTTTGCGGAATCTGAATTTGAATTGTTCGCGCGGCGCGCATTCCGTTTCGGAGGAAAAACGGCTCATAAGCGCGTAGCGCAGGGCTTCGGGCGAGTGTGTTACCGAATGAGGCTCGCCCGAGGCATCCTCATTCTTGTTTTTGTCGAACTGCAGGGCAGGCAGACAGCGTATCAGCTCGCGGCATCGGCGGTCAATGAGAAGGCCGGGCGTGCCGTCCGGGCGGTCGGCTAAATACTCGCGCATCAATCGCCAGCCGGGAATGCGGCGGTCGTCCGCGGGGCGCATCGGGGGCATGCCCGGGGTGGCCTGCATGATCTCAAAGCCGCTTTTACCGGTGTCCTGGCGGCGGTTCCAAAGGTCGGGTGACGCCACGGCAAATTCGACCTCCTTGCCACGGCAAAGCTCGGATACATGCCGAGCTGCCTCGCCGAGAGTAAGGCCGGGCGCGCAGAATTCGTCCGTAACGTAGACCCTGCTATCGCCGTCGCAGATACAGATGTACGCGGCGAGCATGTCAAAGCCGTAGTCGAAGGCGGCAACGGTATGGCATGCACGCGGCACACGCGCAGTGTCGCAAACGTGGCGCGCTTCGTCAAACTCCGTGAAGAACTGCCCCTCAAAGATATCCCACTTGCCGTAGAGCCATGCCTCGCGCAGCTTCGGCGGCAGGCTTTCAAGTCTGCGCACATAGTCGGGGTCTGCACGCGTGAGAACGCCGTTGTCGAAGACCGTCGCAGGTATGAAGGCGTAATCGCCGGGGTTCTCGCCGTCCCGAAAATCCCGGTCAACGAAAAGCCTTTTTACCCAGGCGTGGCCGACGCCTCCGGGATTGCAGGTCAGGTAGATACGGCGCGGAACGTCCGCAGTGCCTCGCAGACAGGCCTTGAAGATTGAAAACTGATATTCGCTCAGTTGCGTTGCCTCGTCGATGGCTATGATGTCGTATTCCTGACCCTGATAGCGGAGTGCGTCGCGCTCTGCGGCACAGTAGCCGAGTGTGATTTTACTGCCGTTTTCAAGTGAGAGTGTTTTGTCGCGCTCGCTGTAGGTTAGTATTTTGCCGTATTCCGCAAGAAGTGGCGAGAGGTGGTTCGACCGCAGTTCGGGATAGGTTCGCCTTACGAGCAAACAGCGCAATCCGGAATAGCGCAGGCAGAGCAGTATCAGCTTGCGCCGGAGCGCCCAGGACTTTCCGCCGCCGCGCGCACCGCCGTATGCGATGTATCTGGCGCGGCAGGAGAAAAATTCACGCTGGCGTTCATTCGGTTTCCCGGGGATGTGCAGGGTTTGCCGCACTTGATCATTCACCGTCCTTGTAGGCATCGTGATCGAAGATCAGGCGAATCTGCCCGGTATCGGTTACAGAGCTTTCTTCCGATTTTTCGCCGGAGTACCCCAGCCGCGCCTTCAGATACGCGGAGAGAACCGTTGCCGAGAGAGATGAATTGAGCGCCTCGTCCTCAAGCACGGCGCTGACCGCTTCGTAAGCCTCGGGTCGGCTTCTTTTCAGTCTCTCAAGGTCATTTAGGGTCGCGCCCGCGAATCTGCAAAAGCCTGCCGCGTTCGGTATTCTGCCCGTTTGTTTTTCTCTGCCTGCCCCCACGCCTTTTGCGCAGAACTCGAGGTATTCACAGAGCGCCGAGCCGATCCTGCCGCTGTCCGCAAGTACCTCAAGTACGCCGGTGTCCTGCTTGGTTTCGGACATTTGTACCTCGCTTTCCCGTCTGTACATTCGTATTTTACCGCCGAAAACAGTCTCAAACCGACACACGCCGTCTGCCGCAGTCTCACAAATGCGATAAAATGCAAAAAAATAAGCCCTCGGCAAAAAATGCCGAAGGCTTTATGCTTTATTAAATTACGGTTTATTCCTGCATGCCCATCATTGTCATAAGACGCTTGTTGAATTCCTCTGCGGTGTTGTAGCCCATACGCTTCTGGCGGTTGTTCATTGCCGCGATCTCAAGTATGATGGCAAGGTTTCGTCCGGGGCGGACGGGTATTGTCAGAGATGGCAGGTCGATGCCGAGGATGTTTATCTGTTGCTCGTCAAGACCGAGACGGTCGTACATTTTGCCTTGAACCCATGGTTCAAGATTTACGACGAGGTCGATCTTTTCCGTGTCCTTGACCGCGCTGACGCCGTAAAGACGCTTGACGTCGATTATTCCTATGCCGCGCAGCTCCACATAGTGGCGCAGTATCTCAGGCGCGGAGCCGACGAGTGTCTTTTTGGAAACGCGCTTGATCTCAACGGCATCGTCTGCAATAAGGCGGTGGCCGCGCTTGACAAGCTCTATTGCGGTCTCGGATTTACCTACGCCGCTGTCGCCGAGAATCAGGATGCCCTCGCCGTAGACTTCAACGAGAACGCCATGGCGCGTGATGCAGGGGGCGAGATGAACGTTAAGTGAAGCAAAAAGAGCTGCCATGATGGATGACGTCGTTTCATCCGTGCCGAGAAGCGGAACGCCGAATTCCTTGCAGTATTCGACGGTTTCGGCAAATGGTACAAGCCCGGAGGTCATGAGTATGCAAACCGGCCTGTGTGAAACGAATTCTCTTATGTGCGCTTTACGCTTCGGCTTGTCCATTCTGTTGAGATATTTACATTCCGCATTGCCCACCAGCTGTATTCTTGCTTTCTCAAAGATATCGAAGAAGCCGCTCAGCGCAAGACCGGGGCGGTCAACCTCGGGAACACAAACGAATATCTCCGAAGCAGGCCCCGGAAGATAGATTTCATTAAATTCAAATTCTTTTATGAGGGTGGAAAGCGATATTTTGTTCATTTCATCCATGATAAATGACCTCTGTGATTTTGTTACCTATAGTATATCATAAAAACGCTTGCGTTGCAAACGATTTTTCAAATTTTTTTGCAAATTTTGCTCATATTCACATGTGTGACACAAAAATGTGTTATTATATTATTGAATATTATATTTATTTGGAGTTACATAAATGAAAAAGCATATTATCAGGCGTATTTCGCTGTTTTTGGCACTCGTCACGGTTCTCGGAGCTTGTCTTTGTTCCTGCGGTGTCAAGCCGATACCTGCTACGGAGGAGGAATCTGCCGTCGTCGGCACCATCGGTCGCTTTGAGATCCTTTACGACGAGTACAGGTATCTCGTCCTTAACCACAAAAAGGATATGATGGCAAAGTACGGCGAGGATATCTGGGCTGACCCCGAAAAGGCTGAGAAATACGAGGCAGAGCTTTGGGGGCTTGTACGCGACAGCATTGTCAGCGATTATTATGCCGTTCTTGCCATGGCGGACGACTTTTACCTCGGAAATGCCGACGTCATGATGAAGGAGGACGCCATTTTAGATGCGGTTCAGGAAAATGTTGAGTCCGTCGTTGACGAATGCGGAAGCTTCCGTAAGTACAAGGCGGCACTTGCCGAGCAGTTCATGACCGACAGACTTTTCCGCTTCTACATAGCGGCGGAGGAGTGCGCCACGGAGCTTTTCTACATTCTCGTGCGCGATCTCGGCGTTATTGAAAGTGATGACGATTACATAACGGATTACATGCATTCGGAAAGCTTCATCCGCACCAATCATATCTTTTTGAAGGGCGTCACAGAGGAAAACCGCGCGCTTGCAAACAGCCTGCGTGACCAACTTGCCGACGCGGATAACAGAGAGCTTGAAATGATAATGCTCAAGGGCATTTATTGTGCAGATTACACCATGACGACCACTCACGGCAAGTATTTTGCCCGTTACACCTCGGACTACGGTGAGGAGTACGAGAGGGAAGCGTTCACCTTGAGCGTCGGAAGTCTGAGTGACGTCGTTGAGACCTCGGAGGGATTCTATGTCATTCTTCGCCTTGAGGTGGAGGACGATTATCTCGATGATAATTTTGATGATTTCAAGGATGATATTCTCGGCTCGGAGTTCAACAAAATTCTTGCAGAGTATAAGGAAGCTCTCACCTTTGAGCTTAACGATTTCGGAAAATCCATTAACATTTCGGAGATTGAATAATGAGTACAGTCAGCGGCAACAGGCGCAGAGCCTTCCGAAGCCGTCATCACACGCCGCTCGGCTCCGGCGGTAAGCTCGCGGTCATATTCGTATGCACGGCGCTCCTCCTTTTCGTGCTTGCCGTAATTCTCGGCAATTATCTGCGAGGCCTCGCGGAGGATATCATCGCAAACACCTCGCAGGAGCAATCCACGGAGGAAGAGGTATATTATGCCAACGCTCCGGCGGATATGATAGGCAGGGGCGTCGTTTTCGGGTATGGCAACGCTCAAACGGATAACTCCGACACTTCTGACGATACTTCGGACGACACCTCTGACGAGACCTCGGACACCTCGGGTGACACCTCTGACGACACCGCGGAGGAAATCACCGAATACGATCCCGACCCGATACGCTTTAATGCCGTTTCAACCTTGCTGCGCCGCAAGGATGCAGATAGCGGAAAAATGCGGCTTGCGTACGCTTCCGTTATCGGAAGCAGCTGTGGAGTGGATACCTGCGGAACGACGGAGCTTTCGGAGGGGCTTGAGCTGATCGCTTCAAAATACGGCGAGATGACACGCATTTGCGGAATTTTTGAGATCGACTATCTGAATTACCCCGACGAGATACGCAGTATTGCAAGGGCGTACGAGCTTGCGCTTGTTTGTGAGCTTGTTGATGCCGGATTTGACGAACTGCTTTTGCTCGGTTTTTCGGATAATACGGACGAGGGACTTTCCTTCATTTCGGACGTTTACGAGCAAAAGGGCAGAACGACCGCTATCGGCCTCGGCTTGTCCTTTGATTTCGTAAACGCGCCCGATGCGCGCGAAAAGCTCAAAGAGATAACCTCAAAATGCGGATTCTTGGCACTTGATCTGTATACGGTGCAGGTTCCCGTGCTTATGAGCGCGGAGGCTTTGATTTCCGACAGGGTGAGCAGGACGGGATTTACTTGCAGCGAGTTTTCCGTGCGCGTGCTTCTCGGATGCGGTGAAGCGCCAGATTGCGAGGCCCAAACCCGCGCGGCACTTGATGCCGGATCAAAGAATGTAATGACCGCACTCGGGTTGGGTGAATAAAAAGATAAGGGCTTATGTTTGCACTTTTTTTGGAAATATTCTGTTTCCGCTTGCGGGATGCGTCTGTTCAAGACGCAAAGAATATTTTGGAACGGCGTAAATTGAACTTCGATTTACCGCTGATCGTGCACGACGTTCGGCTCTTATCTTTTTTCTCTTGACTTTTGTCGAATAATGTTGTACAATATATAATAGCAAAGATTTCGGAGGACGCAATGTCAAAGGTTATAAGAAGGAAGAAAAATACGGCAAAGGTGATTTTTGCGGCCGCGCTCATCATCGTTCTTACCGCCGTCATACTTCTGTGCGCTCTTGTGGGTGCGGCTTTCGTCATTGCCAAAGGTCCGGCAAAGAGCGAGTCCGATCGCCTTTGTGCTACTTTTGCGGAGAAGCGTTTTCCGCTTTCTGGTCTGTTCTTCAGCGCCGAGGAGCTTGAGAAGTCCCTCTTTTACATGCCTCCAAAGCCGACACAGAGCAATATCTCGCCTACCGGCGATTACAAGACCGCGCTTTATTATATCGACGGCGCATCAAGCGCGTGGGATGCCGTCGTGATAACGGGAATTGACCCTGCCTCGCTTGCCCTCGCCAAAGGGGACGATGTCCCGCCCTCGGCGAAATATTCGCTTGGGCTTGCAGGTGGTACGGATGCCTTTATTATCGGAGATTATCTGACCTACAAGGGAGAGGACGGCGAGCTTTACTGCTTCTGCGCCATGGGCGAGTACGGCGTTATCCGTATCGGTGCAATGACCGCGTACGAGGCGGCAAACTCAGGCTTTATCTGGGGCATGGCGGCTGACCGCGTGCTGATTTCCGATTCCGTTCCGGCAACCGACCTCGGCGGAGGTTATTCCTCTCGCGTCGGCATAGGTCAGGCGGCGGACGGCTCCGTCATTCTCATTTTTGCAAATGACCGTGGGATATATCCCTCGGGTATCACTTATTCCGAGCTTGCTTCACTGATGTACGAATACGGCGCAGTAAACGCGGCGGCCCTCACCGCTGAGGGAGGCTTTTACGCCGACGGCGTCGGTCAGCTCGGCTCAAAGGGCGAGAGCGCCTTTTCGCTGATCGTTAAGGGAGGTGGAGCAAGGTGAACAATCTACCGAAAAACAACCCCCAAGACATCGGCCGCGACAAGAACATCACTTCCATGTCCGAAACCTCGGGCATGCGCGGTGACGTTTCGTCCAAAATCGGCGTAGGCATCGACGCACATTTTGAAACCGCAGGGCGTCGCCGCCATCCGCGCGCGAATCCTCTCTTCAAGGCTGTCTTGGTTTATTTGAGCGCGGCTCTGCTCGTTATCGGAATACTCGTCGTCGTTTCCTGGCGGCTTGCCGAGATACGCGAGGACGGGCGCGCCGAGGTGTTTATTGAAAACTATATCGAAACCGCGGATACCGATGAGTGGCGTCAGCAGCTCCGCCTTAATCTTCCGAATACCTACCCGGCGTACGAGGATGCCTCAAAGCTGGCGTACGATGTTCTTTCTCCGGCTTTGGAGCTTGGCAAGATCACCTATCTGCGTTGCATGAAGCCGTCGGCGGAGGGCTACCCGGTTTACGAGCTGTTTTCGGACGGACGGCATTTTGCCTCGCTCGTCTTAAAGGATAATTCGATCGGTCTGTTTTCAAGCGGAGAGTGGGAGATCGAAAGGATGGAATTCAACATCGAATATTTTTCGGACGTTGATTTTCCCGAATACAGGATAATCGTGCCGTCAGGTGCGGCTCTCACCGTCAACGGCGTGGAGATCGACCCGAATATGAAGGAAAAGCACGGCGTAAGCTATCCCGCACTTTCCGATGCGGAGAAGGGCAATGCCGTTGCCCCCTGCGATATTTATGTTTTCAACGACATATATTTTGTTCCCGAGTTGAGCGCAAGGCTCGGCAGCGAGACCCTGCGTATGCAAGCGATGGGTGAGCGCGAGTGGTTTTTCTACTATCCGGAGAGCGCGATGCACGAGGTGAGGGTGACCGTTCCGGTGGGCGTTGACGCTTATATCGGCGGCATAATGCTGACCGAAGAATGGGCAACGCGTGAGGAAATTGACGGCGAGCTTGGCGATCTTGACGACGGCGGAACCGGCACTCTGCCGCGCTTGAGCGTATGGACAGTCGGCAATATCTTCGGTGAGGTCGAGGTCGAGGCGAAGATCGACGGAAAAAGCGTCGAGCTTCTCTCAAGCGAGAACCGCAACTTTATTTTTGCCACTCCCGACGAATGCAAATATACCGTAACCGTTATCGTCCCCGCTGACGCCGAGCTTTTCGTCAACGGCAAGAAGATCACTCCATCGCTCAAGGTCGAAGGTGGCGCGACCGCAGAGGATATTGCCGACGGCGCAACCTCGCTCGGACGCTACGAGGTCTCGGAGCTGGGTGTGGTTGAGGGCGCTGTGCCGTCATTTGACAAATATGTGCTGAACGGTTATCTTGCACAGCCCAACGTGACCGCAAAGCTCGGTTCGACCGAGCTGACCTGTGCAGGCACTCGCGTTGAGGGCTACCGCATGCGTTGTGACTTTGATTACAGCGCCGGCGAAGCTTTCGACAGCGCGCGCATAGCGGAGGCGGAGAAGTTTGCCGAGGCGTATATTGCCTATATTTGCGGTGGCGGCGCGTGGCTCGATCCGTCTAACAAAGAGACTTTCAAAGCAAATTACGACGCCATCAAGGCTATGATGATCGAGGGAACGGCAGGCTATGTTGCCGTTATGGAATCGTACCGCGAGGTCAATCTCATGCCGAAGTACGATAGGTTCACGGTTGACGGCAAGCAGACCACCGACCTTGTAAGCTATACCGATAAGAGCATTAGCTGTCGAGTTGAGTTTACAGTAACGCGCACGCGCACCGTTGACGGCGTCGAGCAAACCGACACGCTTACCGGAAGCATTAGCGTTCTTCAGGTTTATTATCACGGCGAATGGCGTGTATGGAGTTTTATTTACGAGGTATAATATTCAGGGTGAACCGGTTTGGTTCACCCTATTTATAATAGCAATATTTGTCCGATAAACACCTAACAATGACTTGCGAATGTTGGTTTTTTGGCATATAATTTTTATGAATAAGCAGAAATTGTCTGCAAAAACGGTTTATGAAAGGCAACACCATGAATGAAGTAAAAAACACGGAAAAAATGGGCTGTGCCGTAATCGGTTACGGCGGAATGGGCGGCTGGCACACCAGATACATTCTGGAAAGCGACGTTTGCTACCTTTGCGGTATTTATGATATCAAGCCCGAAAAAATTGAGCTGGCAAAAGCCAACGGCATCCGCGCGTATTCCTCCCTTGAGGAGCTGCTTGCCGACGATGAGATAAAATTCGTTACCATTGCTACCCCGAATGAGCTGCATGCCGAGCTTGCCATCAAGGCAATGCGCGCAGGCAAGCACGTTATTACGGAGAAGCCCGTCGTTATCAACTCGGAGGAGCTTGAGGAGGTTCTTGCCGTTTCGAAGGAGACCGGCATGCTCTTCACCGTTCACCAGAACCGCCGTTGGGATATTGACTTCCGCATGATGCGCGAGGCGTACCTCTGCGGTAAGCTCGGCAGAGTTTTCTCCTGCGAATCGAGGATTCAAGGCTCTCGCGGCATTCCCGGTGACTGGCGAGGCAAGCCCGAACATGGCGGTGGCATGATCTACGACTGGGGCGTTCACCTTATCGATCAGATGCTCCTCATCTTTGCGGATAAGAAGGTAAGATCCGTAAGATGCCTTTGCGAGCATGTCACCAATAAAGAGGTTGACGACGGCTTCAAGCTCGATATTATCTTCACGGATGACACCGTCGGTCATATCGAGGTCGGAACTCACCACTTCATCGGCCTTCCCCGTTTCTATATGACGGGCACAGGTGGCGCGGCGATCATTGAGGATTGGCGCGACACGACCCGTATCGTTTCCATGAAGAAGCCGGAGGAGGGCGAGGTCAAGCCGGTTATCACCTCCGCAGGTATGACCAAGACCATGGCTCCCCGCGCCGAGGACAGCATGGAGGAGAGCTTCATCGAGCGCATGGCATCCGACGTCCACGACTTTTATCGCAATTTTACAGCGGCAATTCGCGGTGAGGCAGAGCAGATAGTCACGCACGACCAGATGCGCCGCGTCCTGCGCGTCATCGAGGCGGCGTTTGAGTCCGACAAGCTCGGCGCGACCGTACCCTTTGAAGAAGTTTAATGATCTATCTATTTGATTTCGACGGCACTCTCGTCGATTCAATGCCGACTTATGCATCACAAATGCTTCGCATTCTTGATGAAACCGGCACACCCTATTCCGAGGATGTTATCAAGACCGTCACGCCCCTCGGCTACATCGGCGCGGCGAGATATTATATTGATAAGCTCGGAATAAATCTGACCTTTGAAGAGGTCGTTGATCGCATGGGCAGGTATATGTATGAGGAGTACGTGAACAACATCCTCGCGAAGGACACCGTTCCAAAGACGCTCCTCGCGCTTCGCGGACGCGGTGACAGGCTGAACGTGTTGACGGCAAGTCCCCACCTGACCCTCGACCCCTGCCTGAAAAGGCTCGGGCTTTTCGATCTCTTTGATAACGTTTGGTCCTGCAATGATTTCGACTTGACCAAAGCGGACACTGCCATTTATCGAGAAGCGGCAAAGAAGCTCGGTGTGGATGTCTCCGAGATCACCTTCCTTGACGATAATCTCAATGCCTGCCGCACGGCAAAGCTTGCCGGCATGCGCGTCATCGGCGTTTACGACGCCACGTCGGCGGAATACACCGCGCAAATGAAATCCGAGCTTGACGGCTATGTCGTCAAGCTTGACGAGCTTTTATAAAAAGGAACGCAGACCTGTTTTGCAGGTCTGCGTTTGTGTTTTATGCTTCAACGCCGAAGGACTTGAGCGTTTCAATGCCTTTTTTGATGCCCTCGATGCAATCGTTCGGGCCTTCGTATTCAATGGAAACATAGCCGTCGTAGCCCGCCTTTTTGAGTATGGCAAGGCAACGCTTTACGGGAATGTTGCCCTCGCCGATGGCACATCCGACTAAGCGGCGGCATCCGCGAGTGTGGTAGCCGGTGGGATAATCTTCCTCAAAATCGTGGAAGATGAAATCCTTGGCGTGAACGTGGACGGCGTAGGGTGCAACGCGTGAAACGGCGGTGGCGCTGTCCTCGTCAACGCAGGCAAAGTTGCCCATGTCAACAAGCAGGCCGTAGTTGTCGTGTGCAACGGCAGAGAAGAGCATCTCAACGCGATAGCTGTCCTGCGCTACGGTGCCGTGGTTCTCCGAGCAGGTTTTAATGCCGAGGGATGAACCGTATTCGGAAACGCGGCGCGCGTTCTCTGCAAGTGTCGGGAGCATCATGATGAAGGAGCGCGAATCACCATCCTTGCCGTAAACGGAGCAAACGTCGTGGCGCATAACCTTTGCGCCGAGTATCTTGGCAACGTCGAGCTGACCGCAGAGACGCTCGACTTCGCGGTCGGCATCCTCGCCCTTGCGGTAGAGATTAGCGCCGATGGTGTAGGCGTTTATGTCCATGCCGTATTTGTCGGCTTCCGCGCGGATGAGGCGCGCGTATTCCTTTTGCTCCTCAAGCGTTGTCGGCTTGCCGAATTCGGGGCAGAGGTCTATGAACTCAATTGCGTTAAGGCCGAGGTCGTGCGCCGCCTTGACCGTGTCAAGCTGTGTCATCTTGCCGGCGCGGATGAGCTGCTGGAACGAATATGAACTTACGGAGAGCTTCATTAATTAAGCTCCTCCATGCATTTGCGCAGGTGGTCGACCGCAATGCCGATGTCGCCTGCCGGATCGTCGCCGCATTCGCGCTCAATGGTGAGGAAGCCCTTGTAGCCGATGTCCTTGAGAGCCGCGAGGTATGCGGGGAAATCGACCGAGCCTTGGCCGAGGGGCAGCTCCTGATAGAGCTTCTTGCCCTTAAACTCTTCGGGTACGGGATGAACCATTCTGTAAACGATTTCCGGGCCGACGTTGAGCAGACGAACGCCGTCCTTTGCGTGGGTGTGGACGATGTACTTGCGCAGGTTGTAAACAGCCTCCACCGGATCGTCACCCGTGACCATCACGAAGTTTGCGGGGTCGAGGTTGACGCTTACACCGGTCGAGCCGAGGGAATCGAGGAATTCCTTGAGGACTATTGATCTTTCGGGTCCCGTTTCAACCGCAAACTTAAAGCCTACGCTGTCTGCATACTGAGCCAGCTCATAGCAAGCTTCCTGAAGGATCTTGTAGCGCTCGTGGTTCTTGTCTTCGGGGACAACTCCGATGTGCGTGGTGACGACATTGGTTTCAAGGTCGGCACACATGTCGATGATGCGCTTGGAGCGTTCGATCCTTTCGGGGTTCTGCTCGGGATTTGTGAATCCGCCGCCGAGGTCGCCGCAGATAGCGGAAAATTTCATGCCGTGGTCCTTTGTGAAGTTGAGAAGCTCGCGGCGATCCGCCTTTGAGAAGTTTTCGGGAGCGTGAATGCCCTTGGTGCAGTAGATCTACAGGCCTTCAATACCCATCTCGGATGCTTTTTTGATTGCCTCGTGTGTTTCCATGCGGAAGGAGTCAACGATGGCACCTATCGGAAAATAACCCATTTTCTTTCCTCCGTTCAGAATTTAATTTCAGCGCCCTTGTCGGCGGACTGATAAAGGTTGTCAAGCAACTTCATGCTGTCGAGAATGTTGTCGATGTGGGAACGGTTCTTTACGCCGGTCGTGCATGCTTCAAGGAAGGCCTTATCCTCGCAAAGATACATGTTGGGAATGTCGTAATCCGGCTCGATCGTTTCGAGCGTATCGCCCTTGTAGAGGGTGAACTTGCCGCAGTAGGCAAGGCGCGCGCCGCCCTTGTCTCCCATGAAGTCTATGAACATTTCGTGCTTGTCAATGTTCTGCGCCCACGCGCCGTTAAAGGAAACGGAAGCGCCCGAAGTGCGTATAAAGCCCGTTACCATGTCGTCAACGTTGTTGATACCGTCAAGATTCTTGGTGTCCTCCGCCCACATGCTCTTGTATTTATAGGACTTCATGTCTTTTGCCATTTCGGAGTAGGCGTTGCAGGTTGCGGTTTTAAGCTCAGGCGAGCCGAGTATGTAGAGGATGAGGTCAAGGAAGTGAATGCCCCAGTCGATCAGAACGCCTCCGCCGGACTGTGCCTTGTCGGTGAAGGCCCCGCCGAGTCCGGGAATGCTGCGGAAGGAGCGGAAGGAGCAATAAACATGGTAGAGCTTGCCGAATTCACCGCGCTCATTCAGTTCGCGGAGCATCTCAACGGACTTGTGATAGCGGTTGCAAACGCCGATGTTGAGCATTTTGCCGCGGCGGTTTGCTTCCTCTGCCATCTCGCAGGAGAGGGCGTAGTTTACGGTGACGGGCTTCTCGCAGAAAACGTGCTTGTCGGCGCGCAGAGCATCCATGGTTACGGTATAGTGTGCGAAATTTGGGGTGAGGACGTAGACGGCGTCAACCTCCGGGTCGGCGAGGGCGACGTGATAGTCGGTGATTACGTTCTCAACCTTTTCGGGATACTTGTCCTTCATGGCCTGAGCTTTTTCGGGGATGAGATCGCATGCGTATTTGATGCGAAGCCCCTCGATCTGCGTCAGCGCGGGGAAATGTGCGGAGTTGGCGATCCTTCCGCAACCGATTATTGCAACAACCATGTTCAGTTGTCTCCTTTCGGATATATTATTTTTACTCATTATAGCATATTCTTGTAATCAAATCAAGAGCTTTACCGCATTTTGATAAAAAATGCCCCGAAATTCAGGGCATTTTTCAGTCTGAAATGATTTTGTTTACCCATACGCCTTTTTTGATCAAAATGAATCCGATGATGCATTTGCTCAGGTCGAGCAGCTGAACGCAGAGGTAGATGCCGAGAATGGGCATAGACGTGAAATTTGCCGCGATGGCGGCAAAGGGAATCGTCAGTCCCCAGGTAAGTCCGCAGTCAAAGCAGAAGGTCAAGAGGGTCTTTCCGCCCGAGCGCATGGTGAAATATACGGCGTGGGCAAATGAGAAAATGGGCATGGTGCAGGCAACGATGATGAGCATGGAGGTCGCAAGACTGCGAATCTCATCGCTGACGTCGTAAATTTTCGGTAGCACCCCGGCGCATGCGGCAAGAGCGCCGCCCATGACGAGTGCCGAAATGACGGAGAGCGTGAAGAGCTTCGGCACGGTTGCCTTTGCCTCGTCCTGCTCGTCAGCACCGAGATGCTGACCGAGGATTATGGCGATCGCGCTTCCCATTGAGAAGCAGACCACGTTAAAGAGGTTGAGAACCGTGGAGGATATGTTTGCCGCCGCCACTGCGTCAAGTCCTCGCACGGAATAGCATTGCAGAAGCACCGCCATGCCCGTTGACCAGCAGCATTCGTTGATAAGCAGGGGAGAACCGCGCTTGAGCATATCGCGGCAAAGCTCGAGCGGTATCTTTGCGGTGCGGTAAACGCCGCAATAGAAGTGGTACTTGCGCTTCCGAATATGAGTGACGGCGACGATGATGATGGCCTCGGCGTATCTTGATATTACAGTCGCTATCGCCGCACCGGAAACGCCCATGGGAGCAAAGGTGACAAAACCGAGCTTGCCCTCGTTGCCGAAGATCAGTATGTAGTTGAGAACGACGTTAATGATGATTGCCGTAACGCCGCCAATCATGGGAAGTGTGGTCTCGCCCTCCTCACGAAGTGTGGAGCCGTAGACTTGAGCCACGGCGTAGGGAACGAGACCGGCGAGCATTATCGCGAGGTATTTGCGTGCGTGACCCATAAGGATGAGGGCCTCCTCGGGGGTCGTGTCCTCGGCAACGTAGAGCTTGATGAGCGCTTCGGGGAAGCAAAGAAAGACGGTAAAGCCGATGGCAAGCATGGCAAGTGCCAGGTAGTTCTTAGCGCGAATTGTGCGGCGTACGCCGACATCGTCCTGTGCTCCGGCAAACTGTGCCGTGAAGATACCCACGCCCGAAAGACCGCCGAAAACGCAGAGGTTAAAAACAAACAGAAGCTGGTTGACTATCGCAACCGCGGACATCTCAAATTCGCCGATGCTTCCAACCATCACGTTGTCAACGAGGCTGACGGCGTTGGTGAAGGTGTTTTGTATTACGATCGGTAAAAGAATAATAAGCACGCGTTTGTAAAACGCGCGATCGCCGAAAAGGGTGTTTCTCAATTTATTTAACATTATATTATCATATTATCTCCCATAGACATGCAAACGAAATTATACCATATATTAATTGATTTTTCAAGTCCAAAGCGGATAAAATGCCTAAATCAAACAAAAAATATTGAAAAAAACAATTTTTATGTTGCAAAATCATCGGATTTGTGATATACTGAAATAAATTATTCGAAGGAGAAGGATTCATGAAATATAAATGTGAAATCTGTGATGCTGAATTTGAAATTCAGGAGGGCGAGGAGATCGTTTGCCCCGTTTGCTTTGCCACGGGCGACGTAATTAAGCCCATTGAGGAAAAGACACTTCCGACAGGCGACAAAAGTGCCGTCTACAACATCGGCTACGGCCTTTACGTCGTCACCTCAAACGACGGGGTAAAGGACAATGGCATGATCTGCAACACAGTCGTTCAGCTGACGAGCGACCCCGTCCGCGTCCTCGTTTCGATAAACAGGGCAAATTATTCGCACGACGTTATCAAGCAGACGGGACTGCTCAACGTCTGCCCGATAGCGCAGAGCGCGCCCTTTTCCGTCTTTGAGCGTTTCGGCTTCAAGAGCGGACGGGATGCCGATAAATTTGACGGCTGTGCATTCCTGCGCTCGGAAAACGGGCTTGCCGTTCCCTCGGAGCACGTCAATTCCTATATGTCGCTTTGGGTTGAGAGCTACCAAGAGGTGGGAACGCACGGCGTTTTCGTCTGCGTGCTTACCGAGTCGGGAGTTATCTCCAAGGAGCCGACCATGTCCTACGCGTACTACCACTCAAACGTAAAGCCCAAGAAAAAGCCCGCCAAGAAGAAGGGCTTCGTCTGCAAGATCTGCGGCTGGGAATATGAGGGTGAGGAGCTTCCGCCTGATCTCGTTTGCCCGATCTGCAAGCACGGCGCAGCCGATTTTGAGCCTATCGGATGAAAATGGACTGTAAGCTCTATCAACAGTATCTGAACATTCTGCGCGAAGAGCTTGTGCCTGCCATGGGCTGCACCGAGCCGATCGCGCTTGCATACGCCGCGGCATCCGCGCGTGCCCTGCTCGGCAAAACGCCCGAGCGCGTGA
The DNA here is from genome assembly GCA_051867815.1 of Eubacteriales bacterium. Lineage (GTDB taxonomy): Bacteria > Bacillota > Clostridia > Oscillospirales > CAG-272 > CAG-390. The sequence continues at coordinate 15,409 of JBJDZD010000063.1, read as the reverse complement.
GGGTGGACGTCAGCGGCAACCTTATCAAGAACGCCATGGGCGTTACGGTTCCGAACACGGACGGTATGCGCGGCATCGAGGCGGCTGTTGCCGCCGGTGTCGTTGCAGGAAACGAGAAGAAAAAGCTTGAATGTATTGCGGACGTCAACGACCGTGACCGAGAGAGCATTCGCGCTTATTTGGCGAAAAACATCATAAAGGTCGAGCTTTGCGAGAGCGAGCTGGCGTTCGACTGCACCGTAAGAGCACAGGCCGGGGGCGAGTTCGCCGTTATTCGTATGGCAAATGCGCACACGAACATTGTCTACCGCGAGAAAAACGGCGAGGTCATATTTGACACTCCCGTATGCGATGAAAGCGAGGACGGCATGTCCTCGCATGAGTGCCTGACGGTGGAGAACATCATCGCATTTGCCGAGGAAGTGCGGCTTTGTGACGTTGAGCCGATACTTGCACGCCAGATCGAGTGCAACAGCGCGATATCCGACGAGGGCTTGCGAAATCCGTGGGGCGCCTGCATCGGACAAACTCTGATGGGGTGCGCAGGCGACAGCCTTATGAACCGTGCAAAAGCGCGCGCGGCGGCAGGAAGCGACGCGAGGATGAACGGCTGTGCCATGCCCGTCGTTATACTCTCGGGAAGCGGAAATCAGGGCATGACGGCATCCCTGCCCGTCATTACATACGCCGAGGCGCAGGGAAGAAGTCGCGAGGAGCTTTTGCACGCGCTCGTTGTTTCCGACCTTTGCGCCATTCATTTGAAGACCTATATCGGCAGGCTTTCCGCATTCTGCGGAGCGGTTTGCGCAGGTGCAGGTGCAGGCGCCGGGATCTGCTATCTTGAGGGCGGAAGGGTGCGCGAGGTCTCGCACACGCTCGTCAATGCGCTCGGAATTTCCAGCGGCATAGTTTGCGACGGTGCCAAGGCATCGTGCGCCGGCAAAATAGCGCTTGCGGTCGAGGCAGGCATCCTCGGATGGGAGATGTTCAAGAATGGCGGTAAGCAGTTCTACGGCGGCGAGGGCATCGTCACCAAGGGAGTAGAGAACACCATTCGCAATGTCGGCATCCTCGGCCACGACGGTATGAGGGCAACCGACAGGACGATAATGGAGATTATGCTCAATAGAAAAATGTGTTGAATAAAAACGGAGCTTGGATTTTCAAGCTCCGTTTTTCGCATCAGGAATTTATCATCTCGCGCAGTGCCGCAAGAGCTTCTGAAAGGCCGCCAACGGCGTCAATTATGCCGTATCTCACCGCTTCTTCTCCCGCAAGAACGCTTCCGACGTCGGTTGCTATCTGGTCGGGGCGCATCATCAGCTCGTGCAGCTTTTCCTTATTCGCCTTCGAATTTCGGCAGATGAAGGAGATGATGCGTTCCTGCATATCCTTGAAATAGGTGAAGGTCTGCGGCGCGCCCACAACCGTTCCGCTGATGCGTACCGGGTGTATTGTCATTGTGGCGCTGGGCACGATGAAGGACTTTTTTGCCGCCGTGGCAAGCGGCACTCCAATCGAATGACCGCCTCCGAGAACGACGGAAACGGTCGGCTTCGACATGCTTGCGATCAACTCCGCAATGGCAAGCCCGGCTTCAACGTCGCCTCCCATCGTGTTGAGCAGAAAAAGTACGCCCTTCGTGCGGTCGTCCTCCTCAATATCGAAAAGGCGGGGCAGGATATGCTCGTATTTCGTTGCCTTTTGATTTTCGCCGGCAAGGTAATGCCCCTCGACGGTGCCGACGATGCATATGCATGCGATGTTGTCGCGGTTATTCTCCGAGGGCACCATGCCGTCGCACTGTTCGTTTTCGTTGTTATCTTTGCTTTCTTCGCTCATTGCAATCTCCGTTTTTTAGTTATTATTTCCGCGATTCGCCCGTATATGCTTGCATTGAACAAGAAAATATGCTATAATTATATCATCATTGCAAACGAGGTAATCGAAATGAACATCACCGAACTTGAACCTAAAAAGGTATTTGAATACTTTGCGCTTCTTTCAAGCGTACCCCACGGCTCGGGAAATATGAAGCCCATTGCCGACATCTGCGAGAATTTCGCTCGCGAGCGCGGTCTTGAGGTCCTGCGCGATGACTGCGACAACGTCATTATCAAAAAGAACGGCACCCCGGGTTACGAAAGCTCCGCGCCCGTGATACTTCAGGGACACCTGGATATGGTCTGCGCCAAGGAGGCGGACTGCACGCTCGATATGGATAAAGACCCTATCGAGCTTTACGTGGAGAATGGCGAACTGCGTGCGCGCGGAACCTCGCTCGGCGGCGACAACATCATCGCTTGCGCCATGATAATGGCGATCCTCGATTCCGACACCATCCCCCATCCCCCCATAGAAGCGGTTTTCACCGTTGACGAGGAGATAGGACTTCTCGGCGCATCCGCTCTTGATTTCTCGAGCCTGCGCGGCAAGCGAATGATCAATCTCGACTCCGAGGAGGAGGGCGTTTTCACCGTCTGCTGTGCCGGCGGCGTGCGCGTCAACGCCTTTATTCCGCTTGAATACGAGCAGACCCCGATCGGTGCGAGGTCGTATAAAATAACGGTAAACGGCCTTATGGGCGGCCATTCGGGCGTTGATATCGACAAGGGCCGTGAGAGCGCAAACCGGCTCATCATTCGCTTCCTTCATAACCTCGGCAAGGTCATGAATTTTGGCATTTCCGTGCTTGAGGGCGGACGGCTTGACAACGTTATCTGCCCCGAAGCGGAGGCGATCATCAGTTTTGAGGGCGGCGACGAGGCACTCCTTGCGAAGGCAGGCGAGTTTGACGCCGTCTTCAAGAACGAGCTTGCGGCAGGTGACGGCGGCGTGACCTTAAGCGCGACCGAATGTGCGCTTCTGCCGAGCCGCGTTACCGAGGCGGACACAAAGCGTATGCTTTGCGCGCTGAACGTTCTGCCCTATCACATCCAGCGCATGAGCCGGGATTTTGACGGTCTGGTTCAGACCTCTCTTAACATGGGCGTGCTGAAGCTGACGGATACCGAGCTGCAGTTCTCCTATTCCGTTCGTTCATCGATAACGTCCGAGAAGCATGACCTCGTTGATAAGATCGCATCCGTCCTATCCCTTGCCTTTCCCGGCGCTTATATCAAGCTCCACGGCGAATACCCCTCGTGGGAATTCAAGCGCGATTCCGAACTACGCGACATTATTATGGAAGCATACAAGGAAACCACGGGCAAGAGGGGCATCGTAGCCGGCACGCACGGTGGACTTGAATGCGGTATCTTTTCCGACAATATTGAAGGACTTGACTGCGTTTCAATGGGTCCCGACCTCGCCGATGTGCATTCCCCTCGTGAGCGCCTGAACGTTGCATCCGTCGAAAGACTTTGGAAGCTGATGCAGGTCATACTTGCGAAGCTGAAGTAAAAAGCGGGCTGAGCCGAAAATTTTTCGGCTCAGCCTCTATTATTAATTTTTGGGAACGTAAACTCTCAAATGGCAGTAGGCCTGCGCGTAGATCTGAGAAATGTCCGTTTTGGGATTTGATGCTATGTTCCAAGCTATGAAGTTTGCATCCTTGGTGGTTGCGGCGTCGAGAACGAAGAAGCGGTTCGTTGACATGCCCGGGCGCGTTCCGGTGTACTTGGCGTTCTCCTCGGTATAAAGCTCAAGGCGATACTGCCAGCCGTCATCAAGAATAAAGATCGTACCGTGCGGCAGTTCGGTCAGCGAATACTTGCGGTCGGTGCAGATATTCTGATGATAAGTGCCTGCCGTGGATGCCGGAGTGGTGGTACCGGGCTTGCTTGTGCAGTTCCAATAGGTGTTCTCAAGGTAATTCCAATCAAGAAGCTCGTACTTTGAGAGGTCGATGCTGTTTGAGGCGGCAAGAACTGTATCTGCCTCAAAGAAATCCTCGGGATTGAGCTTGATGCTCGGGTCTTCAATGGGGGCGTCATCCGAGGGACGTTCGCCCGTTTTGATTGCCGATTCGGTGACTGCAAGGGGATTTTTGATTGCATTGGTAACGGCTTCCTTTGCAACATTCAACATGTCTGCGGTGATCTTCGTTGTTGAAGGATTGTAGGTGATGCCGTCAACGGAGCAACCGGTGATGGCGGCATACCACGTAAGTCCTGCTATGTATCTGCCTATGTAGTAGTCGAGGTGGTAGCCATCGCGAGTGAGCGTGTCGCCCAAAAATGAGGTGCGCGCATTCTGAACGGACGTCATGCAGGGGATGACTACGTCAAAATTCTTCGGCTCGATAACGGTTTTCACAACGTCAATTATCATGTTGTACATCGTCATCTGATCGTTGTTATAATTCGGAAATGAGGTGTGCGTGCTGTCCTGCTGGTATGCCCACGTCATATTCCAGATGAGCTTGGCATCGGGACAAGCCTTTTTGACTGCCGAAATAAGCTCGTCGAGCCTGCCGTAGGAATCGGCAAGGCCGCAGGTCTTTGAGGTCTGCTGGAGCGATACGTAATCCCATTTCTCGTTGGCGAGTGCATCACTCATTTTGTAGTTTTCCGTAAGAGTCCAGGATCCCGTGGTGTTCTTATAATACTTGTAGCCGGCGGAATTCTTGACGTTGAACGTGTAGTGCTGGTCAAGGCTACAGCCTCCGTAGTAGAGATTGCCGAGAACGACATCCTCAACTCCGCCGTCCTTGAGAATTTCATAGAGATACTGCATGGAATCCGTGGAGAAGCTGTTGCCTATGGCAAGAATTTTAATTGACTTGGGCGGTTCTTTCATCTCGGTGTTTTCTCCTGTGGTTGCCTCGTCGGTGGTTACGTCCAGAGCGGTGGTGGTTTCCTCGTCGGTGGTGGCGTCGGAGCTTGGCTGCGATGTGTTATCGTTCGGAGCGGTCGTCACATCGCTCTCACCCGTACATGCGGACAGGATGCAAGGGACGAGCATTAGTGCGGAAAGTATGAATGCGATCAATCTTTTGGTTTTCATGATGAACTCCTTTCGTTAGCCGATCAGTTAAATCTGTAAAGAGTGGGCAGGATGTCTCTGTTATAGCCGTCTATGGCATCTGCTATGATCTTTTTTGCCTCATCGGGGCCGAAAAGCTCGCGGACGGCGGTCTGCTTGTTTTCAAGCTGCTTGTAGACGGTGAAAAAGTGCATTATCTCATCGAAAATGTGAGCCGGAAGCTCGTCGATGGACTTGATCTTATTGTAGTTTGGGTCGGAAACGGCAACGGCGATTATCTTGTCGTCAAGCTTGCCGCCGTCAATCATTCGCATAACGCCGATGGGGTAAACCTCAATAAGGGTCATGGGATAGATCGGCTCCGCACCGATGACGAGAACGTCGAGCGGGTCACCGTCGTCGGCGTATGTACGCGGTATAAAGCCGTAGTTTGCCGGGTAGTGCGTTGAGGTATAGAGGATTCGGTCAAGACGGAGAAGCCCCGTGTGCTTGTCAAGCTCGTACTTGCATTTACTGCCCTTTGGAATCTCGATAAGCGTGGTAAAGACCTCCGGGGTGATGAGAGAGGGGTTGATGTCATGCCAGATATTCATTTGTGACCTCCAATATATTATTTGACGTAATCAAATTCAAAATCGTAAATGGAAACGGTATTGCCGTCGGTACAGCCTGCGGCTTCCAGCTCCTCGAAAACTCCGCTGCGCTGCAGCACCTTCTGGAAGAAGTTGAGCGATTCATAGTCCTCAAAGTTGACCTGACCGCAGAGATTGAAGAGCCATTCACCCTCAACGTAGAAGGTGTCGTTCTCGCGGCGGATGGTGGTCTCCTTGCCACCGCCCACGTATGCATCCTCGGGCTGATATTCCGCCTCGTAAACGGTCATCGGCGGTAGCTCCGCCAGTATTTTGTCCGCAAGCGTTATCAGCTCGTCAAGTCCCTCGCCCGTAACGGCAGAAACGTAGAGAACGGGTCTGCCGAGCGACGCGCAGTATTCCTCAAAACGGGGAATATCAACGAGTTCGGGGTCAACGAGGTCGTGCTTGTTGGCAACGATGACCTGTGGGCGCGTTGCAAGCTCCGGGCTGTAACGCTGAAGCTCGCGGTCGATGACCTTGATGTCCTCAACGGGGTCACGAAATTCGACCGATGCAATATCGACAACGTGAAGAAGCAGGCGGCAACGGTCAACGTGGCGCAAAAACGCGTGGCCGAGGCCCGCACCGTCCGCTGCGCCCTCGATAAGACCGGGAATGTCTGCGGCAACGAATCCCCGTCCGCCGCCCGGTGTCTTGACCACACCGAGGTTGGGGGATAGGGTCGTGAAATGATAATCCGCTATCTTCGGCTTTGCCGCACTGATCCCGGAGAGCAGGGAGGATTTGCCTACGCTGGGGTAGCCTATAAGTCCGACGTCCGCAAGCATTTTAAGCTCAAGGATGATATCACGCTCCTCGCCGCGCGTTCCGCTTTTGGCGAACATGGGCACCTGACGTGTTGGCGTTGCAAAATGGCGGTTGCCCCAGCCGCCGCGGCCGCCCTTGCAGATGATGAAGTCCGCGCCGTCGTCCTGCGACATATCGTGAATGATCTTCTCCGTTTCCGAATCGCGGATAAGCGTTCCGGGAGGAACGATCAAAATGCAGTCCTTGCCCGTGGCACCGTGAAATTTCTTTCCCGAGCCGTTTGCGCCGTCCTGTGCCTCGAATTTGCGCGTGTAGCGGTAGTCGAGAAGCGTGTTGACGTTGGTGTCCACGCGGACTATAACGTTTCCGCCGTGACCGCCGTCACCGCCGTCCGGCCCTCCGTGGTTTACGTATTTTTCACGCCTGAAGGAAACGGCACCGTTGCCGCCGTTTCCGGCTCGGACGTGTATATTTACTCTGTCTATCAGCATGAATTTTCGCCTTTCGCTGTTTTATTTAATGCCCGTCAATCGTTATCGTCGCCCTTTTCTCGGATGATGAGCTTAATGGGAGTGCCCTTGAAGCCGAAGGTGTTGCGCAGGCAGTTCTCGATATATCTTTGATACGAGAAGTGGAAAAGCTCCGCATTGTTGCAGAAGATAACGAACGTGGGCGGCTTTATGCCTATTTGGGTCATATAGTAGATCTTAAGACGCTTGCCCTTGTCTGTGGGGGGCTGAACGCGGATCATGGCGTCGCGCAGAACGTCGTTGAGCATTCCCGTGGTGATACGGGTGACGGACTGATTGTAAACGTAGTCGATATGCTCGAAGATGTTGGTCACGCGCTGACCCGTCAGCGCGGAAACATAAATAATGGGCGCGTACGGCATGTAGCCGAGAGCTATGCGTATCTTGTTGTTGTATTCGTTGACGGTGGAATTATCCTTATCCGCTATGGAATCCCACTTGTTGACGACGATTATTGATGCTCTGCCGGCTTCGTGAGCTATTCCGGCGATTTTTTCGTCCTGCTCCGTGATACCCTCGGCGGCGTCGATCATGATAAGGCAGACGTCGGCACGTTCAACCGCCGTATGCGCGCGGAGGACGGAATAATGCTCAACGGCATCCTTGATCTTCGCGCTTCGGCGGATTCCGGCGGTGTCAATAAAAGTGTATGTGCCGAATTGATTTGTGACCACGGTATCCACCGCATCACGGGTAGTTCCGGGGATGTTTGATACGATGAGACGCTTTTCTCCGACGATGCGGTTGATAAGCGAGGATTTGCCGGCGTTCGGCTTGCCGATAACGGCAACCTTGATGCCGTTTTCCTCCTCTTCTTTTTCCTCTCCCTCCGGAACTGCTTCGGCTATCGCGTCAAGCATGTCGCCGGTGCCGGTGCCGTGAACGGAGGAAACGGGAATGGGGTCGCAATCAAAGCCAAGCTCGTAGAATTCATAGAACTCGTACGGCAGATTGCCGATGCTGTCGCATTTGTTGATGACGGGAATGATGGGTTTGCCGCTCTTTTTCAGCATAACGGCAATTTCGCGGTCATCCGCCGTAACGCCCGTGCGGACGTCGCAAACGAAGGCGATGACATCCGCGCTTTCAATGGCAATTTCCGCCTGAAGGCGCATCTGCGCGAGTATGATGTCGTCGGTTTTCGGCTCGATACCGCCCGTATCGATGATGATGAAGGAGCGTCCGCACCATTCGGTCTCGCCGTAGAGGCGGTCACGGGTAACGCCGGGCGTGTCCTCGACTATCGCGCGGCGTTCGCCTATCAGTTTGTTGAAAAGTGTGCTTTTACCGACGTTCGGTCTGCCCACTATTGCAATTACGGGTTTTGACATTGTTGATCTTTCCTTTACTTTGTCGGACTTACGAGAAGATAGCCGTTTACTTGGTCAAGCGATATCTTGAATTCGGCGTAATGTCCGTTTTCATTGCTGGTTTCCACAACGATTATTAAGCTGTCGCTCGTGAAATATGTCTCGGGGAAGGTGCCGTATTGGCTGTGATACTTGTAAGGTTCCATGAGCTTTTCAAGCCCTACCGTGGCAATCAGCGTATCCTGACCCGATATTTGCGTGAATTTGCCTGCCTTAAAGAGCGTGATGATACCCTCGAAATCCGAATAGGTCTTTTTGAGAGTGATATCCTTGCCCGTGGAGAGCCTTATGAGATTGCAGTAGACGAATTCCTCGTCCTTTGCATCGTCGGCGTAGTCGATCTTGCCCTCGCTTCGGACGGAAAGCAGATCGTTGCCTATGAAGCAGACGGAGGTAGCGGTGATCTCATAGCTGACGGCGGTACCGCCGCGAACCAGCTCGCTGGCATTCGGCAGACGGTTCTGATACTCGACGGTTGCGATCTGACCGAGAAGCCCGTTGATATTCTCGAGCTTCGGCACGCCCTCAAGACCCTTGAGGGCGGGATAACGCATTATTGCCGTGCAGGTCTGCGCACCGACCGAGCCAAGCTCGACCGTGTTTTCCATGACGTCGAATTCATAGGAATCCACGGGAGGCGCCGAGGTGTCCTCGCCGGAGGTTTCATCATGAGCGGCTGTGGTGACGTCCGAGGTATCGGGCGCGGTGGTCTCGACCGTTATGTCGTCGGCACTCGTTTCGTCGGGCGAGGAGGTTACGTCTGCGGCGGTGCTTTCGGTGCTGTGCTCCGTCACAGACTCGGTGGGAAGCGGTGCCTCCGTACCCGTGCCGAGTGGCATGGTGCGGTAGCCGTCGTCACCCAAAACGGGATAGCAGGCAGAAAGGAGCGCGGCGACGAGCGCCAAGGTTAAAAGTATGGTTGACAGTTTATGTTTCATTTTCAAACCTCATATCCGCAAAGCGCGGCAACAAATAAGGCTCCGTCGTTTTCGACGGGTACGACCTTTACACCAAGCTCTCGCTCAAGGTCAAGGGGGGAGAGGTTGTCAAGGAAGAGGTCGCCGTCTGCGCGCAGGGAGGTGCGCGGTATAAACAGCGTTTCGCCCAGATCTTCGCCGCGGCAACCGTTCGCTATGTCACCGCCCGTCAAAAGACCCGCAACGGTCACGGTCTCGCCGAAGAAGTTATTGTCGATGCGGATGACGTTGACGCGCAGCTTGCCGTGTTTCTCCTCGCAAAGGCGCGCGATTTCAGAAATCGTATCGTACGCGGCGTGACCGGTGGCAACGGACACCGTGCGTTCGGACTCGCCCGGCTCGGTAAATTCAAGCTCGCGCTTCGCCTCCGCCGTGAATGAGGTCAGCATGCCCACGCCGTCCTCAAGCTGGGAAAAGCCGCAGTAAAAGTCCTCGTCCGGAAGCTCCAGCCCACCGCGAACGTAGAATTCATCCGAGCAGAACACGGTACGGTTGCCGTACTTTTCAAGGCACCAGTTTCCGTAAGGCTCGACCTGCTTTATAACGGCGCGGCATTCCTCAGGGGAGAAGAGTGTCAGGGGGTAAAGTCCCTCACGGTGCTTGGTAAGCCCTGCCGGAACGATTGCAATGCTTTCAAGCGAGGGCAGGTATTCCATGAGGTCATGAAGCGTGCGGTCGAGATGCTCGCCGTCGTTGATGCCGCGGCATAGCACTATCTGCGCGCAGATGGTGATGCCGGCATCTGCAAAGCGGCGCAGGTAGGAAAGCCGCTCGCCGGCAAAACGGTTTGATAGCATCATGCAGCGAAGCTCGGGATCCGTGGTATGTACGGATACGTTGATGGGCGAGATGTGCATTTCTATGATGCGCTCGACCTCGCGTTCGCTGATGTTGGTAAGAGTGACGTAATTTCCGTGAAGGAAGGAAAGGCGTGAATCGTCGTCCTTGAAATAGCAGGACTGCCGCATTCCCTCGGGGTTTTGGTCGATGAAGCAGAAGATGCATTTGTTCTTGCAGGATTGCTTTTCGTCCATAAGCGCCGTGGCAAACTCAAGGCCGATGTCAATGTCGTCCTCATCCTTGCGGAAGCGGACGGTCTTTTGTTTGCCGTTGCGCAAATATGTCAGCTTGATCTTTCGCTCCGAGAGGTGAAAACGGTAATCAAGAATGTCGTATATCTCGTGGGAATTGATAGAAACGAGACTGTCCCCGGCGCGCAAGCCGCAACGGTCGCATATTGAGCCTTTTTCTACCGATGCTATTAAAACCACGCGTTCTTCCTCCTTTTGCAGAATATCATATTATTATATCATTAATTCATGTATTTGTCAACATATTCGTCAAGGCTCAACCCCGATTCATGGATGATGGCGGCGTAATATTGACCTATGAATCGTAAATGCTGCGGCTCGAAGTCGAAGCCCGTTATGTTCTCCTTGCCCTCCGGATAGCGGAAAACGAAGCCGAATTTGTGCGCATTTTCGACCAGCCACAGGTACTCCGGAGTTTTGACGAACGGCGTTGTGCTGTATTCGGCGAGCGTAAGGTCGAAGCCGAGACCGGTCTGGTGGTCGCTCGTTCCGGGATATGCGGAATAGGACATGGCTACGCGCACGGCGTCGTCGTATGAGAGCGTGGTCTTGCCCTTGGAAATGTATTTTTCCTCAAGATATGATTTGCCCAGCACGGCGTATGCCGTATCGCTGAACCATTTTCCCGTTGTCTCGTAGTTGTAGATATAGTAAAGGCTTTCGTTGCCCACGTAGATTTCAAATTGCTTTTTTTGAGCTTCGTAAGACCGATAAGCCGTGCGCACCCTCAGCTCGCGAAATCCCAGCTCGTGCATCTCAATAAAGAGCGCCTCAAGCGACATTGCGGCGTCACGGCAGAGGGAGGAGCCGTTGTCGTACAGGGGGTTGGGAACGCCCACCAGGTCGTCCGGAATATAGCTCTCGTTCGCCAAGTGCGAGGGATTTATCAGTATCATGTATTTGTCGTAGTCCGCAGGACACATATACTGCAAATAGCGCGAAAGGTCGGCGGAAAACTCATATATCGGTGCATCGGGGGGCAGGGTGACCGGTTCCTCGGGGAGCGAATCGTTGGAAATACCGCTCAGCACCGAATTGTACTTCAGCTTGAAGGAGACGTCAAGGTAATCACGGCCTTCTTCGACGCGTGAGACGGTTATGGTCACGAATGGATCGCCGCTTTTCTCGTTTACGCCCTCTTCAAGCTCGATATCAATGCCGATAACGTAATCGCGCACGAGTGAGAGAGGAACCCAAACGCGGCGTTCACCGCCCTTGGTGACGATTATATCGCTCTCCGCGAGAACGGCGTTTCCGTTTATGAGAACATTGCGCGAGGGAGGAGTGAAGCGGAGCTGCTCTCCGGATGAGGTTGAATATATGATAACGCTGTCGTCACCGCCCAGCGAGAGATCACAAAGCTTGGCTATTGCCGTAAAATTAACGTAATACACGCCGTCGCGGACGATGTCAGAATATGCGTAAGCATAATCCTTGCCGCCTGCCGTGAACGTTACGGACGAGGGCGTTGCCGGCCGTTCACCGTAATTGAGTATCTGCCACAGAGTGACGGTTGCGGTGGCGGTGCAGATGATGAGGAGAACGCAAAGAAAAACGATGAAATAGGCAATGGAATCCTTGATTATCCGTTTGGAGCCGGCGCGTGCGGAAGCACTTCTTTCCGTGCGTTCCGTCCGACCTTCGGCAAAACGGTCGAAGAGCTTTTCCTTGCGTTCCGCGCGGCATCTGCGCTTATTTTCACGCACAAGCTCTTTCTCTTTTGCGCGGCGAGCTTTTTCTTCCGATTTGAGCCGTGCTTCCTCGGCGCGCTGCTTTTCTTTTTCGGCTTTTCGCCTTTGCTCGGCTGCAGCAATGCGTCTTTTTCGCTCGGCTTCAAGCGAAGCGGCGTCTTTTTTCGGGGCTATGCGTTGGGGGCACGGTGCGGACGGGGGCATTTTCGGAGCTTGGGTTTGCTCTTTGGGTTGCGGTCGAGGTATCGCTTGCGGTTGCGGTTGTGGCCGTGGTCTTTCGGAAGTGGAAACGACGTTAGGCTTTTTAACTTCATTTTGATCGCGGTTTACTCTTTTTGCAGATATAAGCCCGGTTTCATAAGAGCGGCCGCCGCTCGGCCTTTGATTGCCGTTATTCATTTGTGCCTCCTTTCCGCGAATCGGGAATGCGTTTACTTTGTTTCAACTAAGAAAAAATACGGTGACGTGGGTGAATTGACGATCTTGATCTTCGTGATGCAGAGCTTGAAGCGCGAGAGAGTTGAGAAATATTCCTCGATCATTTTGCCCTCCGCATCGCCCTCGGGATGCCCGGGGTAGACGGCAACCGTCAGCACGCCATCCGAATCGAGGAGCGAAATGGCGGTTTCGATGGCGGGCATGGTAGTCTGCCGCATCGTGGTGATTGATTTATCGCCGCCGGGAAGCCAGCCGAGGTTGAACATTCCGCCCTTGATCTTACCGGGAATGTACTTCGCGGCGTTGTGGTGCGAGTCGCAAATGAGAGTATAATTTTCGGGACACTCAACCGAGGCGAGCCTCTTTTTCGTTGATTCAACGGCCGCGGGCTGAATATCGAAGGCGTAAACGTGGCCGGACATCCCAACCGTGCGGCAGAGAAATTCCGTGTCGTAACCGTTGCCCATGGTGAAATCGGCGCAAATGTCGCCCTCACCGATATGAGTGAGCATGAATTGCTTGTGTAAAGACAGCAGGTCTATCATCTTGATTGTTACCTTTCAAGGGTGGCGTTATTCTTATTTTTTCTTCGGGGGATTGTGAATATCGGAGTTTAAGAACTTCATGGCGCGCTCCACGGCATCCTTGGAATTGTACCAAGGCTCCTCGCCGTAACGGTAGTCAAATTTCTTGCAAAACCAGGAAACATCCTCGCACAGCAAATCGAAATAGGGAAGGACGACGTCCGCCGCCGACTTTGCAAAGGCGTAATAGTCCTTTTTGCCGAGCTTTTGCTTTGCCACGCCGAGCATCTGCTCGTAATGGGGAAGGCAGAACATGTGCTGAGCCGAGAATTTCTCGCGGAACTCAGGGTCTGCCGCCCAGATATATACGAGGTTTTCAAGGAGCTTGGCAAAATAAACGTTGATCCTGCCACAGACGTAGCAGTCGTCCTCAAGCTGTGCTATTCTTGCGCGCGCCCGTGTACCGGGCACGGTCAGGGGCAGGTCGCCGATCTCCTTGCGAAGCTGATCGAGGTGACTTTCAAGCGTGAGCGCCATGGGCAAACGGGCGCGGTATTCAAACATCAGCTTCATGTGTGTGTCGCAGAAGCCGAGCTTGTTCGTTTTTTGGCGAACGTCCGGCTCCATCATGGAAGCTCCGAGGATGAGGTCAAGCTCGTTCTCCTCAAGCATGCGGTAGAGCGAGCAGACGGGGCATCCACAGGATGCGTCGTCGCGCGCGCGCTCAAAATGCTCGTTTATCGGTATGGTATATATTTGTTCCATTCGTTCCTCGCTATTGACTAAACGGTTAAAATGTAGTATAATGGTATAGATAGATATATTATAGCAGAAAAACGGCAATATTGCAAGCATAAATCGAAAGGAATTTGGAATTATGTCTATAAATCCCGATATTAGGGTCAAATTCGGCAAGGCCGATGACGGCAGAGCCTTTGCCCGACTTGAAAATACGGAGTTTTTTGATACCGCCGCCGTATTCGATTGCGGTCAGGCGTTCAGATTTTTACCCGTGGAGAACTCCGGGCACGCATGCGAATACGCGGGCGTTGCCTTCGGCAAATACATATCCGTCGCGCAGGACGGTGACACCGTCACCGTTTACGGCACGGATGAGAGCGACTTTTACTCGGTCTGGGTACCCTACCTCGGCCTTGATTTCGATATTTCGGGTGCAAGAGCCGATATCCTCTCACGTTCGGATAATCCGGCGCTCGCTCTGGCGGTGGAATACGGCAAGGGCATCCGCATCCTTCGTCAGGAGCGATGGGAAACGCTTTGCTCCTTTATCATTTCGCAAAATAACAACATCCCCCGTATCCGCTCGCTCATCGGCACGCTTTCCAAAGCTCTCGGCGACGAGGTGTGCGACGGCGTGTATTCCTTCCCGACGCCCGAGGCAATTTGCAACGCCGGTGTGGATGCGCTACGCGAGATGAAGCTCGGCTTTCGAGCGCCCTACGTAATGGATGCGGCAGAGAAGGTGGCAAGCGGCACGCTCGACCTCGACGCCGTCAAAAATGCAAAAACGACTGCCGAGGCGGCAAATATGCTGATGACGGTCAAGGGCGTAGGTCCGAAGGTTGCGGCATGCACCCTGCTTTTCGGCTTCGACCGCACCGATGCATTTCCCGTTGACGTTTGGGTACGCAGAGTTATAGAAAAATACTTTGCTCCGCCCTTTGACGCCGCCGCGCTCGGCCCATATGCAGGGCTTGCGCAGCAGTATCTGTTCTACTACGAGCGCAGTCTTTCAAACCAATGAACCAATGAGCGATATCGTAATAAAGGCCGGAAATATCGCCGCGGCACACGGCTTTACCACACGCCGAGGCGGTGTCAGCGAGGGTATGTTTTCATCCATGAACCTTGCCCTGCATCGCGGCGACAGCAAGGAGAACGTGCGCAAAAACTTTGAAATTTTAGCCCGAGAGCTTGATTTTGACCTCAAAAACGCCGTTTTGACCCGTCAGACCCACTCGGATATCGTCCGAGCGGTCACGAGGGCGGATGCGCGCGGCATCGACTGCCGCGACTATCCCGAATGTGACGCGCTCGTCAGTACCGACCGAGGCACAGCGCTCGTCATTTTCACCGCCGACTGTACCCCGATACTCTTTCACGACCCCGTAACGGGTGCCGTGGGCGCGGCGCATGCAGGCTGGCGCGGCACGGCGGCGGATATTGCCGGCAAGACCGTGCGAGTTATGTGCAAGGAGTTCGGTTGCCGGGCGCAGGACATCCGCGCCGCCATAGGCCCGAATATCGGCGCGTGCTGTTTTGAAACGGACGGTGACGTGCCGCGCGCCGTTCTTGCCGAGTTCGGCAGGGAAGCCGAAGGCATGATTTTTAAGGACGGCGGCAAATACCGCGTTGACCTTAAGGCTGTCAACGCTCTTGCTCTGCGACGCGCCGGAGTTGAGAATATTGAAGTCAGCAGATTTTGCACCATGTGCCAT
>JBJDZD010000062.1:0-12384 GCA_051867815.1 Eubacteriales bacterium | reverse complement strand
ATAGCCGAAATAGCTGTTCAGCGTTTCGACGTCGCCGCGATCCCATGCGACCTCAATGGCGTGGCGGATGGCACGCTCAACGCGCGAGGTGGTCGTTTGATATTTCTTTGCCACGGTCGGATAAAGCACCTTGGTTACGGAATTGATAACGTCGCTGTCACGCACGGTCAGAAGAATCGCCGTGCGCAGATACTGATAGCCCTTGATATGTGCCGGAACTCCTATCTGATGAATGATCTTTGTGACTTGCGTTTCAATATCCGGAGTTTTATCCTCGCGCGAGCGCTCGCGGTTCAAATTGGTCAGATGCTCCGCAAGGCTTGCAGGGTCTATGGGCTTCAAAAGGCAAAGCACTGCCCCGGCATTCATGGCGTCAAAAAATATATTCTGGCTTGAAAGGGAAGATGTTACTATAAAGAGGGGCGGAAGCGACGAGCCGAAATCCATTGCGTGGCTTTGGCGCAGAACGCCGATGCCGTCCACCTTTGAGAGCCAAACGTCAACTATGGCAATGTCGTATGTTCCGTCCGAGAGCTTGTTCAGCGCTTCCTCACCGTTCGCCACCTCCTCGACGCGATGAAAACCGGAGCGGCGCAGTCCGTCCGCCAAGCGCTTGCGTTCGCTTTCATTATCGTCCGCTATCAGTATTTTGATATTCTTTTCCATGCTTTTTCTATTCCTCCAAATGGATAATTTTTACAGTAATATTTTACCATAATACATCATATTTTGCAATAGCAAAAGAGAAAAAAGATTATACAAAATTATGCCGTCGTATTTGTGTAAAATTACCATAAATTTACAACCAAACCGCAAAATATAGTGGTTTGGCGTAATTTTTGTCGGAATATGTAGGGCAGGGGAGCCGAAAATCGACTCCCCTGCATGCGTTATTATTCCGTAATATCGGGTTTCAGTTTTGCCAGTCTTCTCAGCAATGCAACTTCGTCGTCACGAAGCTGACGCCATGTGCCCGGCGCGATCCCGCTGAGTGAGATCGGTCCGATCTTTACGCGGCGAAGGCGAGTGACCGTCAGCCCTGCCTGCTCGCACATTTTCCTGATCTGTCGGTTTCTGCCCTCGCAGATGACGAAGGAAAGACGCGTCGCGGCGCTTGTGGTGTCGATTACCTCAACCTCTGCCGGCGTTATTTTGTAGCCGTCGATAACAAGCGCGGAGCGCAGAATGCCGAGCGCACGCTCGTCAACGTTTCCCTTAACGCTCACCTTGTACTCCTTCGGAATATGATGGCGAGGGTGCATCATCAGGTTTGCAAATTCGCCGTCATCGGTCATCAGAAGTAAGCCCTCGGACTGCATGTCAAGCCTGCCTATGGGGTAAAGACGCCCCCCCGCATCGGCAACCAGCTCCGTAACCATCTTGCGACCCTTTTCGTCGCTGGCGGTGCAAACGTATCCGCGCGGCTTGTGCAGCGCAATAACTCGTTTTGCCGAGTTCTGCTTGTATACGATGCCCCTGCCGTTCCAGACGACCTTGTCAACACCGGGCGTAACCTTGTCGCCGACTGCGGCAGGCTTGCCGTTGACCTTGACGTTTCCTGCCGTGATCTCTTTTTCGGCGGCACGGCGCGAGAGCACACCGCAGACCGTAAAATACTTTTGTAATCTGATCTTTTCCATTTTAATATATGGGATCAGCCGAAGAGCTTATCCCAAAATCCTTTTTCTTTCTTTTGCGCCGCCGCATAGGCGGTAACTATCCGCGCCTCGGCAATCTCTTTACCGTCACAGAGAAACACGACCCTGCCGGCATCCGCTCCGCGAGCGACGGGGGCGGAAAGGGAAGGAGTGCTTTCTATTCTGTAAGAAATTCTCGCACCCGACTTCGGGAGAGTGACGTAAACGGCATTGCCGAATTTTGTGCGCACAAGGCTCTGCTCACCGCCCGTAACAGGTATGTCGGGGAGGGCGATCCGGCAAAGGTCAACTCGCTCGTAGGCTTCAAAGCCCGCTTCGAGCATCAAGGTGTGATCATGCCAATCGTTGCCGTCGTTTAGCGTGACCGCAATAAGGCGCAGGCCGTCGCGCTCCGCGGCGGAAACAAGACAGCGCCCGTTTTGCTTTGTATATCCGGTCTTAACGCCGATGCAGCCCTCAACGGATTTGAGGAGCCTGTTGTGGTTGATCAGCAATCGCGCGCCGCCGTCCGGAGCTGCAACGGTCATTTTATAGGTAGAAAATATTTTGCGCAGAGCATCGTTCTTAAGCGCGGCGGCGGCAATAATGCCAAGCTCGCGCGCGGTCGTGTAATGATTATCCGCGTCAAGTCCGTGAGGATTTGAAAAATGAGTATCACTCAGGCCAAGCTCGTCGCATTTTTCGTTCATGAGAACGGCAAACTCCTCAATACTGCCGCTGACGGCAATGGCAACCGCCGTTGCCGCGTCGTTTGCCGATTCGAGTAAGGTACAGCATATAAGCTCCTCAAGCGTAAAGACCTCGCCCTCGGTAAGATAGACGGACGAGCCTTCAATGCCCACGGAATCGCGCGTGACGGTTATTTTTTGTGAAAGCGGCATATGCTCAACTGCCACGAGCGCAGTCATGATCTTGGTCGTGCTTGCCGGGCCGCGCCGCTCGTCGGCGTTTTGCGCCCAAAGCACGCGCACCTCGTCGCCGCTTGCATCAAGAAGCACCGCAGATCCTGCCGAAGTCGCTATATTCAGCGGAACAGTCGGGAGAGAGGAGTCTGCGATGCCGTTATCCGGTTTTACGGATGTTTCGTTCACATGTGCCGGCAGAAGCGTCAGCATGCAGATGAGAAGCAATAGGAGCTTGCGCGGAACGTTCATTTTTCACCTCGAAATATGATCTTGTAAGATTATATTTCGGGAGAGCGGAACTTATGCGTTTTCTTCCTCGGTATCGGGTTCTCCGTCCTTAGCAAAGAAGGTCTTGATCTTTGCGATGATCTCGGGGGCGCGCTCGATAACGTCCGCAACCTGCTCAATGGGGCCGCTCTTGTATTCCATGCCCACGTTGATCATATCAACGTCACCGTTCGGAGAAACAACGAGGAAGCCTACGGGAACGACGGAAAGACCGGTTCCTCCGCCTCCGCCGAAGTTCTGCATGCGAGCGCGGAGAGCCTCCTCGCTCTTGCCGGCATAGTCAAGTCCGCCCGATGCAAAGCCGAGAGAGACCTTGGATACGGGAATGATGGTGGTACCCTGGGGAGTGTTGATGGGATCGCCGATAACGGTGTTTGCATCAACCATAGAGCGAATGTTTTCGAGGGAAGCGGCGATGATTTCCTGAAGCTTGTTTTCGTTTGCCATGATAAATTACCCTTTCATGTATGGAAAAATTATTTTTTACAGATGTTTAACGAGCCTGAAGCCCGTACGGAAGAGAATGTCGAAAAGCTGCCACACACAGATCGAAAAGCCGATCTCAATGTCAATCTGCATATTTTCGGAGAGGTAGTCTGCGTGAATATCGACGTCCGATTTTGCCGGATGGCGCAGGGTGGAGGTCGAATCAAGGTACGTGGCAATGCATACCACGGTGGGTGCTATTGTACCGTAAAGTATGGCGGTGGTGGCGGCGTCACCTGTTGCAACGCCGATGTGGAGGCGCGCGATTCGAATGCGGATGTGCTTTGCAAAACGCCCGACGGCAACGGCTACGAGATCACGTATCATGTCGATGATCTCGCCTATCGGCTTTTTGGGCTTTTCCTTGCCTGCGGCTTTATCGGCTTCCTTTTTTGCTTTTGCCTCGTCCTTCTTTTTCTTTTTATCGGCTTTCTTTTTTGCTTTCTTTATTGCCTTTTCCTTTTGTGCCGCCTCGTATTTCGCGCGGTTTTTCTTGGAATAGGCGGATATCTTGACCTTCTTCTTTTTTTTCGGAAGGATTTTTATCGGTATTCCGAGAACTCGGACTGTCAGAGCAAGCTCATCCGAATATGCAATCAGGACCTCGGCGCGCAACGACGCCAAAAAAGCAAAGAAGAGCAATATGCCGCCGATAATATACAGCGCTGTCAGATGTATCACCTGCCTTTAAGTGGGGATAAGTGAGTTTTATTCTTCATCGGGTTCCGGGGAGTAAAGCTCCTCGGGTTCGTCCTCGGATGCCGCGGGAGTATCCTCGATCTTCAGCTGCTCACCTTCGTCTTCTTCCTCGTTGCAGATGAGAGCTTCTGCCGCGCCGCGGAGAGCGCCGCCCTCCGGAAGCTCGCCGAGATTTGAAAGGCCGAACACGCGGAGGAATTTCTCCGTTGTTGCAAGCAGGGTGGGTCTGCCGGGCGCATCAAGGCGACCGCAAGGCTCGATAAGCCCCTTGTCGAGCAGAGAGCCGACTGCGTACGCGGAGTCAACGCCGCGTACGGCATCGACGAAGGAACGCGTAACGGGTTGATTGTATGCGACGATGGCAAGCACTTCGAGCGCGGAGTTAGAGAGGTTCCCTCCGCGTCGGATGCCGAGTGCAATGCGAACCTGAGGAATGTAATCTTCGCGTGTGCAGAGCTGGCAGGTGTCGGGGAAGACGAGCATCATTATTCCGCCGTCCGCATTATTGTTGTATTTGTCCGCAAGATGCTCGGCAATGCGTTTGGCGTCCCCCGGCGTAAGCTCAAGTGCCTCGCCTATCTTGTCGTAGCTGACGGGATGACCTGCCGCAAACAGTATTGCCTCAAGCGCACCCTCTATCTTGCGAATCTCCGTAAGTTTATTTTGCTGATCCATTTTTCTTTACCTTGTCTTTATTCGTTGTAGCCGTCAATTTCAATGTCGTCGGAAAGGGCGGTGCCGAACTCGGGGTTGGCGCGGAACCTTGTTGATACGCCGCGCAGATTTCCGAATTCATCCGTTTCGTCAACGATGAGCAAGCGCTTCATTCTGATCAGCTCGAGAACGCCGAGGAATATTGCAACAAGCTCCGGGCGCGACTCGGCATCGTCAAGAATGTCGCCGAGAGCCGGCGTGACATCAAGCGTTTTGAAATGCCTCATGATGCCCATTATCTTGACGCGCACGGGGACGATGGGCCTTGCCACGATGGGGCGAACAAGCCCTGCGGAAATGGTCTCCGTGTCGCGATACTCGGCAAGAACACGGCGCATTGCCGGAACCAGCTCGTCAGCTTCGTAGTCGCGAACGAAGGTCTTGTCGGGGGAGATATCCTCTGAGTCCTTTGCCATTCTGCCGGAAAACTGCGAATATCTTTTTCCAAGCTCCGACGCCACGTTTTTTGCAGCTTCAAGCCTTGCAAGCGCATCGGCAAGCTTTGCACGGGGGTCTTCCTCCTCCTCGTTCTCCTCACGCGGCAGCAAGAGTTTGCTCTTGATGAGCATCAGGTCGCTTGCCATGACGAGAAATTCTACCGCAAGCTCCATATCGAGCTTTTGTGCCTTTGCGATATATTCCACATACTGTTCGCAGATCAGGGATATCGGGATATCCTCAATCTGCACCTTGTTTTTCTTTATAAGCGCCAGAAGCAGATCGAGCGGACCCTCGAATTTCTCAAGCTTATATGTTATGATTTCTTCCATGAGTTCCTCGGAGGGTTAAAAGATTGGAATGAGTCCGACAAGCCAATACATGGCGTTCAGAATTCCGCCGGAAATAAAGTTGAGCGGTACGGCAAGGACGCCGAAGAAGAAGAGCGCGAGAATTGCTATCATGACGTATCTTTCGTACTTCATGACCTTGAAATACCACTTGGTCGGCAGGAAGATATAGAAAAATCGTGAGCCGTCGAAGGGCGGAACGGGGAGCAGGTTGAATACTGCAAGGTACACGTTGAGCTGAGCGCCGATATCAAAGAAGATAAGGAAGAGCTGAGCCATGATCAGAACGCGTTCGCCCACCGCAACGTTTGAAAACAGGAAATTGAACCCCAGCTCCGAGAACATGCGCAAAATAACGAAACAAAAGGCGAGGACGAGATTGCTGATCGGTCCTGCAATGGCGGAGAGTGCCATGCCCTTGCGCGGATTCTCGAAATTCCTCGTTTGGATCGGAACGGGCTTTGCCCAGCCGTAGCCGAACAGAAGCATGCAAATGAATCCGATGGGATCAAGGTGCTTTATGGGGTTAAGCGTAAGCCTGCCGAGATTTTTTGCCGTGGGGTCGCCGAGCTTGTTTGCAACGTAACCGTGCGCACATTCGTGCAGAGTGAGCGAAAACAGTATGATGGGGAGTGTAAGCACGAGACTTATCAGATAGCTCTGAATATCGTCCGCGCCGTATTTCAGTAAATAGTTAAACATTTCTTATTTTTTATCCGTTGCCGCGAAGAACACCTTCCAAAGCTGTTCCTTGCCCTCTCCCGACTTTGAGGAGAAGGGAATGATGGGCGTTCCTTCGGGAATTGCTTCGTGACTTGCGAGAAGTTCGAGCGCTTTTGCGCGGTTAGTCTTATTGGGTTTGTCTGCCTTGGATGCAACTATAACAAATGGTATGCCCGTTTGAGTAAGATAGTTTATCATCATTACGTCGTCGGCAGTGGGGCCGACCTCAAGGTCAACGAGCTGAACGGCAAGGCAGAGGCGGTCGATATTCGGATTGGAGGTGAAATAGCCGTCCGTCAGCGCACTCCACTTCCGTCGCTCCGATTCGGGTCGCTTGGCAAAGCCGTAGCCGGGAAGGTCAACGAGCATGATCTTGTTGTCAACATTATAGAAATTGACCGTTATGGTCTTACCGGGTGCGGAGCTGACGCGCGTAAGCGACTTCCGTCCGAGCATTGTGTTTATGAGGGAGCTTTTTCCCACGTTCGATCTGCCGGAGAAAACTATCTGCGGTATTGCGCGGCTCGGAAATTGGTCGATGTGGCCTGCGGTTATTTCAAGCTTTGAATTCTGAATATTAACTGCCATGTTTCTTTCCTCTGATCGTCGGGATATCCGCGATTGCGTTTTTGATCACGACACCGGACAGCACGTCGTCAAATCCGTCATCTTTGGCGTTTTCAACGAACTTTTCCGTTTCTTCTGCTCCAACGAGCGCATGCGAAAGCACCTCGCTTGCATTGCGACAGGT
Organism: Eubacteriales bacterium; assembly: GCA_051867815.1. GTDB lineage: Bacteria > Bacillota > Clostridia > Oscillospirales > CAG-272 > CAG-390. The sequence goes on along the minus strand of JBJDZD010000062.1, from coordinate 5,372 downwards.
GATGAAGTTGATATTTGCGCGGACCTCCTCATCGACCTCCTCGAGGTTGACCTCATTATCGGCAGGGATGAGAACGGTCCTGATGCCGGCGGCATAAGCCGCCATTGTCTTTTCGCGAAGCCCGCCGATGGCAAGAACTCTGCCGGTGATGGTGACCTCACCCGTCATAGCCACGTCGTGGCGCACGGGAATACCGGAGAGGGCGGAGCAGAGCGCGGTGGTCATGGTGACACCTGCAGATGGTCCGTCCTTGGGGACTGCACCTTCGGGAACGTGGATATGTATGTCTTTCGTCTTATAAAAATCAGAGGGAATACCGTAAGCGGATGCTATCGAGCGGACGTATGTCAGCGCCGCCTTGGCGGATTCCTTCATAACGTCGCCGAGCGACCCCGTCAGCTCAAGCTTTCCGCTGCCTTCAAGGACTGCAACCTCTATTTTAAGCAGATCGCCGCCGACCTCGGTGTATGCAAGGCCGTTGACCACACCCACGAGATCCTCCTTATCACTCAACTCGGGGAGTATCTTTCTGCCGCCGAGATAGGAAACGATATCCTTTTTGTCGATGGTCACGCGCTTGACTGTTCCGTCGGATTCGACGATCTTCTTAGCCGCCTTGCGGCAAAGCTCGGCAATGGTACGTTCAAGGTTACGAACACCTGCCTCGCGGGTGTAGCAATCGATAAGCTCGTAAAGAGCATCGTCGGTCATTCTTAACCTGCGGCCGTCAAGACCGTGGCGCTTCATTTGTTTGGGCAAGAGGTGGTTGCGCGCTATCGAAAGCTTTTCGCGGCGCGTATAGCTTGAAAGCTCAATTACCTCCATGCGGTCGAGCAGGGGGCGAGGAATGGTATCAAGAGTATTTGCCGTGGTTATGAAGAGACATTCCGAAAGATCGAAATCAAGCTCGATAAAGTGGTCGCGGAAGGTCTTGTTCTGCTCGGGGTCAAGAACCTCAAGCAGAGCCGAGGCCGGATCTCCGCGCGAATCGGAGGTCAGCTTGTCGATCTCGTCAAGGAGCATGAGGGGATTCTTAACTCCGACCTTCTCCATTGCCGCCATAATGCGGCCGGGCATTGCCGCGACGTACGTTTTACGGTGTCCGCGGATGTCGGACTCGTCGTGAATACCGCCGAGGGAAACGCGGACGTATTTGCGGTTCATGGCGTTTGCGATGGAAGCCGCGACGGAGGTCTTGCCGGTGCCGGGAGGGCCGACAAGACATATTATCTGATTCTTGAGATTCGGGGAGAGTTGCTTGACCGCGAGGTATTCAAGGATGCGCTCCTTGACCTTCTTAAGACCGTCGTGGTCGGCATCAAGTATCTTCTTTGCCGCCGCAACGTCGACGCGATCCTCGGTTCGCTTGTTCCAGGGAAGCTCAAGAACGGTTTCGATGTAATTGCGGAGAACTGCCGCCTCGGCAGAGCCGAAAGGGGTCTTTGCAAGACGGTCGTTTTCCTTGAAGAGCTTCTCTCTGACTTCATCGGGAAGATCCGCCTCGCGGATCTTCTTCGAGCAGTCATCGGGGTCTTCCTCGTTCATGCCAAGCTCATCCTCAATGACCTTGAGCTGCTCGCGCAGGTAAAACTCGCGTTGGCTTTGAGCTATTCGTCCGCGCGCCTTATCCTGTATCTCATGCTCGTATGCCATAAGCTCACATTCGCTCTTAAGTATGTCAATGAGGAGCGCGCAACGCTCAAAGGGGTCGTATTCACTGAGCACTGCCTGTTTGTCGCCGGGGCGGACGAGAACTGCAGATGCAATGAAGTCGCAAAGCAGGGAGGGGTCGGTCATTTTAGACGCCTCGGTGCGGATCGCGCTTGAAGCCTTGCCGACAAAGTCGAGCATTTCGTCAAGAGCCGCAAGCAGCTCGTGTCTGTACGCCTCTCCGCGGATACCGCCGTCGTCCGCAAGTCTGATCTCCTTGCAGATAAGAGAAGCCGTGACGATCTTGCCCGTTTTGTGATAGTCGATAACGGTCGCGCGCGAACGGCATTCGCAGAGTAGATGAATTCCGCCGTCGTCGTTCTTTATACTTTGCCTGATTTTTGCAACCGTACCGACACGGCAGAGATTTTCGGGATATTCGGAATCTTCGGCCGCGTTCGGGTCATCCGCAACGAGGAAAACGAGCATCCCGGTTGCCGCCGCGGCGTCAACGGCTGCAGATGCGTTTATATTATCGGATTCAAAATCTATAGGGAAGGGAGGAAAAGCAACCGCCTCGCCGAGCGGAACGACCGGCAGTATCAGCTTTTCGATTTTTTCTGTGTATTGTGACATTAAGTTGATCCTTTCGGGGGTGTGCGCAAAGTTTGCGATTATATTGATTGTATTATTATAGCATACATTTTGAAAAAAATCTACACTTATTAATAATATTTATTGAAAAAAATGAAAATTTGCCGTTTCGACCTTTTTTGAGGGTGGGAAAGGCATACTTCGTCATTCTGCACTATCGGGGCAGAGTATTTTGTGCATTTTTACATGTCGCTGTACTTGTCGTTGTGAAAATGCACTAAAAACGGTGCTTTTATATCCTGAAATTCTACATTGTAGCATTTGCACGAATTTTTTCTCCAATATTCGTCATTTTTTATATTTACAATTTGCCGAAAATGTTGTATAATGTCGGTACGCAATGCAACAGCATCGCGGCCTCGAATGCACAACGGTCACTTTTTTTCGCGGAATATCAAGCTTATGATACCAACGCGCGGAGAATCGTCACCGTTGTTGCTTTATATAGGCATTTTTTGGGAGGTTTTCGTTATGAAAAAGCTTACCGCAGTTATTTTGGCACTCAGCCTGTTGCCAATGACTTTACTCGCTTGTGTCGGAGAAAACGGCACGACTTCCACGACGGACGATGTTGAAGCGGCAGTAACGCCCGAGGTTGATGAGACGACCGACTTCACTACCGACGAGGTCACCACCGAGGTTGTCGTTTCCGAAAACGGATACGACCGCGGCTATGCCGACGGCAAGAACGGTACCGGCAAGCAGGTTGCGTTCGGTCTTGATATTTCAGAGCATCAGGGAGCAAATTTTGATTTCAAGGGTGTTAAGGCAGCAGGGTACGATTTCGTCATCCTTCGCGCAGGTCACGTTAAATTCAAGGACAAGTATTTTGAAGCCAACTATGCTGCCGCTCGCGAAGCCGGCCTTGATATCGGCGTTTATTTCTATTCGTACGCCAAGAGCGTTTCGGATGTAAAAAAGGAGCTTGCGCTCTACCTTGAATACATAGAAGGAAAGACCTTTGAATATCCCGTTTTCTTTGATTTTGAGAACGGCGACACCAAATCCGCGATAGGTTCAAATGCCGCCACGGCGAAAAAGATGATCTACACGATGCTTGACGGTCTTGCAAAAGAGGGCTACCTCGCAGGCTTTTACAGCTACGCGTCCTGGTGCGACCATGCCTACAACGGCTGGCTTGCGGACGCAACCGACGAGATCGGCAAGAAATATGAGGTCTGGATGGCTTGCTACGGCAAGAACAACGGCACGATGGCGGTATCGACCGCACGCAGGTATTCGACCATCTACGGCATGCATCAGTTCACTTCGGCGAACAATACCCAGCCCTTCTACGGCGGGAATCTCGATACCGACGTGTGCTTCAAGGACTATCCCTCGATAGTCAAGGCCTACGGCTTCAACGGATATGAGGCTGTCGGTATTGATAATGTAACCATTAAGGAAGGCACGGAATTTGAAGCTCAGGAGACGGAAAATATCGTTCTCGATACCTCTGCGGCAGGCAAGTATTATATCAATACCTCGTCCTCGCCCCTCAACGTCCGCTCCGGCCCCGGAACAGGCTACGACGTTCTCGGCTCACTTGACAAGGGCACCGAGGTGACCGTTATCGGCACCTACAACGGTTGGGGCAAGATCGAATACAAGGGTCAAGAGGGCTGGATATCGATGTCTTATGCCGCTCCGAAAAACTAAAAAGTACGACCGATGCGCATCGCGCATCGGTCGTTTTTGTCGATTATTTGATTTTTCCGTCTCTTAAGTCGCGCATGTTTTGAGCAAGCTCCTCGGGGGTAATGGGGTCGTCCTCGACGCGGTTCTTTGCTCGAGAGGGGACTTCGTACATCAGAGGTCCTTCGTAGCCGCGTGCGATGAGGGTGTTGACGATGTCATTCCATTTGTTGATTCCCGTACCGGGGAGAGTGTGGCGTTCGTCAAGTACGCCGTCGGCGTCGCGGTAATAATCGGAGCAATGAACGGAGAGTATCTCGATTCCGGCATCGGCCACATTATTAATGTAATCAATATTGCCCTCAATGAGGTTGTGGTTGGTATCGAAGATCATTCCGGCGCCCGTGCCCTTCACAAGCTCGATCATCTCGTCCGAGGTTCTCGTAAGGCAGGTCCTCGGCAGGTTCTCGACGGCAAGACGGATGCCGCTTGCCTTTGCAACCTCGGCAAGCTCGATTATCGCCTCGTGCGAAAGACGCATGCGCTCCGGGCGGACGTCATCCGTTATCGGCTCGGAGGAGGGATGAAGAACCGCGACCTTTGCGCCGGCGCGAGCCGCCGCCGCGATGAGAGTGTGATGAGCAGTCAGCGTGAGCGCGCGCAGCTCCTTGTCCGTGCTTGAAATGTCGATCTTACGGGAAAAGGGCAGATGATATGACCAAGGCTCAAGCCCGCATTTCCGGACGAGCTTCAGATAGTTCTCCGCGTTTTCGGGAAAGGCATAGTTTCTCATGACGGTCACGTAGTTGCCGCAATACTCTATGTAATCGATTCCGGCCTTTGCAAGCGAGGTGAGGTTTTCTTCCGTCAGCTCGTTCTTAAAGCACATGGACGTGCCTATCTTCATTTCTTCGCGTTTCATGTTGTTCCTCCGAAAATACTACTTTACTAAATTATATCATTCTCCTGTTCCGTTGTCAAGATTTTTTCAAAAAATGCAAAAATATTTCAAAAACCTATTGACAAACCGGCGGGGGTGTGGTATAATTTATCGGCAATAAAGAAGAACACTCCGTTCTCACCCTGCCGCAAGGCGAGCAGGCGTTAATACTTTTCATGCCGTGGCAACTCTAAGCTCGCGGTATGGGTATGTTCGGCACGGAGCTTCTTCCGTGTCATTTTTTATTTTCGGAGGTGAGCTGTTATAGCTGCAAAAGAATTACTCGTAAACGAAAGCATCAAGGCTAAGGAAGTCAGAGTCATCGGGCCGGACGGCGATCAGATAGGTGTTATGTCTGCGGACAACGCACTTCGCACCGCGTACGACAAGGGTCTCGACCTTATCCTCATTTCTCCCAACGCTCAGCCCCCCGTATGCCGCATTGCCGACTACGGACGTTACCGCTACGAGCAGGAAAAGAGAGAAAAAGAGG
>JBJDZD010000061.1:0-2366 GCA_051867815.1 Eubacteriales bacterium | reverse complement strand
AAACCCCCACTCAAAAAGGGCTGGAAATCATCAAAAACACGCCCGTGCCGCATGATGCCGTCAGCCGTGTATCGACAAAGAATATCAAAAAATACGACACCGAAAACGCAAAGCACCACGTCGTTGCCATAGACTGCGGCATGAAACAGAATATCGTTCGCTCACTCACGGCGCGCGGATGCCGTGTGACGGTCGTTCCGTTCAATACCGCCGCGGAGGATATCGAAACGCTTTGCCCCGACGGTATTTTCCTTTCCAACGGCCCCGGCGATCCCACCGACGTACCCGAAACGATAGCTGCGGTGAGGGCGCTTATGGGCAAATATCCGATGTTCGGCATTTGCCTCGGGCATCAGATAATCTCACTTGCCGTTGGCGGCAAGACCTATAAGTTGAAATTCGGTCACAGAGGGGGCAACCACTCCGTGCTCAACATAGAAAAAGAGAAGATAGAGATCACCTCGCAAAACCATTCCTATGCCGTGGATGCGGAAAGCCTTGCACATACGCCTCTTACCGTCACGCATATAAATCTGCTCGACAATACGGTTGAGGGCGTGGCAAGCATACAGAAGCGTGTGTTCAGCGTGCAGTATCATCCCGAGAGCGCACCCGGACCTGAGGAGGGCACCTATTTGTTTGATAAGTTTATCTCGCTGATGGAGGAGACCGATCATGCCTAAGAGAACGGATATCAGGAAAATACTCGTCATAGGCTCGGGACCAATCGTCATCGGTCAGGCGGCGGAATTTGACTATGCCGGAACGCAGGCGTGCTTGGCACTCAAGGAGGAGGGCTACGAGGTTATCCTCTGCAATTCGAACCCTGCAACCATTATGACCGATACCGGCATTGCCGACAAGGTATACATGGAACCGCTGACACTTGAATATATTGCAAAGATCATACGCTACGAGCGCCCCGATGCAGTTTTGCCGGGGATCGGCGGTCAAACGGGACTTAACCTTGCAATGCAACTCGAAAAGAAAGGCATTTTGCGTGAATGCCGCGCCGAACTGCTCGGCACCAAGAGCGCAAGCATCGAACGCGCCGAGGACAGAGAGCTGTTCAAGGAGCTTTGCCGTGAGCTTGGCGAGCCGGTCCTGCCATCGGAGATAGCCACGACGGTGGAGGAAGGTCTTGCGGTTGCCGAAAAGATTGGATACCCCGTCGTGCTTCGCCCTGCGTTTACCCTCGGCGGCACCGGCGGCGGTTTTGCCGACAACGAGGAGGAATTCGTTCCGCTTATGAAAAACGCCCTCACTCTTTCCCCCATCTCTCAGGTGCTGGTGGAGAAGAGCATCAAGGGCTATAAGGAGATCGAATACGAGGTCATTCGCGACAGCGAGGACACCGCGATAACGGTATGTAATATGGAAAACCTTGACCCCGTCGGTATTCACACGGGCGATTCCATTGTTGTTTGCCCCTCGCAAACGCTGACGAACAAGGAATACCACATGCTCCGCAATTCTGCGCTTAAGATAATCCGTGCGCTCCGTATCGAGGGCGGATGCAACGTGCAGTTCGCACTTGACCCCGAATCATTCCGGTATTATCTTATAGAAGTCAATCCCCGTGTTTCGCGTTCGTCCGCTCTCGCCTCCAAGGCGAGCGGCTATCCGATAGCAAGAGTATCGGCAAAGATCGGTGTCGGTATGACCCTGCGCGAGATCAGAATTGCCAACACGCCTGCCGCATTTGAACCGTCACTTGACTATGTGGTATGCAAAATGCCCCGTTTCCCGTTCGATAAATTCACCGATGCCAACCCAACGCTCTCCACGCAGATGAAGGCGACTGGAGAGGTCATGAGCGTTGGCAGGACCTTTGAGGAAGCTCTGCTCAAAGCCATTCGCTCGCTTGAGATAGGTCTTTATCACCTGCAGAATCGCAAATTCTGCGGTATGAGTGAGAGTGAGTTGCTTGAGCACATCAAAAAAGGCACGGACGACCGCATCTATGCCATAGCAGAGCTTTTGCGCATCGGTTGCTCCGCCGAAAAGATTCACGAGGCGACCGCCATTGACAATTTCTTTATCCGCAAGCTCTTGAATATCGTGCAGGCAGAGAAGATCCTTGCCGAAAGGCAGGGCGACGTTTCCGCCCTGAATACTGCCAAAAAGCTGGGCTTTTCGGATAAGAAGATTGCAGATCTGTGGGGAATGAAAGAAATTGAGATCTTCAGGCTCCGAAAGGAAAACGGTATCATGCCTGTCTATAAGATGATTGACACCTGCGCCTCGGAATTTGAAAGCTACATCCCCTATTTCTATTCCACCTATGAGGAGGAAAACGAGTCGGTCATCTCGGAAAAAAAGAAGATAGTCGTTCTCGGCTCCGGCTCTATCCGCATCGGTCAGGG
>JBJDZD010000060.1:0-12488 GCA_051867815.1 Eubacteriales bacterium | reverse complement strand
TATGGAAAGTTATCTTGACGGCATCGAATGTGTAGTTGTGGGCGGTGAATCGGACAGCAATGCCCGCCCGCTTTATTACGATTGGGTTCTCCATATCCGCGAACAGTGCATCAGAGCCGACGTCGGTTTCGAGTTCCGTCAATGCGGAACGCATTTTATCAAGGATGGGAAAGAGTACAAGCTGCAAGTCAAGGATCTGATGAAACAGGCAAGACTTGCGGGAATTGACTATCAAAGCAAGAAGGAAATACCTTCTTCCACTTTACTCCGCAAAAACAGTCGAGTAAATATTTCTCCTTTTTGCTATAATGAATACATCACAAAAGGGGGGGTCATCGTGAACGAGCAGACGAAAGCAGTACAGCAGATGCAGGATTATATTGTTGCGCACATTTCGGAAGAAATAACTCTTGCGGATCTTTCGCGCGCGGCGTGCTTTTCGCCGTGGTATGCTCATCGGTTATTTCGGGAACTGACGGGCGTATCTCCGGCGGAATACATACGCAAGCTACGACTCAGCGAAGCGGCAAAACGCCTAAAGGGCGAGAAATGCCGTATCACCGAGCTTGCCATGGGGCTTGGTTTTGAAAGCGTCGACGGCTTTACCCGTGCTTTCACACGAGAGTTCGGCATGACTCCGAAAGAGTATAAGCTCCGTCCCGTTCCGATCTCGCTGTTTATCCCTTACGGTGTGAAATTCAAGGAATTGATGAAGGAGAATTTATCTATGGAAAACGTAAGAAACGTATTTATTCAAGTGGTTCGCAAACCCGAACGCAAGGTCATCATCAAACGCGGTGCAAAAGCCGACGAATATTGGGCATATTGCAACGAGGTCGGTTGCGATGTTTGGGGAACGCTCATGAGCATGGACTCGCTCTGCGGAGAGCCTGTTTGTCTGTGGTTGCCCGAAAAGTATATCGCGCCGAACACGTCAAAGTACGTGCAGGGCGTTGAGGTCGATACCGACTATTCGGGTGTTGTTCCCGAAGGCTTTGACATTATCACTTTGCCTGCCTGCGAGTATTTGATGTTCCAGGGCGAACCTTTTGCCGAAGAAGACTACTGCGAAGCAATCACGGCAGTACAGCAGTCGATGGACAGGTATGACCCGTCTGTTATCGGATACGTGTGGGATGATGAAAACCCCCGTATTCAGCTTGAGCCGAGAGGCGAGAGGGGCTACATCGAGCTGAAAGCCGTAAAGGCAAAATAAGAAAAACGATGAAATTTTGGACGAGCCAAGCAGTCACTCTGTTTGGCTCGACGCTTGTGAAAATTACACGGTGGAGGTACACAACATGACAGAACCAATAAAAATACGGGGACTGAGACAAAATAATCTCAAAAACATATCTCTGGATATTCCGAAGAACAAGATCGTGGTTTTCACGGGCGTTTCCGGCTCGGGTAAATCAAGTATTGTCTTTGACACCGTTGCGGCGGAAAGCCAGCGGCAGATGAACGAGACCTACACCGCGTGGGTAAGAGGGCGACTGCCGAAATATGAAAAACCGAACGTGGAGCTTATCGACAATCTCAATCCGTCGGTTATCATCGACCAGTCGCGCCTTGGCGGAAACGCACGCTCAACCGTGGGTACCATCAGCGATATGTATTCGCTTTTGCGCCTGCTGTTTTCGAGGATAGGAGAGCCGAATATCGGCCCTGCCTCTTATTTCTCGTTTAACAACCCGAACGGTATGTGCCCGACCTGCGCCGGTATCGGCAAGATCATGGATCTGGATATCAGTCATCTGATAGACCCGGACAAGACCTACGACGAGGGATTTTTTCTTCTTCCGGCATTCGGACAGGGTAATTACTATTGGAAAATATATCGCCGTCCCGAATATTTCCGCACCGACGTGCCGTGGAAGGAGCTGACCGAGGAGGAACAGAATATCCTGCTGTACGGAAGCCGTACGAGGGGCGGCGAGCGACTTGACAAAAAGCTCGAAGGCGTCTACAACCAATTCAAGCGGCTTGTCCTGATGAAGGGACTCGAAGAGCAGACCGACCATACATTAAAGAAAATTGCGCAATTTGTATATGAGTGCGAATGTCCCGACTGCAAGGGAAAGCGACTGAACGACGCCGCACTTTCGTGCAGGATCAATGGCTACAACATCAACGATATGTGCGAGATGGAGTTCTCTGCGCTTCGGAGGGAACTTGACAACATTCACGACCAAAGAGCCGCGGGAATTCTTGAACAGTTAAAGGCGGCACTTGACCGTATGATCGACATCGGACTGCCGTATCTCTTCATGAACCGTGAAAGCTCAACGCTTTCGGGAGGTGAGGCACAGCGCCTGAAGCTCGTCCGATATATGGGAAGCTCGCTTTGCGGAATGATCTATATATTTGATGAGCCGAGTACGGGAATGCACCCGAGAGACGTGCACAGAATGTCCCGATTGCTAAGGAGTCTTCGTGATAAAGGGAACACCGTGCTTGTGGTGGAGCACGATAAGGACATCATCAGCATTGCGGACGAAGTGATTGATATCGGACCTCTGGCAGGCAAGAACGGCGGAGAGGTGCTGTTCCAAGGCAGCTATGAGAATCTGCTGATAAGCGGAACAAAAACCGGAAATGCTTTGTCGTCCGAGATTAAAATCAAGGACAACCCGAGGAAGCCGAAGGGCTTTTTGCCCATCCGAAATGCAAACATTCACAATCTGAAGAACATCAACGTGGACATTCCGCTTGGGATCATGACGGTCGTTACCGGCGTAGCCGGAAGCGGAAAATCCTCGCTTATCCGAGACGTTTTCGCTAAGCAGTACGCAGAGCAGGTAGTTCTGATCGACCAAAGCGCCGTTACCGCAACGGGGCGTTCCACGGTATGCACCTTCCTCGGATTCTTCGACGAAATAAGAAAGGTATTTGCCGCCGAGAATCACGTTGACGCAGGTATTTTCACCTTTAACGGAAAGGGTGCCTGTCCCTATTGCAAAGGACGGGGAGCAATTACGACCGAGCTTGTTTTCATGGAACCGGTCACGACCGTTTGCGAACACTGTAACGGTACAAGATACAGTGACGAGGCACTGGCGTTTCTCTTCAAAGGGAAAACGATCGTTGACGTCCTTGCCATGAGCGTTGAGGAAGCCGTGCCGTTCTTTAAGGACAATAAAAAAATATCGTATTTGCTGGACGCGTTAGTTGAAGTCGGACTGTCATATATCTCGCTCGGTCAGCCCCTCTCTACCTTTTCGGGAGGAGAACGTCAGAGAGTGAAGCTCGCGCAGAATATCAGAAAGAAAGGAAACATCTATATTCTGGACGAGCCGACAACAGGTCTTCACGCGGCGGATATTGAAAAGGTGGTGGGGATTCTTGAATCCTTCGTTGACCGCGGAAACACGGTCATCGTGATAGAGCATAACACCGACGTGATGAAGCTCGCCGACTACATCATCGACATCGGTCCCGACGGCGGAACAAAGGGAGGAGAAGTCGTATTCACGGGAACTCCGAAGGAAATGATTGAGCATGGGACGACCATAACGGCAAGGTATTTGAGAAAGTGAAGAAAAAGGAGATACGGATATGATAAACAATCAGATTACGATCCGACCTGAGGAGCATAAGGACTATAAGAGCATCGTCTCTTTGATCTTGCGGTCTTTCTGCGAAGGTACGGACTATTCGGACGGAACCGATATCATTGCGCTGGTAGAGGAGATCAGAGATTCTGAGAATTATATTCCCGAGCTGTCCTTCGTTGCGGAGCTTGACGGGGAGATAGTGGGACATTTTCTCTTTTCGCATTTTCCGCTGTCGCCTACCGAAAAAGGCGGACACGGAGAAGGAGTCGATTCCGAAATCGTCATGCTGGCACCCGTGTCGGTCCATGCGGATCATTTCCGGCAAGGTATCGGAAGCATCATGCTGAAGCTTGGAATAGAAAAAGTTAAAGAAGCGGGATACAGAGGAATCACGGTGGAAGGGAATTACAAATTTTATAATAAGATCGGCTTCCGTACCTCGTCGGAATTCGGCATCTTCCCGACAAGCGGATACCCAATGACAGAACCCCGTTGTATGATGTGTCAAGAGACATATCCTGGGTCGCTTGACGGCATACACGGCTATGTCGTTTACGATATGTATTTCAACGCGTAAAGCAACGACGCAGAGAGCAACGTCATTCTGCCGTCCCGGAGGTCATAATCCATTATTTGCGAGGTCAATGATCCGTTTCTTTTTTTGCTTTGCGTACATCAATGTCTTATATGCGCCGCCGAAGTCACTCCGTACATAGCATATCAAAAGATCGGCTTTAGACACCATGAATTCATTTCGCTTGGATATGGCATAACGATACGGAACATGCTCCAAACCGGGATAAAGAATTGAATCGTAAAGACCGCTGTTTTTTATTTCATTCAACTTAGAACTGTCCATATAAGGCGTCACGAAAACCGAGTCCGTGTTTGGAAAACCTTCTTTGATTGCCTTTACAATATGTGCACATGCCAGATCAAAAGCACCGTAACCGCCGCAGTAAAATGTGACGTGTTCGGTGCTTATGTTTTCTTTCAACACCGTATAGATACGCTCTCTCAACTCACTCGAAATGTTAGTTTTGCTGTGTCCTGCAAATGTAATGATCATTAGATTTGTCTCCTTTTCATGGAATACCATGATAATATTACTACACTTGAAAGAATTCGTCAATATCGTGGAATACCACGAGAAATAATTTACAATTAAGGATATACTTATCGTGGAAAAACACAAAGGGAAACCACGATAATGAAATTAAATGAAGCAATCGTAAAGAGAATAAACGAAATCTGTGAGCAGAAGGGCGTTTCGATTTGTGAGGCGGCTTTGGGCGGTGGGAAATCACCGTCTGCCATTTATGATTTAATAAAGGGAAGAACGAAGTGCTCCAACGTTGTGACGATACTGAGGTTCTGCGAAGGTGCAGGCATAACCTTGGCGGAGTTTTTCGACAGCGCATATTTTGATGACATCGACGATTAAGCTCAAACCAATCAAATTGACACCGTGAAAGCATCAAGCAAGTAACTGCAATAATCTGAAAAAAGCTTCGGAAAAACACTCCGAAGCTTTTGCAATTTACAATATATGATTGAAAAAACATTAACGGTATGGTATAATAAAAATATCGAATACCAGCTTGGAGGATTCCATGGAATTATGGGACGGCTATGATGCCGATTTCAATAAAATCGATAACTGCATACTTGTCAGGGGTGAAGCAATACCGGACGGTGTTTTCCATTTGGTTTGTGACGTTATCGTGCAGCACGTTGACGGAACCTTTTTGCTGATGCAGCGTGATGCTCGGAAGCACTACGGCGGTATGTGGGAGGCGACCGCAGGCGGCTCTGCCTTAAGGGGCGAAACGCCGCTTGAATGTGCCGCAAGAGAACTGAAAGAGGAAACAGGCATACAGCCGAAAGAGATCAGGGAAGTCGGAAAAGTGGTGCATTATCAAAACCATTCAATATACGTTGAGTTTTGGTGCCGGACCGATCAAGACAAGGAAAGCGTAGTTTTGCAAGAGGGCGAGACTCAGGCATACAAATGGGTATCCCGTGACGAGTTGATCGGCATGTCCAAGGACAAATTAGTCACCGAGAGAATGCAATTATTCGTCGGTGAGCTTAAATCAAGCCGCTAAGAGGGAAAGGCAATAGAATGAAAACGTTTTACACAACCGACCGCGGCGAGTGGCGTGCGTGGCTCTCGGAGCATTTTGAAACCGAGAGCGAGATATGGTTCGTGTTTCCCATGATTGCATCGGGGGAGAGCAGACTTCCTATAATGATGCAGTTGAGGAAGCGTTATGCTTCGGTTGGATCGACGGCGTTATCAAAAACATCGACGACACACACCGTGCGCAACGCTTTACACCGAGAAAAAAGGGCAGCCCGTATTCAAGACCGAACATTGAACGCCTCATTTGGCTGGAAGAAAACGGTATGATACATCCGAAGATCCGGGAGAGCGTTTTGCCGATGATCCGTGCGCCGTATGAATTCCCCGAAGATATCATTGCGGCGGTGAAAGCGGATGCCGGAGCTTGGGAGAATTACGAAAAGTTCCCCGAAGCATACAAGCGCATTCGCGTCGCCTATATCGACGCCGCGCGAAAACGCCCCGTCGAATTTTGTAAGCGACTCGAATACTTCATCGCCAAAACCCGCGCGAATAAAATGTTCGGTTATGGTGGAATAGATAAATATTTTAAGTGAGACGGCAACTATGAAAAAAGCAGTTTTATACATCCACGGCAAGGGCGGCAGTCCCGCCGAAGCCGACCATTACAAGTCGATATGCGAGGGTTATGACGTATTCGGACTTGACTACCAAGGTAGCACGCCGTGGGACACAAAAGAAGAATTTCAAAAAGCATACGGTGCGCTGACCCGGGAGTATGGCGGGGTAATCCTTATCGCCAACAGCATCGGCGCATACTTTACGATGAACGCGCTCGGCGACCGAAGGATTGAAAAGGCGCTCTTTATCTCTCCCATTGTCAACATGGAAAAGCTTATCACCGATATGATGATGTTGGCCGGTGTGACCGAAGCTGAACTCAAAGAGAAGGGCGAGTTAGCAACCGATTTCGGCGAGGTGCTTTCATGGGAATACCTCACTTACGTCAGAGAGCATCCGATAAAGTGGAACACGCCCACCGAGATCCTATATGCGGGACATGATGCTCTCACATCAGTAAATACGGTAACCGAGTTTGCCGTGCGCCACGGCACAGGTCTAACCGTTATGGAAAACGGCGAGCATTGGTTTCACACCGAGGAACAGATGCGCTTCCTTGACGCATGGGTATCGAACTGTATAAAGACGGATGATCTGATATGCGACAGACAAAGGAGAACAATATGATGAATGAAATAAACAGCTACGGCTACAACGGATATTTTGCGGCGTTTGCCGCTGAATATCAAGAATTCACGCCTGCAAGAGTGATCTTGCAGGAAAAGGAACTATATCGCATCGTCTCGGATTTCGGCGAGCAAGGCGCCGTTGTTTCGGGCAAATTTCGATATGAAGCGCAAACTGTTTCGGAATACCCGGCGGTTGGCGATTTCGTGATGGTGGAGCATGCTGGCGAGGAAGGCTATGCGGTCATTCACGCTGTCTTGCCGCGCAAGAGCGTATTTACGCGCCGCGCGGCAGGAACGGCAAACAGAGAACAGGTGGTCGCCGCCAACATCGACACGGTGTTTATCTGTATGTCCCTCAACAACGATTTTAACGTCCGTCGCTTGGAGAGGTATCTTTCCGTGGCTTGGGACAGCGGCGCCGTTCCGGTCATCATTCTCACTAAGGCGGACCTTTGTACCGAACTTGACGCAAAACTGTGCGAGGTGGAAAGCGTTGCATTCGGGGTGGACATTGCAGTAACATCCTCTCTTTCCGAGAACGGCATCGACACCGTAAAGCCGTATCTGAGGGCAGGCAAGACCGCATCCTTTATCGGCTCATCGGGCGTCGGAAAGTCCACGCTGATCAATCTCTTGCTGGGAAGTGACGTGATTGCCACGGGCGGTCTGCGCAACGACGACAAGGGCAGGCATACCACCACCCACAGAGAGCTTATCTTGCTTGAGTGCGGCGCACTCGTCATTGATACGCCGGGTATGCGAGAGCTGGGAATGTGGGGCGCGGACAGCGGCATCGATACCACCTTTGCCGATATTGAAGACCTTGCAACACGTTGCAAATACAAGAATTGCACGCATACCACCGAGCCGGGCTGTGCGCTCCGCGCCGCCATCGAGGACGGCACGCTTTCCGAGGAGCGCTACCGCTCGTATACAAAGCTCTCGGCGGAAAACGCGTATGCCGAGGACGCGGAAAGCTATCTCGCGGCAAAGACGAAGAAGTTCAAGGAAATTGCAAAGTACAATAAAACAAATAAAAAGCGGTAAGGAGCTGCCATGTCAGCACACACATACATCGAAAAAGAAAAAACCAACGCCGAGCGAAGGTATTCAAAAATGGATAAGCAAGTGCTGTATGAGCTTCTGCGTACGATTCCGCGCGGTAAGGTCGTTACGTACGGAACGCTTGCCGAAATGCTTGGAAACCGAGCGATGGCACGCGCTGTCGGAAACGCGCTCCATTCCAATCCGGACGGCGAAAAGTATCCCTGCTACAAGGTTGTGAACAGCAAGGGCGAGCTGAGCCGTATGTTCGCTTTCGGCGGTGCGGAAGAACAGAAACGTCGCCTCGAGGGGGACGGCATTGCAGTCGAAAACGGCAAGGTGGATTTGAAACGGTACGGATATCGGTTTACGGAAAATGATTAAAGAACGAATGCTCGGTCCAATATTCCTTTAATACTTATTGAGAGGTGTAATAAATGAAGAAAAGTAACTTTTATACAACGGACGAAATGAAGCCGCAAGGCTGGCTGAAAAGACAGCTTGAAATCCAGGCAGAGGGCTTGAGCGGAAATCTTGATAAGGTTTGGCGAGATGTCAAGGACAGTTCATGGATAGGAGGAGATGCTGAAGGTTGGGAAAGAGTTCCGTATTGGCTTGACGGTTTTATTCCTCTTGCTTATTTGCTCGAAAACGAAGATATGATCGCGCGTGTAAAGAAATATATAGATGCGATAATTTCTTTTCAAAGGCCGGACGGTTGGATCTGTCCTTGCGGCGATGATGAAAGAGAAAAATACGATACATGGGCAATACAGCTTATTACCAAGGTTTTGGTTGTATATTACGAGTGTTCAAAGGACGAAAGAATTCCCAAGGTAATATATGATGCTTTGAAAAACTATTATAATTTACTATCGTGCAAAAAGATCAAACTTTTTAATTGGGGAAAGTATAGATGGTTTGAATGCTTTGTCGCTTTGAATTTTTTGTACGAGAGATATAAAGAGGATTGGATTTTGGAGCTTGCACATATTTTGAAGGAGCAAGGCGTTGATTACAACACTCTTACAGAGCTTTGGAAGGTACCTCTGAATGAATGGACGTTTGATACACATATTGTTAATATTTGTATGTCATTAAAGTATGAGGCAATTACAAGCGGTCTGTTGAATACGGAATATGAAGATAAAGCCCAGAAGCTATACGATATCTTAAAGGAATATAACGGCACTCCGGTTGAAATATTCACCGGCGACGAATGTCTTTCCGGTTTAAGTCCGATACAAGGTACCGAGCTTTGTTCGGTTACCGAGCTTATGTATTCATATGAATTGCTATATGCTTATACCAATGCCGGTAAGTGGGCGGAAAGATTGGAAACAGTTGCATTCAACGCATTGGCGGCGACGATCAGCGATGATATGTGGACTCATCAATATGACCAGATGAGTAATCAAATAGCATGTCAAAAATTAAGCAAACCCATCTTCAGAACAAACAATGGCGAGGCGCATTTGTTTGGATTGGAGCCAAATTATGGGTGTTGCACGGCAAATTTCAATCAGGGCTGGCCTAAATTTGCATTGTCTGCATTTATGCACAATGATAACACAATTATAAATGTTGTTCCCGTACCGACAGAATTGAAAACAAAGGATATACATATATTTCTTGAAACAAATTACCCATTTGAAAACAGCTTCAAATACAGTATATCAGCTGATTCTGATTTCACCTTCAAAATTCGAATTCCTTCTTTTGCGGAAAATGTTGTTATGGATGGTAATAGAATTGACAGAGGGGATATTTCGGTGTATATAAAAGGCGGCGAAAGCAGAGAAATATGTATAAGCTATGATACAACTCCGTATTTTGAAAAAAGGCCAAACGATATGTATACTGTAAAATGCGGCTCTTTGGTATTTTCTGTACCGGTTGAATATGAAACGAAAATGCACGAATATGAAAAAGGCGGAGTGGAGAGAAAATTTCCATACTGCGATTATGAATATATTCCGCAAAGCGACTGGAGTTACGCATATTGCAGTGATGAACTGACAGTAGTAAATCAAAAAATAAGCGACATCCCGTTTTCGTCGAAAAAGCCGCCCATAACATTGAAGACAAAGGTTAAACAGATCGATTGGGGATATGCAGACGGTTACCGAACTGTTTGCGCGAAAAAGCCGAATTCATTGAAGCCTATTGGAGATGAGAAAGAAATCGAACTGTATCCGTATGGATGCGCAAAACTCAGGATGACAGAGCTTCCGAAGATAATGAAATAATAAAACAAATCAAAAAGATGTCGCTGATCCGTGGTATTCCGAGCGTTTTGACGTGGCATATCGGGATATTTTCGAGGGATTCACGGCACTTCTTGATGTCGTTTTGAAACAGGACAAGCAATGAAATCGAGGCGATTTTTATGACCGAAGTAGCAGCCGCTCTCATTTGGGAGGACGATAAATTCATGATCTGTCAACGCCCGGCGCATAAGGCGCGGGGACTCCTTTGGGAGTTTGTCGGCGGCAAGGTGGAACCGGGCGAGACAAAAAAACAGGCACTCATCCGCGAGTGCCAAGAGGAGCTTGCCATTACTATTGACGTGGGTGACGTGTTTATGGATGTTGTTCACGAGTACCCGGATATCACGGTGCATCTGACGCTGTTTAACGCAAGCATTGCCGAGGGCGTTCCGCAGAAATTGGAGCACAACGATATCCGTTGGATCACGTCGAGCGAGATACCAAATTACGACTTCTGCCCGGCGGATGAAGAAATATTGAAGGAGATCATAGCACGGCATGGGTAACGAGAGGGTTTACAATATGGCGTTTAGCAAGGTCTTTCCGCTCTTGATTGCAAAGGCGGAAAAAAGGGGACGAAGTCGTGAAGAGGTGCTTGCAGTCACCTCATGGCTGACAGGATACACAAATGAGATGGTCGAATCCGCTCTTGCAAGCGATATTACTTACGGCGATTTTTTCCGAAACGCACCGGATCCAAACCCCAAACGCACGCTGATCACAGGCGTTGTTTGCGGAGTACGCGTGGAAACGGTGGAAGAGGATTTGATGCGCGAGATGCGCTATCTTGACAAGCTGGTGGACGAGCTTGCCAAGGGCAGACTGATGGAGAAGATTTTGCGATGATGATATGAAAAACTACGAAACCGAAACTCGCTCCCGTTGGTGTGCCGCCGAAGCGACACCCTAAAAATAGTATATGCTTTGGATGTTTATACAAATTGTGGAGTATTTTTTGCTTTTTTAAGTCTCTTTTTCATAATTTTACTAAAATCATTGAAATTCACCATAAAATTATCAACACAAAGTCCTTTTTTATCAATATAAATCTTATACTTAATTGGATTATTAGATTTATCCTTATATATTTTTATTTTTGTTATTTCTTCGTATCTTATTTTTTGAACAACTCCAAAAAGATTCCTATATATTATAAACTCTTCTGCAAATTCCATTTGAAGATTAAAAACTTTCAGTATTTGCAAGATGGTTGCAAATGAAAATACGGAATAAAACGAAACAATAAGGATTTTAAGTTCATATTTCGGTTCAAAATCGGAGACAAACGCCCAAATAAACAGCACAATAATTGTTATTAATCCAGATATGAAAATTATTGATAAATATTTAGGATATCTAAATGTGTATGGTGATGAGCATTTTGACAAACTACTTTTTAAGACAATTAATTCTAAAATCAAAGGAACAAAAAGACTGGTTAATAAAACAGGTAAAAACACATGCATTGTAAGAGTATTAGCCTCCTTAAAGCAAGCAATTAATTAGTTAGCATCGTGTATGAGGTCGAAAAAGTGTTAGACAACATATATCTTATACCGGAAATCAATAACTGTGTAGCATGAACATTCAATGCATGAGTTTGACGTGCAATGGCTCTTTGGGTACCATTCGCTATCGTTCGGTTCAAGATATCCCTGCTGTTGCCAAATTTTACAACCTGCATACCATCTTTTGCATAGTTGGCACCGGCACCAGCAATTAATCCTGCCAGAGCGCCAATAAATAAAGAGTTCACGGCGCCCAACCAGTTAATTTTTCTGTCTTCTTCGAAGAGAAAGCCTCTACCGACACTAGAAACAAAGCCAAATACATCTCCGAATATTGCGGATGCCACTATACTTATACAAGAGGCTGCAAATCCACCATTGATAGCACCGAATGCTCCATCATACAAGACTTCCCATGGATTGACTTTGCTCCAATCTCCATTATATTCTTCAAGCTGTGTTACAATGGATAAGCTAGCGGAAATTCCGAAACCAATGAAAGCTCCTACAATTATTGCAGTTGTTGTAATTGCAAAACGTCCACTCGGATCCTTATAATTCACCGGATCATTACTGCAGTACGTATACAGGTTCAGACCGTTTACAGACTCGGAATCCAATATACTCGGTGCTATCCGGCGAAATTAATCTGCGCCATTCGGGGTTATAGTATCTCGCGTTGAGGTAGTACAGCCCGGATTCATTGCCGTAGTAATATCCGCGGTAGCGGAAGGGGTTGTAGGTTGCGTAGCGATTGGTGCCGGAAACGTTGT
>JBJDZD010000059.1:0-2423 GCA_051867815.1 Eubacteriales bacterium | reverse complement strand
CATCAAATTCCATAGTCCGCTTTTCTTTTTGACACCGTCGGCGCAAAAAGAAAAGCTCGCAAAAGAAAAACGCCATGGAGAATTTCGCGCTCTGCGGAGCGCGACTCAAGGCTCTGCCTTGAGAATCCGCAACCTTTTGAAAAAGGTTGACGAAAACTTCTCATCATTTGGTTCTCGCGCAGTCGACGAGGGGCTTTGCGACTTCGTCGCGTTTAGAATGATGTATAATTTCGTTCGGGCTACGGTGACTTTATAACATCAAATTTCATCGTCCGCTTTTCTTTTTGACACCGTCGGCGCAAAAAGAAAAGCTTGGCAAAAGAAAAACGCCATGGAGAATTTCGCGCTCCGCAGAGCGCCATCCAAGGCTCCGCGCCTTGGATGGCGCAACCTTCCCCAAAAGGCAGGCGAAAACTTCTCATCATTTGGTTTGTGCGTGGGGCAGTGGTGGGCGAAAACCTTCGCCTTTTCGCCTGTACGCGCCCCGTGTATTTATGAAAAAAGCGTTTTGATGCCTTTTCAGACGTCAAAACGCTTTTTATGCTATTGTCACGCGCCGAATTTCGTCGTGCTTCGCTTATCTATCCCTTTTTTCCTTCTTGTTCTTTGAATTGACTGCTATGACGACCACGACGAGGAATACTATCGCGCAGATGGCGAAAATAGCGGTAAAGTTCACGGAATTACAGCCGCCGTCGTTTGAAACAAAAACGTTGTCGATATAATCAACGGCAATGACGGTCCGTATGCCCGTCGCTTCGGTGAACGCGGCAAGGGCATCGTTGACCGTTGACGCGGTGAGCTGCGGATCGGTGTCAACCCGACCGCCGTCGCCCGTGCGGTAGGTCAGATCCATGAGCTTCGACTCCGAAGCATTTGCCTTGACGGCAGGCTCCTTCTTGAACGACGAATCAAGCCCGAGCGCTTCAACGTGCGCCTGCATTTCGTTCACCACCGCCGCAAGGTTGCTGTCAAGCGAGTAGGCGTAATAATTCGGAATATTGTTGTTGAGCGACCGGCCGAACTCAGTCTGATCCGCGCCGAACATATTGTTTATCTCATAACGAATGTTGTCGCCAACCCAAGCTATGGCGTAGATCTGACCCTCGCAGCTCTCGTCAACGAGGATGTAAAGGAGAATGTTGTCCTCATACGTGTTGCCGGCCTTGAAATACTCGGCGTATTTGGCATCAGCGGCGTGCTGGAAGGTCGCTTCGTCGTAATTCACGCCGGAGCCGCCCTCGGGCGCGGGCGCAAAAGCACCGTCAATGATGGCGCCGATCACGCCGAGGAGCATGACGACCACCAAAAAGATGAGGATCACGGGCATCATCATTGCGCCAAAGCAACCGCCTCCGCCGTAGTAGCGTGGACGGTGCCAGAAAGGACCGAAATACGGACCGTGATGAGGGGGATGGTGCGGGCCGTGGTGAGGACCACCGAAGCCGCCGGGTCTGCCGCCGCCGAATGAACCTCCGGGACGTCCACCGCCACCGAAACTTCCACCGCGAGAGCCTCCTCCGAAGCTTCCGCCTCCACCTCTTGAACCTCCACCGGGACCGGGCATGATGTTTACCTCCGAAAAAACAAAATTTATACGATAATTATACTACTCGCACCGATAATTGTCAAGAGTTTGGGCGGAAAATCAACTCTTTTTGAGAAAAGACTTGACAAACGCTCGTCGTTGTGATATAATATGATGATGATAACGAGATGTGGCTCAGTTTGGTAGAGCGCTACGTTCGGGACGTAGAGGCCGCAGGTTCGAATCCTGTCATCTCGACCATATCGAGTGTTCATAACGGATTTGAGTTATGGGCACTCGTTTTCTTTATGTTAAGGTAGTTATTTTCGTTCCTTGGTTATGTATCGGAGCAGGTTCGCCTGCTCCTTTTTGGTTTGTTGTGTTTCCGCGGTTATGCCGTCAGATATTGAACGACTACGCCTTTGCGAGTTTCTGCTGTGTGGTTTCGCTTTCTGTCACCGCCTGAGATCTCGATATATCCCACAAAGCGGTAGTAGATCATAATTCGCTGTGTTCTGTTCTTGCCCGTTCCTTCTGTTTCATAGACTTCAATTCGTTCTATGAGTTCGTGAAGCAAAGCAGGCGTGAGTTCTTTCATCTCCATAAATTTGCGAACGGCAGAGATAAAGTTCTCTTTGTTGCGGTTGTTCTCGGCAAGCCGGCGTAACCGCTCCTTGTACTCTGCAATCTTTGCTTTCAGCTCCATTCGCTCAACTTCGTATTTGTGGGATAACTGCATAAACCATTCATCGGTAACCTTGCCCTCGGCATTGTCCTCGTAGAGCTTTTCATACAAGCCTGCCACACGCTCATTTCTGACAATCGCCTTTTGAAGTTCTGCTTCAATGAGCTTCTTTTCCCTGATTGAGTCGGCATTGGTCTTTTTCTCAAGAGC
>JBJDZD010000058.1:0-12795 GCA_051867815.1 Eubacteriales bacterium | reverse complement strand
CTCTTTTGAGAAAACGCGCCAAAGCGGTCAACTTCGGAATCGTTTACGGAATCGGCGAATACTCTCTTTCGCAAGACCTTGATATTTCAGTTAAACAAGCAAAGGAATACATCGACGGATACCTCGCAACCTATCCGGGTGTACGTCGATACTTAAACGATATCGTCAAGCTTGCGGCTGAACACGGCTCCGTTGATACCCTGTACGGCAGAAAACGTTATATTCCCGAAATTACTTCAAAAAACGGCGTCATGCGGAAATTCGGCGAGCGTGTTGCAATGAACAGTCCCATCCAGGGGACTGCCGCGGATATCATAAAAATTGCAATGCTTAAGGTGGATCGCAGACTGAAGGAATCCGGTATCGATGCGAAGCTGATACTGCAAGTACACGACGAATTGATTATTGAAGCACGCGAAGACTTTGTCGACAAAGCTGCGTCGATTCTCAAGGAAGAAATGGAAAACGCCGTGTCCCTCCAAATACCGTTCACAGTCGATCTTTCAATAGGCGACAGATGGTATGAAACTTAATAAAAATGCTCCGCAGAACGGCTTGCAAATTCAGCGGTAAACGAAATATCATTTACGCCGCTCCGAAATATTCTTTGCGGCTTAAACAGCCGCATTCCGCAAGCGGAAGCAGAATATTTCCAAAACAAGTGCAGACCTAACGGAGCATTTTTATATTTTGTATTGACTTTTTCACGGTTTTAGTTTATAATTATTGGGTAATTATTTTCCAAGGAGAAAAATGAATGAGACTTCGTGCGCCTGCGTATCCCCTTATCACCATTGACCCGTATTTCAGCGTTTGGTCGCCTGCTGACAAGCCATCCGATACCGATACAGAGCATTGGACGGGCAGACCCAACACACTTTCGATTATCGCCGATATAGACGGCAAAAGCTATCGCCTTGTGGGTGCTTACGGAAAAGACAGCGTTCCCGCCATCGAGAATGTTACGGCGGATTGCTCCGCTTTTTCCACCACATATACATATAATCAAGACGGCGTTAAGCTTACCTTGATCTTTACCTCTCCCGTCATTCCCGACGACCTTTATATGCTTTCAAGACCCGTCAGCTACCTTGAGGTGATCAAGGAGTCCGAGGACGGCGGAAGGCATGAGGTTTACCTCAGGATTGAAATGTCCGAGGAAATCTGCATGAATCTCAAGGGCGACTCCGATGTCGTTGTTGAGCATCTTGAATTCGGAAAGTACTCGTCCGTAAAGATGGGAACTGCTGATCAGAAGATACTTTCGAGAGCGGGCGACGACCTCAGAATCGAGTGGGGATATTTCTACCTCACGGGCATCGGCAAGACTTATGCTCGAAAAGACGATGACGGAATGAGTTTTGTCGGAATCAACGCTGACATCAAGTCAAGCTCCGTATTCACTTTTGCTTATGATGATATTGAGAGCATTGAGTACTTCGGAAAGAACCTCAAGTCTTATTGGAACAAGGACGGAGCGCTCATTACCGATGAAATCCTCAAAGCGCACGGTGATTATAAGCACGTGATGCGCAAGTGCTCTCAGATTGGCGAGAAGCTTTTCTGCGATGCGGTTCGTGCAGGAGGAGAGAAGTACGCGGAGATATGCGAGCTTTCGTTCAGGCAGGCCGTTGCGGCTCACAAGCTCGTTTTTGATGAGAACGGCGAGGTTCTTTTCCTTTCCAAGGAGTGTTTCTCAAACGGATGCGCCGCAACCGTCGACGTAAGCTATCCTTCGATTCCTCTGTTCCTCATTTATAACCCCGAGCTTGTAAAGGGAATGATGCGTCCCATTTACCGTTATGCCGGTTCCGAGGAGTGGAAGTATGACTTTGCACCTCACGACGCCGGATGCTATCCACACCTTAACGGCCAGGTTTACGGTGGGAACAGGCTTGAAAAGCAGATGCCCGTTGAAGAATGCGGCAATATGCTCATAATGGAAATGGCAGTTGCAGTTGCGACAAAGGATCCCTCTTTTGCCGCACGGCATATGGATTTTCTCGATCAGTGGGTCAAATATCTCATTGATAACGGCAGAGACCCCGAAAATCAGCTCTGTACCGATGACTTTGCAGGTCACCTTGCTCATAACTGCAATCTCACCCTTAAGGCTATAATGGGTATTGCCGGTTACGGTATTATCAAGGGCATGCTTGGAGATAAGCGCGCTCGCAGGAAGTATATTTCCATGGCTCGCGACATGGCACTTGACTGGTCCAAGCGCGCATCGAACGGTGACGGAAGCTATCGCCTCGCGTTCGACAAGCCCGGTACGTTCAGCATGAAGTACAATATCGTATGGGATAAGCTCCTCGGCACGGATATCATGCCCAAGAACGTAATTGAATCCGAAGTTGCAAGCTATAAGAAGCGCAGCCATCCCTACGGTCTGCCGCTTGACAATCGCAAGCCCTACTCCAAGAGCGACTGGCTCATCTGGACCGCAACTCTTGCGGATAACAGAGACACGTTTGAGGAAATGGTTGCTCCTCTTTGGGAAGCATATAACTCTATGCTCACCAGAGTGCCGGCTACCGACTGGTATTACACCGTTACCGGCCAGCACAAAAACTATATCAGCAAATCCGAAAATATTGAAAAAAGCTTCCGCAACCGTACGGTTGTAGGAGGTCACTACATCAAGCTCCTTGAATATAAGGGAATAATGAAATTATAAAATGATTACCGAAAGAAAAGACATTACCACACTTTGCGGCAACATCGGCATAGACTGTTTGAAAGGCCGCTTGACCTTTGCAGGCCACGATACCGTTGAGCTTGCCAAGAAATACGGAACACCGCTCTATCTTATAGACGAGGACTATATCCGTAATATGTGCTGTACCTATGCCGAGGCAATGCGTGAAGCGTTTGACAGCTATTCAATGCCCCTCTTTGCAAGCAAATCGCTTTGCTTTAAGAAAATCTACGGTATAATCGAATCCGAGCATATCGGCGTTGACGTTGCGTCTCCCGGTGAGCTGTTTACGGCAATTAAAGCGGGCTTTCCCTCCGAAAACATCCTTTTCCACGGCAACAACAAGACGGATGATGATATCGTTTTTGCCATTTCTCATAACGTCGGTTGCTTTGTTTGCGATAATAAGGAAGAATTGACCGCAATCAACAAGTTTGCCAAAAAAGCAGGCATTCGCCAGCGCATTATGCTTCGCATCACGCCCGGCATCGACCCTCACACTCACGCCAAGATCAGTACTGGCAAGGTTGACAGCAAATTTGGTGCCGCAATCGAAACGCATCAAGCCGAGGAGCTTACTGCATACGCTTTGAGCCTTAAGAACATAGACCTTGCCGGCTTCCATTGCCATATCGGTTCTCAGATATTTGACATTGAGCCTTTCTGTGACGCCGCAAGAATCATGCTGAAGTACATTGCAGATATCAAGCATTCGCTCGGCTATACTGCAAGATATCTTAACCTCGGCGGCGGTATGGGCGTTCGATATACTGCGAATGATCCTGCAATTGATTACCGTGCGAATATACTTGCAATCGGTAAGATAATTAAGGATGAATGCAAGCGTCTTGAAATCAAACGTCCCCATATTTTCATGGAGCCGGGCAGAAGCATCGTTGCGGCGGCAGGCATGACGCTTTACACCGTTGGTGCGATCAAGGAAATCGAAGGTTTCAGAAATTACGTTTCAATTGACGGCGGTATGACCGATAACCCCCGGTATGCCTTGTACGGCTCCGCCTATACCGTTGCGCTCGCCAACAAAGCGCTTGACGAGGCGGACTTCAACTGCACTATTGCAGGCAGATGTTGCGAAAGCGGCGATCTTATCCAGGAGAATGTCAACATACCAAAGCCCGTACGCGGCGACATCCTCGCAGTTGCCACGACCGGTGCTTATAATTATTCCATGGCATCCAATTATAACCGTATTCCTCGCCCTCCGATAGTCATTGTCGGCAAGGATAAGGAATATGTAGCCGTAAGGCGCGAATCTTATGCAGATCTGATCTCACACGACAAATAAATAAAAATGCTTCCGGCCGAAAGTCGGAAGCATTTTTATTTATTTTTTGAGTTCAAGCGTACGCCGATATGCGGCTGTGACCGCGTTCATCGCGGCTGCCCTGAATGCGGATTCTTCGAGGGCGTGAACGCCGGCGATCGTCGTTCCGCCCGGGCTGCATACGCTGTCCTTGAGCTTGCCGGGATTGCCGTTTGCAAGGATCAATTCTGCGCTTCCTTTGAGCATCTGGGCGGCGTAAAGAAGTGCTTTTTCTCTCGGCAGACCGCATTCAACGCCTGCATCCGCAAGTGCCTCGGCAAAAATAAAGGCAAAAGCAGGTCCGCAACCCGATACGGCACTTGCGGCGTCAATCAGCCCCTCGCTGATTTTGTCAAGAACACCGGCACAAGTCATGATCTCGCAAAAGCACTTTTCGTTGTCCTCGCTCACGTCCTCGGAGCATGCGTATTGTATCATGCCCGATCCGATACTGCAGGGGGTGTTGGGCATTATTCGAATGATGGGGCGGTTAATGCCGAGATAGCGTTCGTAAAAAGATATTTCGGTCCCTGCCGCCATCGTTACAATGACGCAGTTACTTTTGTTTATCAATTCAATATGCGCGTCCAGCGACGATTTGATTTTCTGCGGCTTCATGCCGAGAAAAACAAAATCGCATTCACTCCAAATGCTTTCAAAATCCAGCGCTGTCGTGCCGCACTCGGAGCAGAGAAGAGCAACCTTGTCATAATTGTGATCACAAACGGCAATACTGCTTCCGCCTACAGATCTTGCGGCGGCGCGTGCAAGCGCTCCGCCCATATTACCGCAACCGATAAATCCTGCCTTGTATTTCATTTCCTTCTCCTTATCTGATTTGACCGTTGCCTCGGATCTTATATTTGTATGAAGTCAGCTCTTCCAGTCCCATCGGGCCACGCGCGTGAAGCTTTTGCGTGGAGATGCCGATCTCACAACCAAGCCCGAATTCACCACCGTCGGTAAAACGTGTCGATGCATTCCAATATACGGATGTGCTGTCGATCTCATTGAGGAATCGCTCTGCCGCATCAATGCTTTCCGTTATAATTGCCTCGCTGTGCTGTGTTGAGTGCTTGGAGATATGGGATATCGCATCGTCTAGGGAATCGACCACTTTAACAGCAAGAATATAATCAAGAAATTCCGTGTCAAAATCGTTCTCACCGGCAGGTGTGCCGTCGATGACGGTCGCCGCTATCGCATCCAACCTCAACTCTGCGGGATGCACGGAGTTTGAGGTGAGACGCTTTGCAAGAAGCGGCAAAAAATCATTTGCAGTATCCTTGTGTACCAAGCAGACCTCAGCAGCGTTACAAACAGAAGGTCTTTGCATCTTTGCATTCTCAATGATGTTAAGAGCCTTATCAAAATCAGCATTCTTGTCAACGTAAATATGACAAATACCCGTACCCGTTTTAATGCACGGTACTTTTGCGTTTTCAACGCATGAACGAATAAGCCCGGCACCTCCGCGCGGAATAAGAACGTCAATGTAGTCAACGGCGTTCATCAGCTCGTTTGCCGCAGTACGGCTGTTATCCTCAAGAATGTTGACGGCATCCTCGGAGCAAAACGGTTTAATTGCGGTTTTAATGGCTTTAATGATTGCTGTTGAGGTTCTGTGCGCTTCTTTTCCGCATTTCAGAACACATGCGTTACCGCTTTTGAAGCATAGCGCGGCGGCATCGGAGGTGACGTTTGGTCGGCTCTCGTAAATAATGCCGATAACGCCCAGCGGAACTCTGACTTTTTCGATGGTCAATCCGTTTTCAAGCGTTTTTTGGGATATTTGTTCGCCTATCGGGTCTGGGAGTTTTGCTACATTTCGAATGCCATCCGCCATTGCCTTGATGCGCGCCTCGGTAAGAATCAATCGGTCAATCATAACCTCGGATAGAGCTTCCCCGGAAGATTCAACATCAAGCGCGTTTGCCGAAAGGATTTCCGAGGTAGCGCCCTCAATTGCAGTTGCCATGCATAAAAGAGCTTGATTTTTGTTTTTTGTTGAGAGAAGCGCAAGCTCTGTTGATGCGCTCTTGGCGTTCTTAAGTATTTCTATCGTAGTTTTCATTTTCTTGAAATAAAACGTGTGCAGTTATCGGATGAATTGTTTACTATGTCGTAGAGTATGCCCGGGCATGCTCCGTTGGCAATTATCATATCGCAGCCGCCCTTCATGCAAATATCGGCAGCCGCAAGCTTGGTTCGCATTCCGCCGGTGCCGAGACCGGAAGAAGAATCACCGGCAAGCGCAAGAACATCGTCGTTAAGCTCATTTATCTCACAAATAAGCTTGGCGTCCGGATCCTTATGCGGATCAGCTGTAAACAGACCGTCAATGTCTGAAAGAAGTATCAGCATATCAGCGGAAACGCTTACGCTAACGAGAGCGGAGAGTGTATCGTTGTCACCAACCTTTATCTCATCGGTCGCTATGGTGTCGTTTTCGTTGATGATGGGCAAGGCCTTAAGCTCCAAGAGGCGGCTGATGGTGTTAATAAAGTTTTGATGCCTGTCCTCGTGCTGGAGATCTGAGCCGGTTAGAAGTATCTGCGCTACGTTGTGGTGATACTCGGCGAAGAGCTTGTCATATCTGTACATCAGCTCGCATTGACCGACTGCTGCGGCCGCCTGCTTTGTGGCAATATCTTGCGGTCTGCCTTGAAGCGAAAGCTTTGCCGCACCCATGCCAATTGCACCGCTTGATACGATAATCACCTCGTGACCGGAGTTTTTTATATCGCTTATGATCTTGCAAAGCTCTTCAGTGCGCCTGATGTTTAGCTCTCCGGAGGGATGCGCGAGGGTGGACGTTCCGATTTTTATAACGATTCTCATGTCTTGCTCCTTAAATCAAGGAAATGTATTTTGTGAGGTTATAAACGCTTATGCCGATAATGGCAACCAGCATACAGCAAAAGAGGATGTCAACCGCTTTGCTTGACATCTTTTTATTGATCCTTCTGCCGACGAAGCCACCGATGATGCCCGATACAATCATTACCGCCAAGGCGATATAATCCGTTTCGGGAATTGAGGATGAAGCAATAGAAAATATCAGGCTGGCAGTCTGCGCGAAAAAGATCATGTAGATGGAATTGAGCGCCGCTGTTTTGGTATTCATCGAGAAGAAGAAATAAAGAACCGCAAGATTGATAGGCCCTCCGCCGATGCCGAGAAAGGAAGAGAGAATACCGAGCACCAAGCCAATGCAGAGACAGACAACAACCGACTTGACATCATTGGCCTTTATCCGCTCTTTGTTAAGTACGTAAATCAAAACACCGCCGGTCAGCAGTATCATGATAACGCTTTGCGCACTTCCAACCAATCCGTCGCTGTCGGCGGCGTTTTTAATTACGTCGAAAATCAGCTTTCCGAGTACGCCGCCTAAGGCGGAGCCGATTGCAAGCGGAGTGGTTCTTTTGGAGTCTATCTTTGCCTCGCCTCCGCGAGAGGAGAGAAGTGATACCATGCTCATTGCAAGTACACTGCAGCCCGACAAAAAGCTGATTTGCGATACGGTTAGATCGGCGGTGGCATCGAGGACTGGCTTGATAATTACCCCTCCGCCTATGCCGGAGATCGCACCGAGCGTAGTTGCTATAAGGCAGATAACGGAATAGAATATGTAATTCATGTTTTTCCCTTATAAAATAGATAGTATTATTTTACCACAAATATAAGCGTAAATCAATACAAAATTTCGATTATTTTTGAATTTTGCAAGAAGTTTTAAGATGACTTGCACCTAAATGAATACAAATGAATATTTATACATATCCACAACGACGCGGCTAAACGCGAGTTTTCCACAATCCACAGGTTTTTCCACAGCAGCAAAAAAACAGCAAAGGCCAATAAGCCTCTGCTGTGTGAAAGTGGTATTGTGAATAAATCGAGTAGGTAGAAATCGATCCACCTCTTACACCACCGTATGTGCCGTTCGGCATACGGCGGTTCAATTCAAATTTGAGTATGAGCTGCCTTTAGGTAGTAATCTGCCTCATATAGCATATTTTTTTAACTTTTTCAATACTTTTTAAGCGTATTATACATATCGAAAGTTCAAAAAGTTCATTATAAGCAATAAAAAACGCAGAACCGGAACAAATAATTGTTTCCTTTTCTGCGTTTTATTTGGTGGAGGCGAGGGGAATCGAACCCCTGTCCGAAAACCCATCCTTACGGTTTTCTACGAGTGTATTCGGCTATTTGCATTCCCATCGTGCGCCGAGAGCCGACACTCTGCGCAGTCAAGTATCCTTTTTATGCGTGATCACTTCAAAGGCTAAAGGGCGATTCACGTTCATCGCTGCATGACGCTCGCATCTCGGGTCGCGATACTCCCGAGAGGAGCGGGCGGATCCTCAGATCCGCGTCACTGCCGTTTAGGCAGCAAGTGCTACGTTATCGTTAGCGTTTAATGTTTAAGTTGAGCCTTTTAAGAGTTACTCAGCTCTACTCGCTTGCCGTACATCAAGATCCCCGTCGAAACCATTACGCCCCCATGTGAATGAAAGCAGGGAGGAGGAAATTGCTTTAATAGTCGTAGTTGATTTTGCGTACTCTTTCGCTGTCGCGCGTCGCTTGCTTTTCGGCTTCCGCATCTCTCTTGTCGTAGAGCTTTTTGCCTCGACAAAGCCCTATCTCGACTTTTACCTTGGAATCCTTAAAATAAAGCGAAAGAGGAACGAGTGTATAGCCTTTTTGTGAAACGAGCGAAAACAGCTTCAAAATCTCGCGCTTGTGCATCAGGAGCTTGCGGACACGGCGAGGGTCGCGGTTGTAGATGTTACCTTGCTCGTAGGGGCTGATATGAATGCCGTTGGCGAATATTTCGCCGTTTTTTATTGAGCAAAAGGAATCCTTGAGATTGACCTGTCCCGCACGCAGACTTTTGACTTCGGTGCCTACGAGAGAAATGCCGGCTTCATATTTATCGTCAACGAAGTAATCGTGATATGCTTTACGGTTTGACGCAATTTGCTTTGTTCCGCGAGCTTTTGCCATGAATCAGCACCTCCTTTCGCAACGCATTTAATATTATACAACATTTGATAAGAAAAATCAAGAGAAAAAGAAGCTATTTTGCGTTCGGATGCAACAAAATTGCAAAATCGGTGCAAGAGAAGCGAAGGATGACGGATTAAATTAAAATTCATATCTTATTTCGCAAAATCAAAGTTTTGCGAATAATGGAGAATAGGCAAAGTGTTAATATTCAATTAAAACAACACTTTGCGGTCGTTTAATCAATAATTGAAAGATCGGTTTTTGTTTGATTTGTACAAAATTTCTTATTAAAACTGTACACTTATACAAAATTTATTTTTTTACAAAAATATTTTGACTTTTAGAATATTTAATGTTATAATTAATATAGATATACGCGATGTCGCATGACGTATCGCGATCAATTTTTGTGAGGTACTTCAAATCATGGCAATCAAAATGCGTTATCTTTATGCTTCCGGCAAAAAGAAATTCGTAACCATCGGTGACATCGTTAAGCAGAAATTCGAATTGACTACGAATAATTCAGTTGACGTAATTCCGCCTGCTTATCCCTGCGACAAGGAAAGATTCGTTTTCCTCGGTATTACCGTCAAGGATGAACCCGAAAACAAGCTCAGGCTTTTCTGCCAGCAGCTTGATAAGACCAAGGCCGCATACGTTGCTCTTATCGTCGACGGCAACGAAAAAGGCGCAAACGCAGTTAAGGATATGCTTACTGCCGCCGGAACGAACGTTTTCCCGGAGATTCATTACATAAAGGGCGGTCTGCCTTTCCTCGGAAATCTCAGCGCTGATGAAAAATCGGCACTTGATGCGTGGCTTGACAAAGCTTTTGCTTACATGAATTAATTCACAATTTATTCACAATGTCCCGAACGGCTTGTCCTTTGTTCGGGATATTTCTTATTTTTTCTTTGATGACTTTAATGCAAGTGTGATAATGGCGGCAAAAATGCTCATAATCAGTATTGCTATTGCCGCAATGGACAGTATTTCATCGACGCCGATAGTGCTTTGCGGAGCGCTTGCGGTCTTGTAGGGAGCAAGAACGTCAATTTTCATCTCTCCTTCCCTTTCGGTTACGCGAACGTACTCCTTTCGTATGCAATCGCTTCCCATGTCGTGCCGGAAGGTACCGTTGTTCTGCCGGATCATGTATTCGAGCCAATAGTCATAGCTTACATACGTTTCACCATCTATATCTTGACTGAGCGTTTCAACATATGTGATTTTAATATTATACAGCTGTTGCATGGTAAAGTCCATCTTCAGCTCACCTTCGGCTTCTATATACTCGTCGCTGAACAATGAGTTAAGTTCCTCGGTTTTGCCGTTGATTGCATAGTCTATAAAATCCATCAGTACAGCCACGGGCTTGTGCTGATTTGTGGGGACTTCGGAAATATCTCCGTTATCAAGCGAGACGGTGATCCTCGTGTCCGGGTCTTCGAATTTGACAGTTCTGTCGAGTGCAAGATAATTCTCGTCTTCAAGTATGTTATAATCGTAATCGGCTTCATAGAATGTATACGTAGGATCGCGGTTTTCCGTCGGCTCGTTGAGCTTTGAGACAAGTGCGACAGCGCCCACGCAAATAATCGTAACTGCGGCAATTACGGTGACCATTAAGATCATTATTTTCTTTGAGTCGGTCCTTTTGTATCTTTTAACTTTGTTTGAGGCGTTTTGCCCGGGGTTTCTGCTGTTCATTTCTGCCTCCTTTTTTTATTATAATACCATATTTGACGCTGAAATTCAAGACTTTTTTAATAAATATATGAAAACATAGTTTTTCTTGTTGAAAAATCGCCGAAAATGTGATATAATAATACGAATATTTTTCTTAAGGATAAAAAACATGAAATACCTCGTATTAATACCCGACGGAATGGCCGACGAGCGCATCGAATCATTAAATGACCGGACTCCCATGGAGGCGGCAAATAAGCCGAATATGGATTCATTGGCTCTCGGCTCGTACTACGGATTGGTTCAAAACGTTCCGGAGGGAATGGTGCCGGAATCCGACACGGCAAATATGGCAATACTCTCATTTGACCCCAAGGTATATTCAAAGGGACGTTCCCCCCTTGAAGCCGTCAGCATGGGCTTGAAGCTTGAGGGCGATGACGTTGCCATTCGTGCGAACACGGTTTCGCTTTCCAAAGCGGAAAAATACGAAGACCGCATCATGCTCGATAACGCTGCAGACGAGATCACCACGGAAGAATCCGCTGTTCTTATTGATGCTGTTAATCGCGAGCTTGCCGATGACCGCCGCCGGCTCTATGTAGGTGTCGCGTACCGTCATTGCCTTATCTGGAACGGTGCTGACGATAAATATCAATTTGCGCGTCCGCACGATATTATCGGCAAACGGATCGGAGATTATCTTCCGGATGCGGTTACCGGTAAGGATTATCTTGACTTTATGAAGGCAACCTGCGATATACTCGAAGATCACCCTCTGAACATTGAGCGCAAGAAGCGTGGAAAGCTTCCTGCCAATTCTCTTTGGCTCTGGAGTCCCGGAAAACCTTTAACTCTTCCCTCCTTTGCCGATAAATTCGGCCTGAAGGCTACGGTCATTTCGGCTGTTGACTTAATCAAAGGCATCGGAATCTGTGCTGATATGGAATCTGTTGACGTTGAAGGTGCTACCGGCACTGTCAACACCAATTATCAGGGCAAAGCCGAGGCGGCAATCAACGCCTTCAAAAACGGCAGCGATTTGGTCTACCTTCACTTTGAAGGTCCCGATGAGCACGGACATGCCGGACAGGCAGACCTAAAAACAAAGTCCATCGAGCTGATAGACACAAAGGCTCTCGCTCCCATTCTTGACTATTTGCGATCCTGCGGCGAGGATTTCGGCATAATGATCTTGCCCGACCATCCCACGCCGGTCAGAGTTCGTACTCACACGAGAGAACCCGTGCCATATATCATTTATTCATCAAAGAATATAAGCGAAGGCATCGAAAGCTTTACCGAACAAAATTGTCAAAAAGGACATTATATTGCGAACGGCTGGCAGCTCATGCAGTATTTCCTTGATATCTGTAACAAATAGGAGAATTTCCATGAACGAACAGAACCTTAACGATATTGCGACAGAACCGCAAAATGAGGAGAACCCGGCAGAACAAAAGCCGAAAAAGAAAGCCACGTTTTTAAGTGAATTTTTCGACTATTTTGAGCTGTTCATCATCTCTGCTTGCGCCGTGCTGATGCTGTTCAGCGTTGCTACCAGACTTTGCAGAGTTGACGGTCCATCCATGCTCAACACTCTTCACGACGGCGAGATGCTGATCGTCAGCGATCTGTTTTATACCCCAAAGCGGGGCGATATCATAGTTTTTCACCAGACGGGTGACAATCCCGGAGACCTGAACGAGCCTATAGTCAAGCGTGTCATTGCCACTGAAGGTGAGTGGATCGGCATTGTCAAAAATTCCTCGGGTACTCTCACTGTAACGATATACGACGAAAATAAAGAGAATCCGCGCGTTATTGACGAGGCATATGCAAATTACGATAAAGGCGTCGGATATTATAACTACACCGGCGAACCCGTGCAGGTCCCCGAAGGTTGCCTGTTCGTTATGGGTGACAACAGAGGCAACTCCCAGGACAGCCGTGCCGACACGATTGGATTCGTTGACTGCCGCCGCGTTCTCGGCAAGGTCATCTGTCGCCTTACGCCCCTTGATAAATTCGGTTTTGTAAATTAAGATTTGAAACGGGA
>JBJDZD010000057.1:0-13402 GCA_051867815.1 Eubacteriales bacterium | reverse complement strand
TACCCTCGTTCGCACGCCGGAGATAATCGGCCACCGCGGAATCCCATCGAAGGCGCAGGAGAATTCGCTTGCCGGTGCGCTCCTTGCCATAAAGGAGGGCGCAACGATGGTTGAGTGTGACGTTTATCTGATGAAGGACGGCAACGTAGCGGTAATGCACGATGCAACGATCGACCGCACTACTACCGGAACGGGCAATATCGTGGATCAGACCGCGTCGTCGCTCGGCGACTATAAGATCGACTACCCCTCGGCCACCGATCTCCAGCCCATCCCCCTGCTTAACGACCTGCTTGCCGCCTTCAAGGAAAACGGCGAGGTCCTGGTCATCGAGCTGAAATCAAGCAATCAAAGCCTTTGCAAGTCGGTCGTTGACCTTATTGCCGAATACGAAATGCAAAAACAGGTGGTAGTGATCGCATTCTCGAAGGATATGATAGCGGCAGTACGACGCGCCGACCCCGGCATTTCCGTCAATTACCTTTCAAGCGCGATCAAGGCAAACGAGGACGCAAGCCTTACGGTCGCGGCGCAGATACTCGGCAACGTCATCCCCATAAACACCTGCTATTCTCCCTCGTATACGGCAGGCACGCTCGGCCCGAATCTCTTCACCGACCTTGCCGTGCGCGGCGTTACCGTCTGGAATTGGACTGTCAACAAGCAGGACGCCTTCGATAAATTCTTCATAAGCGGCATCCGCGGCATGACGAGCAACTATGCCGATTGGGCGGGCAAGTACGTTGAGGATTTTGATATTTTGCGCACGGAGGACGGCAAGATCGAGCTGAAAGCCGTGAACTACTCCGGCGGCAAGGTCGTCACGTCTGCGGCGGAGCTTGTGGTCATCGGCGGCACGGGCGAGTACAAGGACGGTGTCGTTACCCTTTCCGAGGGCGCGGAGGGCTTCTTCTTCCGCCTCAAGAGAAATCTCTCGGACGGTACGGTTTACAGCGTCGTCACCCCCGTTATGCTCGCGTCTGAGCTGAACGTTCCCGAGGACACCGAGCAGACCGAGTCGGACACGACCCTTCCCACTTCATCTCCCGACACCACCGAGCAGGCAGGCGGCGGATGCACAAGCGTGATCTCCGTTCCCGTTGTTGCCGTTATTGCGCTCGCGGCGTTGGCTATCAAGGTAAAAAAGGATGAAAGAATATAAATTCGACCCCGTCCGCGCCACAGAGGAGTGCGCGGAATGGATAAGGGATTGGTTTGAGGAGAACGGCAAGGGCTGTCGCGCCGTGGTCGGGATCTCCGGCGGCAAGGATTCCTCAATAGTTGCCGCGCTCTGCGTAAAGGCGCTGGGCAGAGAGAGGGTGTTCGGCGTGCTTATGCCGCGCGGAGAGCAATTTGATATTTCCTGCTCCTATCTGCTCGTTGAGCATCTCGGCATCGAGCATGCCGTCGTCAACATCAAGGAAGCGGCTGATGCCATGGAGAGCGCCGTTTCGGGCGCACTCGGCAAGACGCTAACCCCCCAATCTGTTCAAAATATCCCCCCTCGCATAAGAATGACCACGCTCTATGCCGTTGCGCAGTCCGTGAACGGCCGCGTGGCGAACACCTGCAATCTTTCCGAAGACTATGTGGGCTATTCAACGCGCTACGGCGACAGCGCAGGCGATTTTTCGCCCATTTCGTGCTTCACCGTAACGGAGCTGAAGCAAATCGGGCGTTATCTCGGTTTGCCCCTCGAGCTTGTGGACAAGGTGCCGATCGACGGCCTCTGCGGCAAAACCGACGAGGATAATCTCGGATTCACCTACGCCGAGCTTGACCGCTATATCCGCGAGGGAATTGAGCCGTCGCCGGAGAAGAAGGCCGTCATCGACCGCAAGCACGAGCAAAACCTATTTAAGCTCAAGTATATGGACTGTTTTGAATACGGTCGTTAAATCGAGTCTAAAAAGTGCAAACCACCCAAAAGGAGAACGAAAATGAGCAATATCCCGAAAGAACTTGACAAAAACATGATAGTTGAGGCTGACGCCGACGGCTTTGTCTGGTATAATGCCGCAAATGCGCCCTTTGAGCTTTACGGCTTCTGCGGCATCGAGGGCGAGCCTTACCGCCGCCTGCCCGATGACGTTGCCGCGGCAACCAACCCCGGCACCCGACGCAACGCAAGCCACACAGCCGGCGGCAGAGTTCGCTTTTCAACCGATTCGAAGCGCATTGCCATCCGCACTAAGATGCCCTATATGACCCACTACGACCACATGGCAAGCAACGGCAGTGCCGGCTTCGACCTCTATGAAGATTTTGAGCATTCGCACCACTATTCGGGCACCTTCCGCTGTTCGGTCAACGACACCGTCGGCTACACCGCAAAGCTTGCCGTCGAGGGCGGCTCGGAGCGCAATTACACGATCAATTTCCCCCTGTACAGCCCAGTGGAGAGCCTTGAGATCGGCGTTGACGTTGGTGCAAGCCTCGGTGGCGGCGCAAAATACCGCGCGCGCGCGCCGATAGTGTACTACGGCTCGTCAATTACGCAGGGCGCGTGCGCAAGCCGTCCCGGAATTGCTTATCAGTCGATAATTTCGCGCCGTCTGGAGATCGATTTCATCAATCTCGGCTTCTCCGGCAACGCTCGCGGCGAGCAGTCAATGGCGGAATACATCGCCTCGCTCGATATGACCGCCTTCGTTTGCGATTACGACCACAATGCCCCGAATGCGGAGCATCTTTACGCAACGCACTATGATTTTTACAAGACCGTACGCGAAAAGCAGCACGATCTTCCCATAATATTCGTTACGCGTTCCGATTTTGACGTCAATTACGGCGAGAGCGTCAAGCGCCGCCGCGCCATAGAGGATACTTACTACCGCGCTCGCGAGGAGGGCGACCGCAACGTCTTTTTACTTGACGGTCAAGGGCTTTACCGCGGCGACCTCAAGGAGGAATGCACCGTCGACAAATCGCATCCGAGCGACGTCGGCATGGCGCTGATGGCGGACGGCATCGGCCAGCTGCTTGCAAGAGTTTTGCGCACGCGCATCAAGGAGGACAGAAAATGAGCGAGATGAAAAAAGAGGCTTACGTTGAAGTCGATAAAAACATGATAATCGAAACGGAGTTCCCGGACACGGAGGACGTAAAGTTCCACAATGTCCGCAACGCCCCCTTTGAGCTTTATAATCTGTACGGTGATCAAAGCGAGATCTTCCGCCGCCTGCCCGATGACGTTGCCGCGGCAACGAGCAAGGGCGTCCATAAGCTTGCCAAGGAGACGGCGGGCGTTCGCGTTCGCTTCTCAACGGATTCGAGCTACATCCTCATCAAGGCGCGCATGCCCGTCATCGGTCGCAACTCGCACATGACGCTTTTGATGTCCGCAGGATTTGACCTCTATGAGGACACGCCCACGGGCAGCCGCTACGTCAAGGCCTTCATGCCCCCCTACAAGATGGAGGACGGCTACGAGCAGATAGTTCGCCTCGGAAGCCGCAAGCTCCGTTATTTCACCATAAATTTCCCCATCCATTCCGTAGTCTCCGACCTTTATGTCGGCATCCAGGAGGATGCCGTGCTGGGAGAGGGCAAGCCGTATAAGAACGAAAAGCCCATAGTCATTTACGGCTCCTCGATAGTCCACGGCACCGCCGCGACCCGTCCGGGTCTGGTCTATCCTGCAATGCTTTGCCGCAAGCTCGATATGAACGTCGTCAATCTCGGCTTTTCGGGTAACGCAAAGGCGGAGCTGCCCATCATGAATTATCTGGCATCGCTTGAAATGAGCATGTTCGTTTACGATTACGACCACAACGCGCCGAATGTCGATTACCTGCGCGAAACGCACAAGCGCGGCTACGAGATAATCCGCGCATCGCATCCCGATATCCCGATAATCTTCATCACGCGCCCCAACGTTGCAACCAATCCGGCAAACGCCGAGGACAGGAAGAAGGTCGTCATCGACACCTATCGCGCGGCACTTGACGGCGGCGACGAGAACGTTTATTACATTGACGGCGAGACCTTCTTCCTCGGTATGGAGGAGAATGACTGCGTCGTTGACGGCGTTCACCCCAACGACATGGGCTTCTATCTGATGGCGGAGGGTATTTGCCAGACAATCCGTCAGGCCATAGAGCGCAATGGCGGAAGGCTTGAATAATTGCGGCGCCCTCGCCGCGGAGGCGCTTGCGTACCTCGGTGACGCGGCAATGGAGCTGCTCATCCGCGAAAGGCTCGTAAGATCCGGGCTTTGCTCGTCGCAGAGGCTCAACCGTGCGGCGCTTGCCTACGTTAAGGCGACGGCACAAAGCGAAGCACTCGAGCGCATGCTCCCGCATCTGACCGAGGCGGAGGAGCAGACCTACAAGCGCGGCAGAAACTCGGGCAACGGCAAAAACACACCGCGCAGCGCAAGCGTAACGGAATATCGCCGTGCGACCGGACTTGAGGTGCTGTTCGGTCAGCTTTACCTTGACGGAAATACCGCAAGGATGCAGGAATTATTGGATATCGGCTATCCGGAATTACCGAGAAAATAAATGAAAAGGAATAAATAAAAATGTCCAATCCCATTATCGAGATCAAGGTTGCGAATTTCGGAACCATGAAGGCGGAGCTGTATCCCAAGCTTGCGCCCAAGACCGTTGAAAACTTCCTCAAGCTCATAGGCGAGAATTTCTTTGACGGGCTTATTTTCCACCGCGTCATCAAGGGCTTTATGATCCAGGGCGGCGGCTACAACGCGCAGATGGAGCACAAGGAAGCATCCCCCATCAAGGGCGAATTTGCCGCAAACGGCTGGGTACAAAACGACCTCAAGCACACGGCGGGCGTTCTTTCCATGGCGCGCACGAGCGACCCCGATTCCGCTTCCTCGCAGTTCTTCATCATGCACAAGGATTCCCCCCACCTTGACGCGCAGTATGCGGGCTTCGGCAAGGTCATTGAAGGACTTGACGTCGTTGATGCCATCGCATCGGTCAGAACCGGCCGCATCGGATATTACATGGCGGATGTTCCGCGCGAACCCGTCGTTATCGAATCCATCAGAGTCATCGAAGAGTAAAATATTGAAAAACAAACCGCATCAAGCCCGAGACTTGATGCGGTTTTTGTAATGTGAGCTTAAATCTTCGAAAGGCTCTCCTTGCTTCCGGAAACGAAGAGGATATCGCCCTCCTTGAAGGTGTAATCGGGGCGGATATTGTCGGTGAGCTTGTTACCGTTTTCGATTGCAATGATGTTGACACCGAAGCGGCCGCGGAAGTTGGCGTCCTTGATGTTCTTGCCGATGACGTCCTCGGGCACCAGGATCTTGGAGATGTTGAGCTTTTCGCTGAGCTGAACATAGTCAAGCATACGGGACGCCTCAAGGCGGTGCGCAAGACGAACGGCGATGTCGCGCTCGGGGTAGACGACCTCTGCACCGAGCTTTTCGAGGATCTCGCCGTGCTCCGCGCTCTGCGCCTTTGCAACAACGTGAGGAACGCCGAGGCCGACGACGTTGAGAGTGGTCAGAATCGAGGTGTCGATATGCTCGGCAATGCAGATGACGACGATGTCACAATTTTGAACACCTGTTTCGGTGAGCGATTTTTTGTCAAGGTTGGGAACGACGAAGGCGTTTTCGGTGTATTCTCTGAATTCTCGGATCTTTGCCTCGTCCCAGTCAAGAACGACCAAGTCCGCTCCCGACTGCGCCAGCTCCAGAGCAAGTGCCATGCCGAAGCGGCCGAGGCCAATGATTCCGTACGTATTTTTCTCTTTTTTTGCTTTCTTGTTTAACATGATATTTCTCCTTTAACCTATGGCGAGGTTGCCCTCGGGATATTCAACTCTGCTGCCCTTTGAGAAGTACCAGAGCGTGGCAATGGTGAGCGGTCCGAGGCGGCCGATGAACATAATGACTATCAAAAGCAGTTTGTTACCTAAAACCAGCGAGGGTGTGACGCCCGTGGAAAGACCGACTGTGGCAAACGCACTCGTGACTTCAAAAAGCGCATCGAGGAAGCTTACGCTCGGGTCGAAGACGATAAAAAGGAATGTTCCGATAAAGACGATGAAGAGGCCGAACATGGCAATTATCGCGGCTTTTTTGAAGGCATCCTTCGGCAGCGAATATTTGAAGGCTCTTTCCGAGCGGTTGGTCGCCGCAGAGCGCAGACCGACCAAGAGGCAGAGGAAGGTGCCGGTTTTTATACCGCCGCCCGTCGAACCGGACGAAGCACCGATGAACATCAGCGCAATCAGGACCATAAGGCCTGCATCGGAATACGACCCCATGCTCGTCGTTGCAAATCCGGCGGTACGCGCGGAAACGCTGTGGAACCACGCGCCGAGCAGGGTTTCATCCTTTTCGATGACCCAAAGCAGAACCGTGCCGATAACTATCAGCGCGGCACTCATCGAGATAACGACCTTTGAGTGCATCGAGAGCTTTTTCCAACGGAAGCGTTTTTCCATAACCTCGCGGATAACGAGGAAGCCGATACCGCCGAGGATGGTCAGTCCTGCCGTCGTCAGATTTATGATGATGTTATCGTGATATGCGGCGATGCTGTTGCTTGAAGCGATCGTGCCGGAGTGGCCGAGGATGTCAAAGCCGGCGTTGTTGAAGGCGGATATCGCATGAAAGAGGGAATAGCCGATTGATTGCGGTATCGAATATTCCCGAACAAAGGCGATGAAGTAGAATACCGCGCCCGAAAGCTCGATTATGAGGGTGGTAAAGAGGACGTTTTTGATGAAATTCATCGTCGCCTTGCCGGAATCGAGGTTTGAGGCTTCGCGGATGAGGGTGCGGCCACGCAGATCGATCTTCTTGCCTATGGCAACTATGATGCCGGCTCCCACGGAGGTGACGCCGAGGCCGCCTATCTGTATAAGTATTGCGATGATGACCTGACCGACGGCGGTGAAGGCGTTGCCGGGGTCAAGCGTTACCAGGCCTGCGACACAAACGGCACTCGTTGAGGTAAAAAGCGCGTCGATATAGCTCAGATGTACCCCCTCGCGCACGCTGAAGGGCATAACGAGCAACAGAGACCCGATGAGGATCACTGCCGCAAAGCCCAGCGCGATCATTCGCGGCGGAGAAAGCTTTTTTAAAAGAAATTGTGTCATACCGTCTCCTTAAAATGCAAAACCCGAGCACATTCGCTGTACTCGGCAATCTCGTTCCATGTACGGCGAAAAAGCGATACATGGGTCTCGCAAAAATGCATCTGCTGCTCCCACACGGGTTTTCTTAGCGTATATTATACCATAACTGCTCCGATTTGTCAATAAGCAACTCCGCGAACGAAAATATTTTATTGAATATGATGGTAAAATGCGCAGATTTGTGTTGACAAGAGGAAGAAATAATTGTAAAATATTATATAACGGATGCCGTTTGCAAAGGAGAACGAATCATGAAAAAGAGATATGTGCTTATTGCGCTCCTGCTTATTCTCGCGCTCGTCGCGGTCGCGTTTGCTTTCGCGTACAGGGGCTTGCAGGAAGAAACTAACGGCACTACCGCTGCCGTCGGTACGACCACGGGAGAACCGGAGGACATCAGCACGCCGGATGAGTCAACCTCGCCCGACGTCAGCGACGATGTGACCGCAGAGGGAACGGACGAAGGTACTGCGGACGTTACCGCGGAGATTACGGCAGGAGCCACCACGGAGATCACGACCGAACTCACGACAGAAGTCACGACCGAACTCACGACAGAAGTCACGGCAGAGATTACGACAGAAGTCACGGCAGAGATTACGACAGAAGTCACGACAGAAGTTACGACCGAGGTAACGACAGAAGTTACGACCGAGGTTACCACGGAGCCGCCGGTCATCAC
Source organism: Eubacteriales bacterium (assembly GCA_051867815.1). Classification (GTDB taxonomy): domain Bacteria; phylum Bacillota; class Clostridia; order Oscillospirales; family CAG-272; genus CAG-390. The sequence goes on along the minus strand of JBJDZD010000057.1, from coordinate 5,592 downwards.
CACGGAGCCGCCGATTGAAACCACCGTACCGCCGGTCGAAACCACCACGCCGCCGGTCGAAACCACCACGCCTCCCGTTGAAACCGAGCCGGAACCGGGCAGTCGGGTCATATATTATGAAAACTTTGAGGGCAGAGGAGTTTTGTTCGACACCTCCACGGTCATGAGCGAGCTTGGCTGGACGATCGATTCCACCGACAACGGCGCGTACACGGATAACACGGCAAGCTACCGCATCGTTTACGTCAACGGCAACAAGATGCTCTACGTTGAGAACAACAAGACCGACGCGACGGATTCCTACGTTATCGTCCTCAGCGATGCGCTGATGGGCGCGTTTCACGAGAGCAATTATACCTATCAGTACGACGTTATTTACTCCGACGCCGCAAATGTCAAGCGTTATCTCGCTCTGGTCAGCGAATACGACGGCCTGTACTACAATTCCTTCCATTTCCGCAACGGCGGCTACGCAAACAACCAGTGCCACACGTACAGCGGCTCCTGGACCACCTACGACACCAATGGCAGTATGTACTACGCCGCCTACACCGATTCCCGTTCAATAGCCAACAGACTGCTCGGCGTTAATTACAACTCCTCCGTGAACGCCTTCAAGGATATCAGCGTCTCGATAAGGTACGTGGTGGATTGGGAGAACGGCAACAGGGTTTACATGCGCGTCAATACCGAGGGCTATCCCGGCAGCGGAAAGTGGACTCTCATTTCCAAGGGCAACCCAAGCTCCGCCTATGATCCCTTCGCCGGCGGCGCGGCTATCGCGCTCAAGGTCGGCGGTGCGCAAAACGGATATATTGACAACATCATCATATGGGAGGGAACGGGCGACGAACCCGAGGATAAATCCTCGCCCCTCGTCACCTCTCACACCAAGGGCTGCTCCGGACATCGTTTCGAGGGCGCGGGCACCTGCCTTGACCCCAAGGTCTGCATTTATTGCGGCGAATGCTCGCCGGACAATGCCTCCCACGTTTTCGTCAGCACGGACGGCGCATCGGATGCGAAATGCAGCGTTTGCCATTGCTATAAGTCCGCGCTCGGATCAAACTGGGCGATCAAGCAAACACCGGTTTACGTCGGCGGCAAGGTCTCGTCCTCCGTGTATGTGGCAGGTCACGGCATCGATGCGGATTTCAAGCCCGAAAACGACAGCCTCATGCTCCTCGTATCGCAAACCAACGAAGCCCAGTTCCGCGCGTACTGCACGCTCATTGAAAACTGCGGCATCGAGCCGGTCTACACCTTTTCGCAGGACGGCAACCTCTATGCGCAGTATCCGTCGGGCGATGCGTTCATATATACATATTATACCGCATCGGTGGGAGAGGTTCGTATAATCTACGATCCTCACAGCGATTGCTCCCCCTCGGATTTCGGGTACACGCGCGAAAAGCAGGAGGGCGAAACGACCATCCTGTATCAGTACGGCGTTCCGATGAATTCGCAGGGCGTGAACATCAGCAAGAATGACGAGGGCAAGATCGACTGCGGCATGATGTACGTCATCAAGCTTGCGGATAATTCGGTCGTTATCATCGACGGCGGCGGATACCAGCAATTCGATACCGCGCAGATCGACGGCTTGATGAAGTTCTTGAGGAATATTACGGGAACTCCCGAGGGCGAAAAGGTCAGGATCGCGGCGTGGTACATCACCCACACGCATTCCGACCACATGGCAGGCTTCTGCCTGTTCGTCAAGAAATACCACGCAAGCCTTGATTTTGAACGCATTTTCTTCAACCTGCCGTCCGTAAATAACGATGACAGCCTGATGAGGAATACACGCAGCAACTACACCAAGCTGGTCGGCTATATTTCGTCGTACATGGGCGACGTTCAGTTCATCAAGATCCACACGGGTCAGTCATTTAACCTCGGTGAGGTCAGGATCAACGTCATTTACACGCACGAGGACATCGTTGACGCCACGACGGCAGCCACCGAGATCGCGAACGACTTCAACAATTCCTGCTCCGTCCTCAAGATAGAGTTTGACGGCAAGTCCTTCATGCTTCTCGGTGACATCAACAAGCCGGCAATGAATATTATCATCGCAAACAATTCAAGCGCAACGCTGAAGGCCGACATCGTTCAGATGGCGCACCACGTCATCAACAACGTCTCAAGTCTATATAAGATCATTCAAGCATCCGTCGTGCTGATACCGCAGTCGCCCAAGGGCTGTACGCTCAACGCCACCAGATTGGCGGCATATACCACGGCAATGCTCTACGTCAAGGACGACATGTACTTCTATGCGAGCGAGGAAACGGCAGGCATCGCGGTTGTTGACGGCAAGCTCACGAAGGTTTATACCGAAGAGGTCCACGGCGATAAATATACCGGCTGGGGCTGGTAATTTCAGATGTAATAAAAAATGAAGAATCAAAACCGAGCATGATCCTTTTGCGGTCATGCTCGGTTTTATCATATTTCCTCCTCCTCGCCCCTCATCAGCTCCTCAAAGCAAGGGTAGGTGGGTGTTGCCCTCGCGCCGTTGATCCTCAGCGCACGCTCGGAGGCGTTATTGTAGCTCGAAAGCGGACGGTCCAGCGCGTCGTCCGAATGTGCGCATACGTAGATCTCGCCGCCTTCCACGAGCGAAACGATCAGCGTATGGTAAAAGTCGCCTGCCTCGTCGGCAAGCTGAACGACGTCGCCCGGCTGAACCATTTCAAGCGGTATGGGTACGCCGAACGGCCCGACTCCGCCGTTTTCGGTGACAAATTCCGGTGCTCCCGTCATGAAATCGTAGAAAAATTCCACACTCGTCCAAGCCGGAGCGCGGTTTTCCGGCGAAATATAGTACCAGCCGAAGTCGGGAGTGTAGTTCTGTACGCAGGTACCGGCATAGATCGCCTGCGAAACGAAGTTCGTGCAATCGCCGCCGATGCCCGTGTAGTCGCCGAAATACGGATTGCGCGAGAGCGCCCAACGCCTTGCGTACTCCACCGCGCGTTCGCGGTCGTATGGAATTAAAGTGAACCGCATTCCGCCGTTGTTCATCGCTTCGCCTCCGCGATTTTCAGCACGCCGCAGAGCAGCTTTGCCGCCGCCGCACGGTCAAGGACGGTGCTTGAGGACAGCCCCGTGCGGTCGATCGAGAATCCTGCCGAGCAGAGCGCCGCAATTTCGTTCTTTGCCCATCCTGCCTCGCCCGTCGGAACCGAGACCTCAACGGCGACCTCAAGACCGAGCAGTCTTGCCGTCATTCTTGCCGCCTCCGCAACGCTTATTGCCTCGTCGGGCGCAAATACCTGCTTGCCGTCGACTATCCAACCGTCCGTCAAGCCAAGCTCGTAAGCCTTGGCAATGAACGGCCGCGCCGACGCCGTTATATCACCGTCGTCCGCAAAAACGGTGTTTTCGGGCAGTCCCTCCGCGACGTAACCGGCGGCAAGCAACAGATTCACGGTAAATTCACCTCTCGTCACCTCGCGTTGGGGGTAAAAACGGGACTCGCCGCCGACAAGCGTGCCGCTCATCAGCCCCTCGGCCGTAACGATGCGCGCAAAAGTCTCCGCACTTCCCGACATATCCGCAAAATCGGGCGTGGAAAAGCGGCTGACCGTCAGGCGCACCTCGGCCTCATCCGAATAATTGCCCCACTCATCGCGGACGGTGTAGCGGAAGCTGTCCTTGCCCGTGTAGCCTGCAATCGGGCGGTAAACGTAGCGTCCCGTGGCGCGGTCGGCAAGGACAACGCTTCCGTGGCGCGGAAATTCCGTGATCTCAAAAACGAGCGCGTCGCCTTCGGGGTCGTTTGCCGCCAGAGTGCCGCCGCAGACGCCGCCCTCCGGCACCTTTGCCGTCAGAGCCGCCGCGGTCGCACAGTCAACGGTGGGCGCGGCGTTTTTGCCGTTCGTCAGGCGTACGGTGCAGGCATAATCGTAGCTGCCGCCGACCGTGCGGAAAGTAAAACTCGTGCTGTCCGCCGCCGGTAGGGCGCTCGGCATAAACGCCATGCGGTCAAGATTCTGCGCTGAAAGCACCTGTCCCTCCGGAATGACTATGCCGCCGAGTGTCAGCTGACCGACGGCGGAGTTGGGGCGCGACGTGATAACGATGCGCTCCGGCTCATAGCCGACCGCGCGCGCAAAATCCTCAGCGGAAAATACCGCCTCGCCGCCTCGCGGGGCACTGACCACCATCTCGTACCGCGCCGCAATGATTGCAAGCCCCGGGGAGAGCAAGGGCGCCTCATTGTCCTCTTTCGCGGATGTGCAAACGACAAAGATGGACACCGCCAGCACCGCCGCCAGCATAATTATCGCCGCTTTTCGTAATTTTTCATGCATTTTTCTCACCTCACATCAATTTTTCAATATAAAATACGAGACGAAGGCGAAAAATATGCAATATTTGCGACCGTCGCCAAACGAAAATCGGGCACGATGATGACTATTTATTCATTTTTTCTAATAAATATTCAAAATCCTCTTGACAAATTCCGATTTTGCGGTATAATATTACCATATCAAAATATAACGGTCTGCGCCTTTTGAATAAATATTCATCGGGCGCAGACGGAAAGGCAACAAAAAATGAAGCATCTTCTCAAGCTCTCCGATCTTACGAAGGAGGAGCTTTATTCCATACTCGACCTTGCCGACGAGCTGAAAGCGGAGCGCCGCGCAGGCATCAAGAAGCCGTATCTTGAGGGCAAGACCCTCGGCATGATCTTTTGCAAGTCGTCAACGAGGACGCGCGTGTCCTTTGAGGTCGGCATACACGAGCTGGGCGGTAAGGGTCTGTTTCTTTCCTCAAACGACCTGCAGATAGGGCGCGGAGAGGAGACGGCGGACACGGTGCGCGTGCTTTCGCGCTATCTTGACGGCATCATGATACGCACCTTCAAGCAAAAAGAGGTCGAGGATATGGCAAAATACGGCAGTATTCCGATAATCAACGGTCTTACCGACTACGCGCACCCCTGCCAGGTGCTTGCCGACCTGCAGACCATACGCGAGCTTCGCGGCGACCTTGAGGGCAAGAAGCTGTGCTTCATCGGCGACGGCAACAACATGGCAAACTCCCTGATCGTGGGCGGTATTCTTGCCGGGATGAGCGTTTCCGTTGCTTGCCCGGCGGCATACAAGCCGGATGCACAGGTCATGACGTGGGCACGGGCGAGCGGCAAATTCACCTGCACCGAGTCGATAGCCGAGGCGGCAGAGGGCGCGGACGCGCTCTACACCGACGTTTGGGCATCTATGGGGCAGGAGGGCGAGGCGGCGATACGCCGCAAGGCGTTTGAGGGCTATCAGATCAACTCGGACGTCGTGAAATACGCCAAGCCCGACGCCCTCGTGCTACATTGCCTGCCGGCGCACCGCGGCGAGGAGATCACGGCGGAGGTCTTTGAAGCACACGCCGATGAGATCTTCGAGGAAGCGGAAAATCGCCTCCACGCACAAAAGGCGGTAATGGTAAAATTGATGGCGTAAACATTCACGACTGCTGCACCGACAAAAATTCCGAAAAGCTTTCGCCCGCCTTTTGAAAAAGGCGGGCCAGACCGCTGACAAAGGGTTCAGGACTTAAGTTCTGAACCTTTTGTCGTACTTT
>JBJDZD010000056.1:0-13447 GCA_051867815.1 Eubacteriales bacterium | reverse complement strand
AACCGTATGTCAGCGAGTGCCGGCAACTCATGAGTGAGATAGACCGTCTGCTCCTGGAGGCGCAGAGTTGATGGCGACCACGGGATTTTGGCCTGTTAAGGCAAATCTGCTTGCTCTCGTCAAGTACACCGAGAATCCCGAAAAGACCTCGGCGCTCGGCGAGAAAGAACTGAAAGCACTTCACGATGTTCTCGATTATGACATGAACGAAGGCAAGACCGAGCAGAAGTTATACGTTACCGGCATCAACTGTCTGCCAGAAACGGTGTATGAAAGAATGATGGCGACCAAACGGCAGTTCAATAAAACGGGAGGTGTGCTTGCCTATCACGCTTATCAGAGCTTCAAAGCTGGAGAAGTCACACCGCAGGAATGTCACCGCATCGGCATCGAAACGGCAAAGAAAATGTGGGGTGATCGCTTCGAAGTGCTGGTGACAAGTCATGTTAACGGTCAGCATCTCCACAACCACTACTGCATAAACAGCGTCAGCTTTGTGGACGGCAAAAAGTTTGAGAACAAAATTGCCGAGCATCTGCGGATGCGTGAGGTATCGGACGAGATTTGCAAACGGCATCGGTTGTCTGTTCTACACGACTCAAACTTCTATTCCAAACAAAGCAAACGAGAGTATTGGAAGAACAAATCGGCAAGCGAGATTGAGAAGGAGATCATACGGCAGGATTTCTATGGGGCGGCTCGGTTTGCCACAAACGGCTGGGAGTTTTGCCAATACCTCATGGGACTTGGCTATTATATCAACCGCAACCACAAGTATGAGCATATCTCGGTCACACCTCCGGGATGGAACAAGACGGTGCGTGTGGATACCATTGCTCCCGAGCTTGACCGAAAGGGACTTGAGAAAATCACGTGGGATAACTTTGTGAAGTATCGCTACACACGAAAGGTCGAATTTGATTTCTATCCACTGAGAAAGTACAAGGACACTCTGTGGTACTACAAGCATTGTAAAAACAATATTGAGCAGTTTGTGGATGCAATCTTCGGAATTATTCGTTTGGCAATGGGGCTTGACGGTTGCAGAGACTGCAATCCTCGCCCGGTCATAACTTCTCCCGCTTTCCGCAAGGAGTCTGCGGCACTCAAAGAGCATCAGAGTATCATTCGCTTTGTCAGCAAGCACAACATCAAAACGCCGCAGGATATCCGTGACGTGGCGGTAGAATGTCAATCAAAGATGGATGACCTCAAGGAAACGAGAGATATCCTTTACAACCGCATCCGCAGACCAAAGCCCACAGACACGGTTGAAGAACTTAAGGCGGCGAGGGATAGTCTAACCCGTGACATTGAAGAGGCGCGAGAACAGCTCAAGACGGCAAACAAGCTCACAGACCTACTCACACGCATGGAGAAAGAAATCGACGAGGAGCTGGCTTTAGAGCGAAGCAATGCACCGCTTCCGGAGCCGACTACCGCTGACGATGTGTCAAGGTATATCAACAGCGAGGATTATGATCCGACACAGCATCAAATGCAAAACGGAATACAGTCAAGCCTGCGTAGACGAAGTGAGTGGGAACGATGAATGGCTAACACTCACTTTAATGAGCTGCTGAAGTGGTAGATTTGGTAAGTCCGCAAAATGAGGACTTACCACTTTGAAGCCATGGAATACTCCAAAGCCCTCATCGTGAGTAATTTGAGGTAGCGCATCAAAATGATGCGTTAGCACAATACAACAGAAAGGATATGACATGAATAACACCTTTTTCAGAGTTCACGACCACATTTTCTCGCACGGTCTCACACCGCGCGACATCGCAGTCTACTGTTGCCTGTGCAAGCACCGCAATAGTAGCTCAGGTGTTGCGTTTCCGTCAAGAAAGACAATTGCAAGGGAGTGCGGCATCGGCAAGGTTGACACCGTAGATAAGGCTTTACGTCGGCTCTGCGAGGAGGGACTGATTGAAAAGCATCATCAGTACACGACCAACGGCGGCTGTAAATCCAACATCTACACCATACCCGATTTTGGGGATATGGGTAGCCCGTAAAGAGTGGTACTAACTATATGAATTTAACTAATTACTATCCGAGAGTAGTATTATATAAGGCTCATCGGATATACAACAAGGAGGATAAATGACCAACACATTAACAAAGCTGAATAGCAGAATCAAGAAAGTCTTTTTCGGAGAGTATAAAAAACACAATTACGAGCTTGAATGGCGAGAGCTGGTACAAAGACGAAATGACCAAGCCAAGGTCGCTCATATTCTTTGTTCGAACGATTACAAGAACGCAAATCTATGGAAACGCACATGGATTTTTCTTCGGGAAGTATTGCCTATTGACTGCCGGGCGGCATTTAATATTCCCGACCACGAGATTGAGGCACTTGCCCGTTGTTTCCTGCCGGACATCATAGCCTATTTTGAGTCAGAGGAAGGCAGAGCCGAGTTTGCCGCATGGAAAGCCGAACAAGAAAAACTTGAAGCCGAGAAAAAGACAAGAAAGACAAAGGATCATTCCACTGTCGGGAAGTATTCTTGATTTTTTAAAATTTTCATATAGGCTATTGCACTTTGGGGAATGATATGATATAATAATTGCAGATATATTCCCCAAAGGAGTTTTCCATGGATAACAACTACACAAGAATACAAGAACTACTTCACAGCAAAGCAGACCTGCACGCAAGGCTCAAATTACTGCCCTATGACGGTACGCCCGAAATCAAAGACCGCGACGGAATCAAATATCTGTATGTCCGCAAACGCGTGGGCAGTCGTTTGACATCCACCTATATTGATTCCTATTCCGACGAATTGTATAACCTTTTGCTCCGCAACAACCGTGAGTCAAAAGATATCCGCAAACAGCTTCGCAAAATTGAAAAAGAGCTTGCCTTGCTCGGTTATATTGAAGCTGACCTTTCGCCTCGCGTGCTTTTGAACTTGGATTTTGCAAGAGCAAATATGAAAGCAAATATCTATGATCAAGCGGTGCTGGAAGGCGTTGCAACATCTTTCCCGCAGACCGAGGAGATTATCGACAACGGCATAGTCAACGGCGTATCAGCATCAGATGTTCAGAAAATTCTCAATCTCAAGCACGCCTGGGAATTTATCCTTGACCGTGATGTGATTTCATATCCGAGTGATTATGATATTCTATGCCACATCGCCAAGCTTGTAAACGAAGGCTTTTACTATGATGGCGGCAGGATTCGCGGTGTGCCGGTAACTATCGGCGGTACATCGTATATTCCTCCTCTGCCTATTGAAAGCATTGTGAAAGAAAGCATAGCCGATATCATACACACAAATGATGAGCCTGTCCATATCGCTATCAAGCTTTGCCTGTACTGTATGAAAACGCAAGTATTCAACGACGGCAACAAGCGTGCATCGGTCATATTTGCAAATCACTATTTGATTTCCAAGGGCGGCGGTATAATCGTTATTCCCGAAGCAGTAGTACCCGAATTCAAACGCTTGCTCGTTGCCTATTACGAGGATAAAGACAATGGCGAAATTTTGGAGTTTATGAAAAACAAGTGCTTAAAAACATTTTAACAAACAACAAAAATCTAACTTAGATAAGGAGGAAACATGACAGGAGTTATCTATGCCCGATATTCCTCGGACAATCAAAGAGAAGAGTCTATTGAAGGTCAGCTACGTGAATGTCAAGCCTATGCCGAGCGAAGCGGTATTGATATCGTCGGAACGTATATAGACCGCGCCTTCTCTGCCAAAACCGACAAACGCCCCGACTTTCAACGAATGATCAAAGACAGTGCCAAAAAGACATTCGAAACGGTCATTGTTTGGAAACTTGATAGATTTGCACGCAACCGCTACGACTCAGCTCATTACAAGTCAATGCTCAAGAAAAACGGTGTTAGAGTGATCTCCGCAACGGAAACCATCTCCCCCGGATCGGAGGGTATCTTGCTTGAGTCAGTACTTGAAGGTATGGCAGAGTATTACTCTGCCGACCTTGCGGAGAAGGTCATCAGAGGGCACACGGAAAATGCTTTAAAGTGCAAATACAATGGCGGTACCCTTCCCATAGGCTTTACAACAGACAAGGAGCAGAACTATCTGATCGACCCGATAACCGCGCCGATGGTCGTGCAATCCTTCCAAAACTATGTAAACGGAATGGGTATGAAGCAGATTGCCGACGAGTTAAATCTTCTCGGTGTCAAAAATCATCGCGGCGGCAAGATCAAGAGCGACAATGTCAACAGTATGCTAAAAAACCGCAAATATCTCGGCGAATACAGTTACCGTGACATTGTTGTTCCCGACGGAATACCGCGTATTGTATCGAATGAGCTATTTGAGCAGGTACAGCAAAGAATGGCGAAAAATAAGAAAGCACCTTCACGGCACAAAGCCGAGGACGACTATATCTTAACCACCAAGCTGTTCTGCGGCAAATGCGGCTCTATGATGGCAGGAGAAAGTGGCACAAGTGCGACAACCAAGATCTATCACTACTACAAGTGCAACAATGCCAAGCGGCACTTGGGATGCGACAAAAAGGCAGTCGGCAAGAAGTGGATTGAGGATATTGTGATCGGGGAGATCCTTCTCCTCTTAAAAGACGATACCACGCTCGGCAAGATTGCCGATGCGGTCGTTGCCGAGACCAAAAAGGAAAGCCCCGCGATCCTTGCAATGAATGTAGAGCTGGCAGACACGCAGCTGAAGCTCAAAAACATCATGAATGCCATCGAAAACGGCATTTTTACCGAGAGCACCAAATCCCGTCTTGATGAACTCGAAAAGCTGAAAAAGAAGCTCTCCATTTCCCTGCAAGCCGAGCAAGCGAAGCATCCCGTTTTGTCAAAAGAGCAGATTATCGCTTGGTTCCATCGCCTGCGCACCTTTGATGTAAAGAAAAAAGAACATCGTGAGAGATTGATAGATACTTTCATCAACGCGATATTCTTATTCGATGATAAACTCGTTATTACTTTTAATTATCAGAATGGCTCAAAGACCATTTTGCTCTCCGATTTGGAGAAAAGTTCTTGTTTGAATGAGTTTGGGAGACCAAATTCAAATAATCCGAACTTTTTTCTGATAGGAGAAGGGTTCGGATTATTTCTTTATATAATATATGTTTTTCTATATTCTCCTCTGAAATCTCAGATTTGATATGGTTTTCAAACACTTTTTGCAAATCATGTGCACAATCAAAAGAATATATATGCTCTTTGAATAATGCTGCAACAATCTTCTCTCCGCCAATACATTCACGTAATTGTTCCCACTTTGTTATATCAGTTTTGAAAACCTTGCATTTAGGAAACTCTACAATAGGAAATGCATTCAGTTTTATAAATGATCGCACAGAAGGATGTGCAAATATCAGTGGTTTTCTCGCATCCATTCGAGCACGCCACTGCTCTTCAATCAACGTGCTAGACAATCCCGAGCATCTATAGGTATCATATAACAAATCGTCGAAGCCTTCTGTCTCAACAATTTCAGCAATTTTACCTTTTTCTCTAGCCTTTAAAATAAGATTTTCAACTCTTGGAGATACATTTCCATCCTTTATTACAGTCCAATATAGACCCTTTGAAATAAAGTCGGGGTCGTCTATATTTTCTTCCAAAAAATTCATGATTGAATTGTCATTGCCAGAATAACCTACGACAACAAGACCTCTGCCCAACAATGATCGCTTCCAATAATCGCAAATAGCCGTCTCTAACGCTTGCAACTCTTTACTCGTATTTTGAAGAGTATCATATCGAAAATCACCGTGCAATTTACACACGCATGGATGTTGAGGATTAAAATTGGGAATGTTTGTTGAATTGGCAGAACTACAAATTAGCATGTCCTTTCGAGGATCTATAATACTTAAAGCAGTTTCTACCAAGGAATCAAAATTTGTAGTCCATACATTTTTAATTCTATCTTTTGAAATCAACTCGGCAAGGCATAAATATCCAAGAGACGGATTCTTATAAGCAACCTGGTCATCGATAAATCTCTGTCTGGCTATCGCAATGGGATAGCATTCTTGAAAATAATGTGAATATTCACCTGAATCATATTTTGGCGGATATGTCCCCTTTTTATCAAAATAAGCTTGCAACATATCTCTAGTTGAAGGCAGATAGAGATCTTTGTATTTTTCTACAGAAACACGATTCTCGTTGCAATATATCAGGCGTTTAAAATACCAAACAAGGTCTCCGCCTGAAGGAATTCCCGAATTAACAGAAGCTCCTGCACCTAAAAAGAAATCTATCTCTCCAGGTTTCATTACATTTATAGTTCTTACCAATTGCTCTTTTGTAATCATGTTTCTCTCCGTTAGTTTAAATTAGTATTCCATTACAATGATCCACTTCATGCTGAATTATCTGCGCCGTCCAGTCGGTGAAGTTTTTGGTGCGCGTTTGCATTTCCAAGGTCTGATACTGCACCTTGATGGTCTTATAGCGCTTGCACTTACGGGGGCCGCCGAGAAGCGACAGACAGCCTTCCTCGGTGTCGTATGCGCCGTCCTTCTTGATGATCTCGGGATTGATCATCACGGTATATGTAGTAGCTCGTCCGCTCTCATCGAGAAACGCGATGATGCGCTTACGCACGCCGATCATGTTCGCCGCCATGCCAACACAGCTTTCTCTGTGCGCCATCAGCGTATCAAGCAGATCCTTGGCGACCCGCAAATCCTCTTTCGTTGCTTCCTCCGACTTCCCGGCAAGGAAGATGGGATCGTGCATAAGTTCTTTAATCATTATTCCATTCCCTTTTCAGTATCGCATACTGATACGTATTCTCATATATGGGATCGCCGTTCTCGTCATTGACGAAGGTCACGAACTCACGGAACAGCCCCTCGCGGCGCATACCGAGCTTCTCGCAGAGCTTCTGACTTGCCACGTTATAGTCCTCAGTGTAGGCATAGATACGCCGTGCGCCCTTCTCGTTGAAGAGATAATCGAAGAAAGCGTGTGCCGCCTCGTAGGCATAACCTTTTCCGTGGTACGCGGTGTTCAGCATCCAGCAGGGGCTGAAGGTGTCAAGCACGGCGTTCTTCTCGTCGGGCGCCGCCGTTTCGGGCATGGCATCGATCTCGCCGATGACCTTGCCGTTTTCCCCCAGCGTAATGGCGAAATAATACTCGCCGTCCTTTGCTCTTTCAAGCACAGCCTTTCTTGCGTCTTCCATGGTTTCGGTTTTCATGCAGGCAAAGCAATGAACGGTCGGCTCGTGCAGATATTCAAATGCGTCCGCGGCGTCGCCTTCGGTGAAGGGACGGAGAATAAGGCGTTTGGTTTGCAAAATCATAGTATTTCTCCATTTATGAACTCGTCCGCTTGTTCTCGGCTCTCAAAAACGATAATATTTTTATCGCTGTATTTATTGAGCAATTCAAGTACTTTTGGCTTTTGCTGTTCGTTGTAGTTTTTTATAAACTCGATGAATTCCAAATCTTCTTCGGTTTCGATCCACGGCATATCGCTGCGCGGCTTTCCGCGCCGCTCTCTGATGCCGTCAAGGCAAACGTCAAGCGGATAATCGAGAAAAATCACCGTATCGCACGCCGCCATTCGCAGCTCCATCGTAGAGCCGTAATTGCCGTCGATGATCCACTCGTCTTTTTCGAGGACGGCAGACAACCGTTTGAGGAACAAGCTCTTTTCCACCGTGGTCTTATCCGCGTTCCAATACATCATATCGAGGTGATACAGCGTAATGCCTGTCTTGTTATGTAACGCCCGCGAAACCGTGCTTTTGCCGCTTCCGGGACAACCGATGACGATGACTTTCTTCATCTTTCATTCATCCCATCGACCATTTCGCACGGCTTTGCCGTCATTTCCACCCACGCGGGACGGAATCCGCTTTTGATGGCGTTGCGAACAGATTTCACGTTGCACCAAGCGGCACAGTAAAACGGCACTTTTCCGCGATTCAGAATCTCGATGGCAAGACGGCTCGTGAGCGCCGAGGCAATTCCCTGTCTGCGATATTCGGGAAGCACGTCAACGCCGATCTGCCACATCGTGTCGCAATCCGCAGAACAACCCGCAAGACCAATCAGCCTTCCGTCATCGTACGCGCCCACGCCAAGCACGTCAAGCTGCTTTCTGTCCTTGCAGAGCGCGTTCGACCATTCGGGCAGATATAGGTCGGCAAAGTCGGCTTGAGTGAGAACACGAAGCTCATAGGGGCAATCAAGCGGACGGAGCACATTCACGTCGGGCAGAAAATACTCTGCCATAAAGCAGATCTTCTCTCCCTTCGCCGTCAGAGCCTCATTCAGCACGTGCAGATGCGGCGTTTCAAATACATGCTCGACGGGATATTGGTTTATGTAATTTTCGGTGATCCCGCGGAATCCGGGCGACACCGATGCCACAACATTGTTACCGTAAGACACGATCTGACAGGAAAACGGCAGCTTCAAATACCGTCTTGCGCCGTCATTCTCATGCGACGTGACGACCACGTTTTCGCTCTTTTCAAAATCACTCGTATCCGCGCAAAGATCGACGGCGGACTGCGCCATCGCAATCTTCAAAATTTCTTGGTTGGTCATTGTTTCTCCAATATATCAAGTCATATCATAAGTTCTATATCCAAATTCAATAATCTTTTTTTGCAACTCTCGAAAGCGCCGATATGTAGCGCGCTTCGTGAAAAACTCTGCCAGTTTTCCTTTTGAGATAAACTTAATCATTATGGGCTTGGGTAAAGAATAAAAAGTAAAACTGTAATCCGCAGCATCTCTTTCCCCAACACACTTTGACTCTTCCAGTGAGTTTTCCTTTGCCCAAACCTCGGTGCATTCGGCAAAATCAATATACATACCGTCTCTCAGCAAAATGCCTTGTGCGGTGATTTCGAGTATTTCGTTTTCCGTAAACGCTTCATAATCCGAATAATACTTATCCTTATCCATATAATCGCTCTCCTTACGGATTGTAATTTTTATAATTTCCATAATATCGAGCTGATACACATTCCCGTCGAGAACATCACCGTTCGGCGAGAACGACACACAGCGCATGTCGCGCGGATCCTCCCACGTAGGGATTTTCGGGACGCTCGTCCGTGAAATACTCCGCGAGATATTTCAGCGCGTTTCCTTCGGGGAAAATGACGTTTCCCTCTCCCACGGGGATCTCCAAATCGGCAAAGCTATCGAGAATCTCTCTCGTTTTTCTGTTGTACGGATTGCCATCAGTCGCACTCCTGAGCCACGCAGGCTGAAGGCGGATCGGTATGCCGCACCTCTTTGCCTCCGCCGCAAACTGCTTCACTACATCAAGCGGTATCGTTTCCTGATGGAACGCATCCACGCCGCGATCGGCAAAGTTCGTTTTGACCGCAACCTTGACCGGAATTGAAGATTCATTTTTTCATTACCGGCATTTTCCCTTCAATCCCCCCGAAAGCCTTCGGGCTTTCGGGGGGCAGCGCAACTCACTTTACGGAACAATTATTATCATTGTTACTACCTCATCAGGAGTAGTTATGTTTCCATAAACAAATTCAACTTCGGTAGAGGCTTTCACACCAATATTGCCCGTTTTTAATATGGTAATCACATAATCGGTATTGAATATTATATTATCTGCATATTCTTGTTTATCTTGATACATTTCATCAAGCTTTTCTTTTACCATTTCATCAATCAGATCAAAATCTATGCTATCAATATCTATATCATCCGGTATTTTTCCCAACATTCGAGCATTATAAGAGTGCACTTTTCCGGAGTAATCAACAGTGAAGTATATGTATTCGCTTGTTTTATACCCACCGATAACCTTATAATAGTCAAAATAATAATAGCCGTTATCACCACAAACTTCGCCTGATGTACACTCGTACTTAGCTAAATCAATTTTATCGTTTACCAAACCAAAGAACTCTTTAGCTATGCTGCCCGCTTCATCCTTGGATATTTTATCTGAACAATCCTCTCTTAATCCGGTATAATAACCAACTAAAGTGCCATCACCTTCAAAGACATAGTCATTCCCATCGGCATCTCTATACCTATATGTCGGATAAAATTCCGGATGGCGGTAATTACGATAATGCTCATTATAATACAGATTTTCAATATAAGATAATGTTTTCTTTTGTCCATCGACATAAATATTCACTTTATCATATACTTCAATCGCACCGTATTTTTCTGTATCCAAAAAATAATATTCTTGCATAGGTGACGTTACAAATAATTGGTACGACGTAACGTCTTCTTCATATGATGGCGATGATTCATTATATGCCTTGGTAATAACATACTCGCTTGGCTCGGATTCGTTTGTGCCGGCACAGCCCATGAAAGAAGTACACAATATCGATAACAATAAAAACAATAATAACAGTTTCTTCATAAATATAATCCCTCCCAACAATTCATACATAATTCAGGCTACGGTAAAACCAAGGTCTTATCACCGCATATTATAATATCTTCTTGATAATTGCTTCCGTCAAAACCATCGCGTCCTTTAACCGGTTCCCAAGCTTTTCTTGCTGCATCCTCCAGTGTATCACCGTCAAGCAGAAACTCATAAAAAGATGCAGTCCAAGTATTAGCTGCACCGCAATCAATGCTCTTGGTAAATCCGACCGCTGCTTTTGCGCCATATTCAACGATTCTTGTTGGCAAATTATCTCCACCTTCTCCGCCTGCACCGGATTCACAACAAATAAATAATGCTAATGTAACATTACTAAAATCATCTGTGATTGTAATGCTTTGGCTATTATTTGTTGTAATCATTTCCGGTATCCAATGACTTGCAAAATAAGTAACGGATGTAGTATTGTTTGCCTGGTTTAGTGTGATGACTGTTCCACTTTCATCACTTTCCATTCCGTGAGTACGAATAGCAAATATATTTGCTGTCTTCAAATCGTTTTTGCAAACGCTTGCAGTAACCTCACCTGTTCGTAAAGTAATCCCATGCCAGTATTGATTATCATCACTGTCCTCAAGCATTTCGTTTTTTACAGTTGATAAAGCAGACTCGTGATCGTGTCCTTCCGATTCTATTCCGTAAAAAACAGTAGAATAGAGTTGCTCAATATACCATTCATCCTTATTATCGCTCTGTGCTGCCCTCATCCTGATATTCCTACCATCCGCAGTAATAATACCGTCTCCTGCAGACATATAGAACGATTCATTCGATTTGGGCGATAACTTGTATGTTCCATCGCCAACAATGGTAATCTTCCATTGCTGGGTTGTTGCCTGTGTATAATCTGTCTGAGTTAACATTCCGTCAGCAGAGGAAGGGGCAGTAAGCGCTTTGTTGCTAATTGATGATACTATTTTATAATATTCATCACCTACATGGGTAATAATCCAACGCTGATCATAACCGCCATCACGGTCCCACAACTCCATAATTGCACCATTATCAGATGAACCGGCGTTATTATCAATTTGCATATTGTGACCTGTGAACTTTGCATTTTTGAAATAATAGACTCCGTTTGAAATAGGAACAACTGTAACCGTACAACTATTGCTCCATTGTTGGCTTGCACTGTGAGTATATGTGGCTGTAACAATCACTGTTCCTGGAGATTGACCTGTAAGAACGCCTGTTTCCGAATTAATCGTTGCACTTCCTGTAATCCCCGATACAGACCACGATATACCGTTTTGACCATTAATATTAGTATTAGATGAATATACCGAAGCCTCATATGTGTTTGAACGACCTACAACTATTGTATTGGGTTGACGGTAAATAGTGATTCCGTTACATTCAGTCGTTACCTTCGTCAAATTCCACTGGTATAATGGGTTTGGGTTGTTAGGATTATAATTGCTTGTCGTAACATTATCACCGCTCTCTGTAGATGATGTTACCGTACGAGTTTGGTATGTGTAAATATAGTATCCATTTTCACTGTATGAAATGAACCATTTTGCATAACTTGGGATATCACTATCGTCTTTGCCTATGTTAAGCATAGTTAACTCCGAAAAATTGTCTAAGCTACACCAGCCCATATCACTTCTAAGCATAGACCTTATACTGTATCTTCCAGAGCCCAAATATTTGATTTTAAATAAAGCATATGTAGGAACATCGGATTCCTCGTCTTCATCACCATTGTCATACACTTCAAGAATTGCACCGTCGGAATAGTCACTCGACGATTCATATTCAATACGGTATCCGGATTCAACATTGTTAAAACAGTATACTCCGTTTTCAATCACAACGTATATTGTGCATGAATGGGCTGTAGTCGTTCCGTTGGCATGTGTGACTGTTGCTGTTATATTGGCTATGCCGGCTTTTACAGTAGTCACATTGCCGTTTGGTTCAACTGCCACCGAACGGATATTATTCGATGACCACGCCACCGTTTCCCCAAATTCGGTTACGGGGCAGAAAAACTGACCGAGATTATTTTCTTCCGACACGTAATCCTTTGCGGTTACGGTTTTTATGTTTTCTCCGTTATTCAGCTGAATTCCGCCCGATTCGATTTTCCAGAGTTGGTTAGCCGCGCCGGTAAATTCGGATACGAATATATTTCCTGCAGAAGTTGCAGTATTTCCGCCGGAAGTTCCGCTAGCCGTTCCGCATACTGTCACGGCAAGATCCGGATTCTTCTTTGATACGATCTTGTAAAGATCCGTATAGTTGTGCTGCACGATCATCCAAGCCTGATCATCCTCCCATGCGCTGTCTTCTTCATCTATCGAATATAGATAGACATTTCTCGATGTTGAATCGGTAGGATTGTTTGTCATGAAAGAATACGAGTAAGTCAATGCACTGCCGTATCCGTTACTACTGCAGAGTGATCTTATACGGAAGCATTCACAATCTTCATCATAATCCAACCTGAAGGTCTGAGAAAGCGTGGGCGTTGCGGAATAAGACTGACAAACATTTGTGCCTTCCGCCGTTCCGCCGCTATATACCGTCATGTACTTGTTGCTTGCGGAATTCTTGAAGCTGTATACAGCACCGTCTTCAAGACTGTCATCGTGGTAATAGCTGTATTCAATAACAAATACCGGCATATATTTTGCATGTGAGTTCTCCGATGAATGCAACTGTGCGTAACCGTCTTCCGAGCATTCTATCATAAAGCCGTAGTCTCTGTATTCCTCTAATGTATCCACTTCATCTTCGTAACCTTCGATCCAGTTTGACAAATCAAAGCTGTATCCGTTTCTCGAAAGAAGCCTCTGCGCCCCAACATTTGATTTCCGCAAATCCGAGTCGGGTTGATTGTTATAGCATATTTCGTCAATATCCCACTCTTCCGTTACTTTATACAGATTAAGAGCAGGGGCTGCGCTTAACGACGGCGAGGAGAGTGTGAGTTCCAAAGCTACTCCTTGTATGCACCAGGAGTAATAATCAAAGAAAAATTCGGGGATATCGAGAACCCTGATATATGCATAATGCTCCGTATCTTCAAAGGTTCCGACC
>JBJDZD010000055.1:0-13970 GCA_051867815.1 Eubacteriales bacterium | reverse complement strand
CGAGAGATAACAAAATCGCCGATAAAAGCAGAACCGCAATTGTTTTTTTCATTTTGCACCTCCCACAGCGAGTGCTTCGTTGCCCTCGGCAATAACTATTTTCGCTTTTTTGCCACTATATGTCACTTCCGCTATTGAATCGCATCCGTAGAATGCGTATTCGCCGATAATTCGTACCTTTTTGCCGATTTCGATACTGCCAAGTGCCGAGCAACCCCGAAAGGCTTCGTTTCCGATGCCCGTTACACGGTCACCGATTATTACACGAGTAAGTGCCGGGCAATTCAGAAACGCAAGCTCGGGGATTTCGGCGTTGCAGTCGGCGTAAACCTCAACCAAGCCCTCACAGCCCCAGAATGCGGACCTTCCGATGTGGTTGAGCGTTTCGGGAAGCGTGATTTTTGAAAGAGATGCGCAAGCGCGGAAGGCCTCTTCGCCTATGCTCGTCAGCTTGTCCGCCCTGAATGACGAAAGCGACAAACATCCTGCAAACGCCTGCTCACCGATCTCGTTAAGAGTATTAGTTCCGTCAACCACGGTAAGCTCGGCACATTCCTCGAAGGTCCCCTTGGGAAGGTAGGTTACGCTGTTCGAAAGATTGACCGCAATGAGGGAGCGACAGCCGTAGAATATGCGTTCTCCCAGCTTGATTGACTTGGTGGGAAACTCTAAATAGAGCAACAGTTCGCTGTCTGCAAATGCACGGTCCGCAATCTCAACGACCTCCATGCCGTCTATCTCGGTGGGGACGGTCAGCAACGCAGGCATCGTTTTTATGCCTGTGATACGAACGGTGGAGTTCTCGTATTTATCGTAAATAAATCCGTCAGCGGAAATATTGCCCTCACTTACCACTGCATATTCGGTGTCGGAAAATCCGGCGCAGGATATGAAGGTTAAAAGGCTTATGCAAATTGCCGCAATAAGTATGAACTTCCTTTTCATGTATTCGTCCTTTCGCGTGTGTGCTTATAATATATCAATTTATAATAACATATTTTAGGCAATTTGTCAAGAGAAAATAAAAAATCTCCCGACTTTTGGAGTCGGGAGAAGTTTGTATTATCAAATGTGATCAAGGTCAAGAGGGGGAGCTTCTTCCTCCTCGGTGGGGGTGATCCTCGGGCGCGTAGCGGTGCGCTTGAGAGGGTCGTAGAGGAATTTGCGGCAGGTATGGCAGGACGAAACGACGCCGAAGCAGTCGCAGACCATGTGCGTGCGGTCGCCCTTGAGAACGGTTGCACGCTCGCAATAGGCGCATACGCCAGGCAGTTCTTCCTCTTCGGGCGCGGAGTGACGCTTTGCCGAGGGCGAATTGGGGGAATTGAGCAAAGCCGCGCGGCGACGGCGTTCAAGGTCTTCCTTCATTATTTGCTCGGGCGAGCGCAGCGCGATGAAGGAAAGGAAATAAACAATGAGGTAAAGCGAGAGGATCGCAAGTGACACCAGCTCCACTCCGGATTTTTGAATGACGTCCGGCAAGAACGAGAAAAAGGGAAGCGATTCACCGATGTTGATTACGAAGCCGTCATTGACTGCATCCTCAAATCTGAGGCGGCAGCTCCATGCGCTGTAAAGAACGAATATCTCCGCACCGAGAGCGATGACGGTGGCTATGGCGTTCGTGACCGCACCCCTCGGCTTAAGCAGACCGACACCGCATACAAGAGCGATCAGATCAAGGCAGAAAATGCCGAGCGTGATTGCCGCCATAAAGCCGACGACGGGCGGATAGTAAAGTCCGACCGAAGCAAGCAGGTCGGTCATAATCGAGCCGGTGTCGCTTAAGAATACGACTATCAGCGCGACGAATATCGGTATGATAACAAAGAATCCCACGTATCTTCGCGATGTATTTGCACGGCGAAGGCAGACAAAAGTTGCTATCGTCGCCAGCATGGGAAAAAAGAGAGCGCAGAGCAAGGTCCAGACAGGATAGCTCACAAGAAGGTTGAGTGCCATGGCGTTACCCCATATGTAATATTATGACGAAAAAGGTCACATGTATATTATATCAAATCCGAGCGCATCTGTCAAGCAGTTTGGTGAGGTAAAACAGCACCGAAACAATAAAAATTATGTTAACGAGCGAGATGAAGACATCGGGGTACAGGTGCACGGAGTGAAAAGCATCCTCTGCCGGGGTCGAGCTTATCAGAATGTCCGGAAACAATCGGAGAACGAGCGCCGTAATCAGCGAGGAGAGCGGAACCGTGAAAAGCTTTGAGATGAGGAAGGGCTTCATGGGTATCCCGCGTGCGAGCGAGGATATCTGAAAGAACACGGAAAGCCCCGACCATGCCGCGGCGGCAGAGCAAAGCACGGCACCGACAAAGCGGTTTTCTACGGCGGCGCAGGATGCCGCACCGGATGTAAGCTCAAAAAAAGAGAACAGCAGGGCGCGGGGGAGCGTACCGCCGCCCGTGATGAGCGCCGAAAGGCAGGAAACTGCGGCGGTAAAAAAGCAAACGCAGGAGCAAACGGCAATGAGGGATGATGCCGCACCCGTCACAGCTTCGGTGAAAATAACCGTTATCGGCTCCGGTTGAGCATGATTACTCTGTGCGACCTCGCAGTTACTTTTCTTGCAAAAAACTCTGCCTGCAATGCCGCAGATAAGTCCCGATGCAAGCACGGATAGCCAAATCAGAAGCCCCGTTCTTTTGCTTCCGAAAAGTCCCCGTCCCACGGCGAAGATCAAAAACGGTGCGGATGGATAATTGCAAAAAGTCATAAGCCGCGCCGCCTCGTCCTTCTCAAGCTCTCCGGCTTTCCGGAGAGCGGAGGCTGTCTTTGCGCCCACCGGAAAGCCGCAAAGGATACCGAGAATCACGGCAGCGGCACCTGCGCCCGAAACACCGAATAACTTACTCATCGGCTTGCCGAAGACTCTTGCGGCATGCTCGCCGACTCCCGAACGGACGAGAAGCTCCGATATTACCATAAACGGAAAGAGCGAGGGTATGAGAGTTCCGGCGCACACGGAAAGACCCCTTTTGATTCCGTCCGCAGATGCCGTAGGTTCTGTGAAAAATAAGAAAATGAGTGCGGCTAACAGGACAAATCTTGCGCCTGAGGCGCACTTGCTTGCTGTTTTGTTTCTCATGTAATCCGTGTCCGATCTTTTGCATATATTTTTACAGTAAAATCTATGCCGAGGGATATTCGGCTATTCGGAGGAAAAATGAAGAACAAGAAAATCGGACGTCCCGGTGCCGCGGAGCTGCTAAGCCGTCTTGCGGATGTTCCTGCGGACGTTTTGTGCGGCGGTATGACGCTGGAGCTTCGCGGCAGAAACGAGCTTTTGCTCTGCGGTTGCCGCGAGATAACGGAATATTCGGAAGAACTTTTGCGCGTCAAGCTCGGTAACTGCGACGTTGCGGTAATGGGACGAAGGCTGACCATGTCCTCGTACAGCGGCGAACGCGTTGCCGTCCGCGGTGAGATAGACGGCATAGACCTTTGCGGAGGAAAATGTTTTGAAAAGAAAGAAGAATAAGATCGGCGCCGATGGTTTTTTATACGGCTTTGCGCGCATAAAGGTGGGGGAGGGAGACCTGCTTGCGCTGTTGAACGTACTGCTGGAGCTTGGCGAAAGCTACAAAAACATCAAGCCGACCTCGGTCGACCTTTGCTACTCTGCGGCACTTCGGACTCAAAGAGTATGCAGGGAGAGGGGAATTGATGCTGAGGTCACGTTGCTCGGCGGCGTGCCGCTTTATTTCAAGAAGCTCCTTGCACGCCCCGGTATTATCGTGGGGGTCGTCATCGCCATAGTACTGACCTCTCTTGCGAACGCCGTGCTTTGGGATGTGCGCGTTGAGGGGAACGTCACGCTCACCGAGATGCAGGTGGAGGAATTACTTGCCGCCCACGGCGTTCGTCCCGGTGCGCTTCTCAGGCGGCTCGACATCGGAACGGTGCAGGCGGATATCGAGCGCGAGAGTGACGATATCGCTTGGATATCGGTCAACGTGATCGGCACGGTTGCTTACGTCGAGGTCATAGAGGAGAAAAATCCGCCTGCAGAAGCCGAGAGGGAGGGCGACGGCTCCAATCTCGTTGCCGAGCACGGCGGAATCATTACGGGATATGAGCTGACGGCGGGCGACCCGATCGTTCTCGTCGGTCAGACGGTGCGGCAGGGCGAGCTTCTCGTCAGCGGGCTTTACGACAGCGAGCGCTTCGGTTACCGTGCGGTCGAGGCTCGGGGCAAGGTCTTTGCGCGTACGGAATTTGATTTTGAGGTCGAAATTCCGTACGATTACACCGTCAGAGAGCCGGAAAAGAACGAAATTTGCGAAATTTCTTTGATTTTTTTCTCTTTTAGGCAAAAATTTTTCAAAAAGGGTGGATTTTCGGGGTCGGAATATGATAAAATATACTCGGATATTTATGTTTATAATTCCAAGGGGGTCACTCTTCCCGTCGGTCTGTCGGTTGTGACCGTGCCTACCTACCGAGAAACGGAGCTGCGGCGCACGCCACAGGAAGCTGCCGATCTTGCGTATTTTGAGATCAACCACCGCATCCTTGCGGCTCTGCCCGACGCGGAATTGCTTTCAAAATCGTACGAGTCGGGAGAAAATTCCGAAGGCACCGCGTACCGCTTGGTATGCCGTGTGGATTGCATTACGGACATTGCAAAGAGCGTACCCTTTTACATCACGTCAACAGAGGATTGAAAATGGAACAAATTACAGTTAGAATAGGCACGGCGGATCTTGCCGCGAAGCTTTACGGCGCATTTGATGCAAACATGAAGCTTATCGAGCAGGCTTTCGCCGTTACGGTTCACAACCGCCCCGACGCGTCGAGCAGCGGCGAGGTGCTGACCGTCAGCGGAACGAGCGAGGAGGGCACGAAAGCTGCGGCGCGTGCCATTGAAACGCTGGCGCGCATGGGCGAGCGAAGCGAGAGCCTTGCCGAGCAGACCGTACTTTATGTCATAGGCATGGTGCGAGACGGCCGCGAGAGCGAGCTTGATGCCTTTGATGATGATTGCATCTGCGTTACCGCCAAGGGCAAGCCGATCAAGCCGAAAACGGTCGGTCAACAGAAGTACATCGAAGCGATAAGGAACAATACCGTCATTCTCGGCACCGGCCCTGCCGGCACGGGAAAGACGTTCCTTGCTGTCGCAATGGCGGTCAAGGCTCTGCGGGAGAAGAAGGTCAGCCGCATAATCCTGACCCGTCCTGCCATCGAAGCCGGCGAGAAGCTCGGTTATCTCCCCGGTGACCTTCAAAGCAAGATCGACCCGTATCTGCGCCCGCTGTACGATGCGCTTTTTGAAATGATGGGGCCGGAGAATTACCAGCGGAACGTCGAAAAGCAGATAATCGAGGTTGCGCCGCTTGCATACATGCGCGGCCGCACGCTTGAGGATGCCTTCATCATTCTCGACGAGGCGCAGAATGCGACCTTTGAGCAAATGAAGATGTTCTTGACGCGTCTCGGTAACAATTCAAAGGCGGTCGTTACGGGTGACCTGACGCAGACCGACCTGCCGGGCGGTCAGGTGAGCGGTCTTTATTCCGCCGTCAAGATCCTTGACGGCATTGAGGGCATCTCGATACATCAGTTTACTGATCGCGATGTCGTACGCCACAAGCTCGTTCAAAAGATCATACTTGCTTATGACAAGTACGAAAAGGAACACCAAAATAAACAGAGCGGCAGCCACACATACCGCAGAAAGTGAGAAAAAGATGCTTACGATAGATTATTCCGTCCGTTGCCGCAAGGAAAAGGTCACGGATGAGCTTAAGGACCTCGTCCGCCGCGCCATTGAGACGACCCTTGAGTATGAGAAGATAGAAGATGATTGCGAGGTGTCCGTCACCTTCGTCGGAAACGCCGGAATTCGCCGCCTTAATGCCGAATACCGCGGCATCGACCGCGTCACGGACGTGCTTTCCTTTCCGATAGCCGAGGGTGGTGACCTTGAGGATGCCTTTGACGGCGAACGGCTCTGCCTGGGAGACATCGTGATATCGCTTGAGCGCGCTCGCGAGCAGGCAAATGAATTCGGTCATCCCTTTGAGCGCGAGGTCGCCTTCCTCTGCGTTCATTCAACCCTTCATCTGCTCGGCTACGATCACGAAACGGGCGAGGAGGACGAGGCGGATATGCGCGCCCGTCAGCGCGAAATAATGAAGCTCATGGGGCTGGAGGTGAAATGATGAAAAAGTTTATTTGTTTGACTCTTGCGGTTTTAATGCTCGCGTGCGCGCTTGCAGGCTGTGCCGAGGAAAAGGACAAGCCCAAAATGGCGCTTGCGGACGTCATTGCGTTTGCCGATCAGGCGCGGGATATGCCCCTGAATTATTTCGCACGGTACGATTACGTAGTTCTCGGCTCAAGCACCGCTCCGCTTTACTACTTTGAGCTTAAGGAATACGATTACACGTTTTCAATCGGCATCGGCTCGGACGGCTTGATAGAGTCCATGATGCTCTCGCACAGCTCAGGTGAGGAGATATACTTATTCCACAAGAACCCCGGCATTCTCGACCCCAATGCAACGCAGTACACGGAAGACGCAAAGTCGTATGACATAGAAAAATTCATCAACAAGACATCGGAGAAGTAAAAATGAAAAGAACGGTATTTGTCTCAATCGTAGGCCGCCCCAATGTCGGCAAGTCCACAATTATGAACCAAATTCTCGGTGAAAAGGTTGCCATCGTTTCAAATAAACCGCAAACAACGCGAAATTGCATCCGCGGCATACTTACCGAGGGCGATGATCAGTTCGTATTCTTTGATACTCCCGGTATCCACCGCCCACAGAACAGTCTCGGCGACTACATGGTCTCGGCGGCAAAGTCCGGCATGCAGCAGGGTGACGTGGTCATGCTCGTGGTTGACGTGAACAAGCCCGTTTCCAAGACCGAGGAGGGGGTCATCGAGTACCTTAAGCGAGAAGGCGTTCCCTCGATTCTCGTTCTCAATAAGATTGACACCGTCCGCCGAGATATGATTGCGGAAAAGATAGCGGCTTATGCATCAAAGCACGAATTTGACGCCGTCGTACCGGTTTCCGCAAAGTCCGGCAAGCATGTGGACGAGGTCGTGGAGGAGCTTTCAAAATTTTTGCGCGAGAGCGAGTGGTTCTTCCCGGAGGATGCGGCGACCGACCAGCCCATGCGGCAGTACGTTGCCGAGATCATCCGCGAGAAGCTCCTGCGCACGCTTGACAGAGAGGTGCCCCACGGAATTGCCGTGGTTATTGAGGAATACCGCGACACGGGCAATCTCACAAAGATCCGTGCCGAGATCATTTGCGAGAAGCAGTCCCACAAGCAGATAATCATCGGAAAGGGCGGAGAAGTGCTGAAAAAAGTCGGCACGTATTCGCGCCAGGAGCTTGAAAAGGTCACGGGAACGAAGATATTCCTCGACCTTTGGGTAAAGGTCAAGGAAAATTGGAGAGAAAACCGGGGGCTTGTCAGCAACTTCGGCTACAATAAAAAGGATATCGACGAATAAAAGAATAGCCAATTGCAAAACTGCGTTTTACAATTGAGGACCGCGCGGCGGGGCTTCGCGCGCTTATCAGCCGTCACGGCTCCCCTTGGCGCGCGGACTCGCTTTGCTCGTCAGAGAGGTGTTTTTTCGGCAGCAAAGCCACCGAAAAAACGGATTCTATTTGAAAACGCGGACTTTTACGATTGGCCAACGAATAAAAGAACGAAAGGAGGGCGGCCATGGCGGCACAAGACATATCAACTGATGCTCTCGTCATCCGTGCAGTACCGCAGGGCGACCATGATCGGCTGCTGACTCTGCTTTGTCCCACCGAGGGCAGATTAACCGTCATTGCCAAGGGCGCGCGATCGCTGCGCAACAAGCTGATGTCGCCCTGCCGCGCCTTCGTTTGGGGCAATTTCGAGCTTCACTTCAAGGGCGATATGGCGTGGGTGCGCGATGCCTCGGTCATCAAGTCCTTCCCCGAGCTTGAAAAGGACATTGAGCTGATGTACCTGGCACAGTATATCTCGGATGTTTGCTGTGAGCTGAGCGGCTACGGCGAGGACCCGGGTGAGCTTTTGCCCCTTGCGCTGAATACATTTCACGCGCTTTGCTCAGACAAGTACGACCGTACGCTTGTAAAAGCGGCTTTTGAGCTTCGCGCGGCGGCGATACCGGGCTACCTGCCGGAGCTTGGCGAGTGCACTCGTTGCTCGAAAACCGATGCGGCGGCTTTTTATCTGGATGTAATGGGCGGCGGTATCGTCTGCTCGGATTGCATAGCATCGTCACCCGAAAACACAAATGTCGCTCCCGAACAGCTACTCGTTGACGTTCACGGTACGCGTTCCATAATCATACCCATAACCGCGGGAGTGCTTGCCGCAATGCGCTATGTCGTAAGTGCATCGCCGAAGCGCCTGTTGTCGTTTGAAATCACTTCCCAAACCGATAAAAACACCTTCTGCCGCACCGCAGAGACATATCTGCTCAATCATCTTGAACGCGGCTTTTCATCCCTCAGCCTCTATCATGAGTTGACAAAGGAATAAATACAATGATGTACCTACCACAAAAGACAGTTAAACTACTTGAATTCGACAAGATCAGAACAATGCTCTGCGATTGCGCCCGAACCGAGGGCGCGCGTGCGGCGGCTCTTGAGCTTGCCCCGGAGGACGACCTTGTCCGCGTCCTCAATATGCAAAGGAGAACGACGGATGCCAAGCGCATCGCGGCGGAGAAGGGTCATCCCCCGTTCGGCGGAGTCAAGGACATTACGGGTCATTGCGACCGCGCCGATAAGGGCGCTATGCTTACGGGGCGCGAGCTGCTCGATATTGCGGACGTTTTGCGTACCAGCCGCGTTCTGCTTGATTACAGTCGCCAGAACCGTCGCTTTGAGACGGTGCTTGACGAGGTCTTTGAGCGCCTGCTCCCCGATAAAAAGCTTGAGGACAGGATAAGAACGGCTATTATAAGCGAGGACACCCTCGCAGACGACGCCTCGCCGGAGCTTTACACCATTCGACGCAAGCTCCGTCAAACAACGGCAAAGGTGCGCGATATTTTATCAAAATACACGACGGGTGCGTATTCCAAGAGCCTGCAGGAAAACATCGTCACTATTCGTAACGGCAGATTCGTCGTTCCCGTTAAGGCGGAATGTAAGAATGAAATAAAGGGACTCGTCCATGATGCTTCATCCACGGGCGCGACACTCTTTATCGAGCCGCTTGCAGTTGTCGATGCAAACAATGAGATACGCGAGCTTGAAGCTCAGGAAAAGCACGAGATCGAGCGCATTCTTTACAGCCTTTCCGCCGATGTGGCGGCTGTATCCGACAAGATTCGCTACAACGGCGCCAATATCGATGAGCTTGCCTTTGTTTTTGCTTGTGCGGAGCTTTCGTTTAAGATGAACGGCTCGCAGCCGAGAATTTCATCCGACGACCGCCGCACCGAGCTTCGCCGTGCGCGCCATCCCCTCATCCCGAAGGAAAAGGTCGTTCCCGTTGATATTCGTATCGGCGGCGATTTTGACACCCTCGTTATAACCGGCCCCAATACGGGAGGAAAGACGGTAACGCTCAAAACGCTCGGCCTTTTTGCTCTCATGGCGCAGTCCGGCCTGCACCTGCCCTGCGACGATAATTCCACTGTTCCGATATACGGCAGAGTTCTCGTTGACCTCGGTGACGAGCAGAGCATAGAGCAGTCGCTTTCCACCTTCTCATCCCACATGGTCAATATCGTTTCGATCGTTGACGATCTGACGGACGATGCCCTCGTCCTTTTCGACGAGCTTGGCGTCGGCACCGACCCAATTGAGGGCGCGGCGCTGGCAATAGCCGTTATCAGCGAGGTACGTGCTGCGGGCGCGATATGCGCGGCGACCACGCACTATGCCGAATTGAAGGCATACGCGCTTAACACCCCCGGAGTTAAGAATGCGTCGTGCGAATTTGACATCGAGACCCTGCGCCCGACCTATAAGCTGACCATCGGCACACCCGGCCGCTCAAATGCACTTGCCATTTCGGAAAGGCTCGGTCTGCCGAAGCACATCATCGACCGTGCGCTCGCCGAGGTAAGCTCCGACGACCGCCGATTTGAGGACGTGATCGATAAGCTTGAGGCGGCGCGCATCGAGGCAGAAAGATACCGCGACGAGGCAGAGAAGATGCGCACGGAATACGAGCATTTCAAGCTTGAAGCGGAAACGAAGATAAGGGAGAAGATCGCGGCTGCCGAAAAGGAGGTCGAGCGCGCGCAGAAAAAAGCGGCGGAAATGGTCGAGGGTGCGAAAATATCCAGCGAATATGTTTTTGCTCAGCTTGACAAGGTACGCAAGGCAAAGGACAGCGAGCGCCTCGGCGAGGAGCTTGACGCCGCGCGCAAGAGAGTTCGCGAGCATATGCGCCGGAATGAAGATAAATTCAATCCCGTTGACGAAAACGTGGACGAGGATTACGTTCTTCCCCGTCCGCTCAAGAAGGGAGATGCCGTTTACCTGATGAACATCTCTCAAGAGGGCGTGGTCATCTCCGACCCCGACAGAAGCGGAAACGTCAGCGTGCAGATCGGCTCCGTACGCACCAAGACCAAGGTCAAAAACCTCAAACTGATGGACGACGTCATCACGGTCACGGATTCGCAGGGCAACAAAAAGACCGTCAAGGAATTTGCCAAGACAACGGTCAGCCGCGCCTGCTCGGACGAGATCGACCTGCGCGGTATGAACGGCGACGAGGCGTGGTACGAGGTCGATCGCTACCTTGACGAGGTTCAGCTTGCCGGCCTGCGCACGGTTCGTCTGATTCACGGTAAGGGCACGGGCGCGTTGCGCGCCGCACTTTGGGAGCGCTTGCGCTGTGAGAGCCGTATCGCCAACTTCCGCATCGGGCAGTATGGCGAAGGCGACGGCGGAGTGACCGTCGTTGAAATGAAATAAAGAAGGAAGAGGAATATCATGCAGGGAATCAAATTACTCGGCATAGACATCGGCGGCGGAAGCGGCCGCGGAATTATAGGAAAATTTGACGGCGGCAAGCTTTCGATTGAGGAAATATGCCGCTTTGAAAACAAGCCGATATACAAGGGCGATGCCCTTGTGTGGGATGCTCCCATGCTTAGGCGAGAGATCGAAAACGCCGTGGCGCTCGGCTCGTCGATGGGAGCACTCAGCGTCGGTATCGACACATGGGGCGTTGATTACGGATTGGTGGATAAGGTGGGCAACCTCGTTTGCGATCCTTACAGTAACCGCGATGCGCGTACCCGGAATATCGGCGAATATTTCAGCCGCTTCATGCCCCTTTCGCGCCTTTATGAGATAACGGGGATTCAGTATCTTGAGTTCAACACCGCACTTCAGCTTGCGGCTGAAAAGAAATTCACGCCCGATAGGCTTGAGCGTACGTATAAGATCCTTTTCCTGCCCGATCTTTTCGGATATTTCCTTTCCGGCGAGCAGATAAGCGAATATACCATAGCGTCAACGGGCGCATTACTCGATGCGCACACGCGCGATTTTTCACCGGAGATACTTTCGGCACTCGGCATTCCGCGTGAAAAATTTGCCCCTATAGTCGATCCCGGCACGGTCGTCGGCAAGGTTAAGCCGGAATACGCAAATAATATGAAGCTCATTGCCGTCCCCTCGCACGATACAGCTTCCGCCGTCTTTGCAACCCCTGCGGTAAGCGACGATTTTATCTACATAAGCTCCGGAACTTGGTCGCTTATGGGTTGTGAGCTGAAAGCACCCCTTATATGCGCCGAGGGTGAGCGCCGCAATTATACCAATGAGGGCGGCGCATGCGGAACCATTCGATACCTCAAGAACCACGTTGGCCTTTGGCTCGTTCAGGAATGCCGCCGCGCATGGAAGGCGGAGGGTAAGAACGTCACCTACGACAGCATGACCGAAGCGGCAATGAAGTCGAAGCCCTTCGTTTCGTTTATTGACGTAAACGACCCCGTGTTCATGCCTCCGGGCGACATGCCCACGCGCATTGCCGAATATTGCCGCCGAACGGCTCAGCCCGTCCCCGAGACCGTTGGCGAGATAATCCGCACGATCTTTGACAGCCTGGCTCTTTGTTATCGCTATACGGTTGAAGATATCGCTTGTCTGACGGGCAAAAAGCCGTCGTCGATAAATATCGTGGGCGGCGGCTCGAAGGATCCCTTGCTTTCGCAGATAACGGCTGATGTTTGCGGAATGCCCGTCATTGCAGGGCCATCGGAGGCGACGTGTCTCGGCAATTTGCTCGTTCAGGCAATGTCGCACGGTATCATTTCCTCCATGGGTGAGGCACGTGAGCTTGTCCGCGCTTCGTTCCCCGTGCAGACCTATCTGCCGCGCGGAAATAAGAGCGATTACGACGCATATCTCGAAAAACACCTCCGCCTTATCGGAAAAGAGTAAATTTTTTGTCAAAAAAACGAAAAAAGTATTTGCATATTTGCGTTATGTGTGGTATAATTATGTATCTAATTTAATAATACGGGAAAAAGGAGTCAAAATCACGGTATGAAGGAAAAAGTTTTCGGTGATCTGGGCATAATTGCCATGAGAGGATGCGAGGATTTCGCAAACAGAGTTGACAGTTATCTCAGAGAACGCCGCGGCACGAACGAATCTTATCTTGTGGAGGTCGAATGTCCCCGTTTCGGCACGGGTGAAGCGAAGGCGCTTCTTAAGCAGTCTGTCAGAGGTCTTGATATCATGATTATCTGCGACCCCTTTAACTACGGCGTAACGTATAAAATGAGGGGTGCCGATATTCCCATGATGCCCGACGAGCATTATGCGGACCTCAAGCGCATTGTAGGTGCCATTGAGGGCAAGGCGCGCCGTATTTCGGTTATCATGCCCATGCTCTATGAGGGCAGACAGCATAAGCGCACCAACCGTGAGTCGCTCGACTGCGCCATGATGCTCCGCGAGCTTGAATTTTACGGTGTTAAGAACATCATCACCTTTGACGCACACGACGACCGTGTTCAGAATGCAGTTCCCCTTATCGGTTTTGACAACTATCGCCCCACATATCAGATGGTCAAGGCACTCGTCAAGGCGGTTCCCGATATCGCATTCGATAAGGAGCAGCTCATCATTATCTCGCCCGACGAGGGAGCTATGGGAAGATGCATGTACTTCTCATCGGTTGCCGGACTTGACGTCGGTATGTTCTACAAGCGCCGCGACTATTCCCGTATCGTGAACGGCAAGAACCCGATAGTTGCACACGAATACCTCGGCCAGGACCTCACGGGCAAGGACGTTATCATCGTTGACGACATGATCTCCTCCGGCGACTCCCTCTTTGACGTTGCAAGGCAGATAAAGATGCGCGGCGCAAAGAGAATTTACGCGTTTGCCACTTTCGGCCTTTTCACCAACGGCCTTGAGGGTTTTGATAAGGCACACGATGACGGCATCATTGATAAGATATTCACCACCAACCTCATCTACGGAGACCCCGAGCTGAAAACGCGCGAGTGGTACGTTGAGGTCAGCATGTGCAAATACGTTTCATATATTATTGATACTCTCAACCACGATGAATCAATCAGCCTTATCCTCGATCCCGTCAAGAAGATCCACGCTCTCATGGAGAAGCACATGGCGGAGCTTGGCGGACAGCTGAAAATAGACTTTTGATACCGAAAACAGAGCCGAACCGGCTCTGTTTTTTTAATAATGTATTATACATTCATATCAAATTCATAAATTTGGGATATAATTAAAGTTACCATATTCATAAAAGGAACAATATCATGAGTAATAAAAACGAAGCGGCAAGCTGCCCGATGAAAAAGACCTCGATTGGCGGTCAGGCTCTGCTTGAAGGAATAATGATGCGCGGCCCTAAAAAGAGCGCAATGGCGGTTCGCCGACCTGACGGGGAAATGGTAGTTGAGGTCAGCGACCTAACAAGCGCAAACCGCAAGGGCTTTCTTACATGGCCGATAGTGCGCGGTGT
>JBJDZD010000054.1:0-2619 GCA_051867815.1 Eubacteriales bacterium | reverse complement strand
ATATGCCCGTGTTCAGCCCGAGCATAAGACCCGTATTGTCAACGCTTGGCGCGCACACGGTTGTGTAACGGCCATGACCGGAGACGGCGTTAACGACGCTCCCTCCATCAAGAGTGCCGATATCGGTGTCGGAATGGGTATTACCGGTACCGACGTCACCAAGAATGTCGCCGACATGGTACTCGCAGATGACAACTTTGCCACCATCGTTGCGGCAGTTGAAGAGGGAAGAAAGATCTACAGCAATATCCGCAAGGCTATTCAGTTCCTGCTCTCCTCGAACATGAGTGAGGTTATTACTATCTTCACTGCATCAATGATAGGCTTCACAATTCTTGAAGCACCCCATCTGCTTTGGATCAACCTGATCACCGACTGCTTCCCGGCGCTTGCGCTCGGCGTTGAACCCGGCGAAAAGGATATCATGACCCAGCCGCCCCGTTCTTCCAAGGAAGGCATTTTCTCTAACGGTCTCGGCTTTGATATGGTTTACCAGGGACTTTTGGTTTCGGTGCTTACTCTTGCCGCATACCTTATCGGAGTTCGTTTTGAGTTCGGTGCAGATTGGTACAATGAGGTCGTCATCAACGGCGTTCATTCCGCGCACGGTATGACTCTTGCGTTCCTCACCATGTCCATGGCCGAGATATTCCATTCGATAAACATGCGTTCGCAAAGAGGTTCGATATTCATGCTCAAGGGCAAGAACATGTTCCTGCTCGGTGCGATGGTACTCGCGCTCGTACTCACGACTCTCGTAATTGAGGTTCCTTTCCTTGCCGATATCTTCGGCTTCAGCACGATCGGAATCAAGGAATACCTCATTGGTATAGGACTTGCAGTGCTTACGATTCCCGTTGTTGAGCTTATAAAGCTAATTCAGCGCAGCATTGCAAAGGCAAAGAATAAATAATGATTGAATCAAGGCCGAGACGGTGAAAACCGTCTCGGCTTTGGGAGCATAATAAATGAAAGGGGAAAGACATGAAAAAGAAGAAAAGAATTCTGCCGCACATATTCCGAGACAGAGTCATTGTTGCGTTTTTGGTATTGCTTCAAATAGTGGTTCTCGTTGCTCTTGCCGTAAACGGCGCCGCCTTTTCTCCGTATATCTCGATTGCGCTTAATTTAGTGAGCTTTCTGATCACCCTGGCTGTAATCATCAGACGCACTAAAGACGCTTATAAGCTGATATGGATATATCTGATCTTATGCTTCCCCGTTTTCGGTGGACTCCTGTACTTAGTGTTCTCCATACAAAGCTCCATGAAGCTAATGGCACCGTATATGAAGGAGATCGACGAAAAGACAAGCTGCAAAACAGCGGATTCTGAAGTATCGACTTCAGAGGCGATATCGGAGTATCCCGAGCGAATCAATCAAATACGCTATCTTTCCGATTATGCAGGCTTCCCGGCTTTCAAGAATACATCAACCGAGTACTATCCCACCGGCGAAGATTTTTATCCTGAATTGCTTGATGCGCTCAAAAGCGCGAAAAAGTATATCTTCATGGAGTATTTTATCATTGCCGAAGGAAAAATGTGGGATACGGTGCTTGACATACTTGCCGAAAAGGCGAGCGAGGGCGTAGACGTACGCGTTATGTACGATGATGTGGGTAGTATATTCCAGCTGCCGAAAAAGTACCCTCGTGTGCTTGCGCAAAAAGGCATCGAATGCCGTGCCTTCAATAGATTTCGCCCGATTTTGACGGGTCTGCAAAACAATCGCGACCACCGAAAAATATGCTCTGTCGACGGAAAGATCGCATTCACCGGAGGAGTCAATCTTGCGGACGAATATATAAACGAGATCGAGCGCTTCGGCAGATGGAAGGATTGCGCCGTAAAGCTCACGGGCGACGCTGCATGGTCACTTACGGTTATTTTCCTTAAGATGTGGATGCTGACTTCTCCGAATCAGCATGGCAATTCTCTTGATATCAAGGAGTTTATGCCTGAAAAGCAGGAGGACGCGGAGAAGGTATTTGACGGATACGTTCAGCCCTATTGTGACAGCCCGCTCGACACGGACCATGTTGCCGAGCACGTTTACCTGCAGATGATCAGCCAGGCTAAGGATTATCTTTACATTTATACGCCGTACTTTATCGTCGACGACAGCATTATTACGGCTTTGACACTGGCGGCAAAG
The DNA here is from genome assembly GCA_051867815.1 of Eubacteriales bacterium. Classification (GTDB taxonomy): domain Bacteria; phylum Bacillota; class Clostridia; order Oscillospirales; family CAG-272; genus CAG-390. The sequence continues at coordinate 462 of JBJDZD010000054.1, read as the reverse complement.
AGTGGGGTTGATGTCCGAATCGTTACACCCCACAAATGGGATAAGCTTATGGTTCACGTAACCACAAGATCGTATTACGGAGATCTCATAGACGGCGGCGTTAAGGTGTATGAATATACGCCGGGCTTCATCCATTCCAAGGTATTCGTCAGCGATGACAGGGTCGCGAGCATCGGAACTGTTAATCTTGATTTCAGAAGCTTGTATTTGCATTTTGAATGCGGTACCATGCTTTACGGTAGCCGCGCGGTAACGCAAGCCAAGGATGATTTCCTGGCAACCCTTAAGGAATGCAAGGAGATAACCGCAGAGGATTGCAAAACGGGTATTTTCATGAGACTTATCAACTGTATAATGCGTCTCATAGCACCTTTGCTGTAACGAAAAAAGCGAGCCTGCCCGGCTCGCTCAGACCGCTGACAAAGGGTTCAGGACTTAAGTTCTGAACCTTTTGTCGTACTT
>JBJDZD010000053.1:0-57539 GCA_051867815.1 Eubacteriales bacterium | reverse complement strand
ATTTGAACTCTCGCGCCGGTTGCCCGACCTACACCCTTAGCAGGGGCGCCTCTTCGGCCTCTTGAGTACATCTCCGTATATACTCGCGCGAGCGGCCGTTTGCAGAACTCGTGGATTATATTATACACCATTCCGGCCGGTTTGTCAATATGTTTTTGCGTTTTTCTGATGCTTTTTCTTGAATTATTTCCCCGATTGTGCTATAATTAATAAAACACCGAAAAAGGAATTACCGTTTTTATGAAAAGACTGCTGATCATCTTGCTTGCGCTCGCTCTGCTCCCCTCGTGCGCGCCGCTGACGGGCGGCTCCGGCGAGGACGTGGACACGACTGCGTGGCTCAACATGAATACCGACTACACCTCCCCCACCTCACTTCCCGACGGCGGCGGAAAGCGAGCACGGGTCATCCTCCTGCTCGGTCAGAGCAACGCCACCGGCTGTTCGCTGAACGACTATCTCCAAAAGAACGTTTCCGCCGACGATTTCACGCGTTACAGCTCGGGGTTTGACTCGGTTCTCATTAATTTCTGCCTTGACGATCACAAATACTCCTCGCATGGCGAGTTTGTTCCCGTTGACCTGACCGTTTCGGCAGAGGGCTGCTTCGGCCCGGAGCTGGGGATGGCGGAAAAGCTCGCCCTCGCCTACCCCGACGAGACCGTTTTCATCCTCAAATACACGATGTCCGGCTATTCTCTGCACCATCACTGGCTCTGCGGTGGCGCGCGCGGCTCGATCTACGAAGCCGCTCTCGTCTTCATCGAAACGCAAATGTCCGCCCTCGTCTCGCACGGCTACGACGCGCGCATCCAAGCGATATGTTGGATGCAGGGCGAATCCGACACCACCGATTTCAAAGCGTCAAAATATCTTGAAAATCAGACCGCCTTTGCCGCATATCTGCGCGAGGACCTTGCCGCGTACGCGCGCGAGGACGGTATCCTCTTCATCGACGCCGGCATTTCAAACAGCCCCTACTGCGAGCCGGCATATCCCGAGATAAACGAGGCAAAGCTTGCCTTCTCCCTCCTCTCACCGCTGAATTTCTACTTTTCCACCATTGATGCCGGCTACACGGTTCACCTGGAGCCGGAGGGCGACCCCGATTGGGGTCACTACGATTCCCTCTCCATGCTGGCCCTCGGCCGCACCTTCGCGGAATACATCATCAACAACAGCAAATAGAACGCCTTTCAGGTGCCGTCCCTCGGATGGCACCTCTTTTTTATTATGAATAAAAATTTCATAATAATCTTAAGTTTTTTTACAAGTTAACTTGACCTTGAGGCGGATTTATATCTTTTCCCTGAAAAATTACGCCGAGAGACGGAATTTTCCGAGCACTCCATCTATATATATGTAATCAGGATGAATTTTAATCGCATACAAATATGCAAAAGGAGGAAACATGAAACAATTTTCTTTCAGGAGACTGACCGCTTGGTTGCTCACCCTCATGATGATCATATCCGTCTTGCCTGCAAGCGTGATAGTCGCCATGGCGGAAGATCTTGCATCGGCGACAAGCTCGACCTCAGAGCCGATATACGTATTGGACGGCGGCTTTAATACGGCCGACTGCCCCACCCTTAATATCTCCTATAATGGCAATGACCTCGGCACCGTCAACGTTTGCGTTCAGCCACGAAAGACAGAGAGCATCGAATGGCCCTCCGAAGGTTATGTCGATCGGTATTCCACCGGCTCCGCCGCCATTACCGATAAGGACGGCAACCCGGTTATGATCAAGGTTAAGTACGAGGGCGAAGATGCAATCGCAGAAGTACCGCTCACTCTCAACATGCTCAACCACTCGGGGACAAAGACCGCGGGCGATCAGTCCGGCCTTTACATCACCTACGGCAGCAGTACGAGCGGCGGCGGCTTCACCCTCCATGTCTCCGAAGTTTACGTAAATAACTACCCCGAATACCCCGACGAAGGCGCGATCAAGGTCTCCAAGACCGCAACCGGCATAGATTTTCAGGCATCCGGTGTTGCTCAGGTCGAGCTTGCGGTCTCCGGCGTCGCTTCCAAGAAGGGCGCAGACCTCATCATCATGCTCGATACGTCTTCTTCCATGGCGACCTGGTGTGTAAGATGTCACAAGCAGGGCTGCTCCTGCGGCTCCCGGTATAAGCGCGTAAGCGTTCTTGAGACTTCTCTTGCAAACCTTATTGCGAAGCTCAAGACACCCGGCACAGACGGTGAAGTGCTTGACATTGACGTTGCCATTGCTGACTTCAACGGCTTCTTCGGCGAAAGGCATACAGTATCTGGTACACCCTACGACCGCGATGCAAACGACCGCACCGCAGATGCTGACTATAACGCAAATTCCAATTCAAGTATTTTCACCGGCAGCGGGGAACTGAGCGCAGATGCTTTCGTGAAGGCCACCGAGCTTCCCGAAAGCTACTCATTCACTTGCCACTCCGGTACCAACTACGACTACGCAATGGACGCCATCTATCAAATGGCGTACGCCAAGCAGCAGAGGAACCTTCTCAAGGGTGATGAACGTGACCTCTACGTCATCTTCATGTCCGACGGTGCGACAATGCAGTGGAACTACTACCACTCCCAGGGTCGATCCGAATCTTGGGAGAAATGGATAGTCGGCGGCGCCCCGACGTTCACAGACGGTCAGCCATTGCCCGGCTCCATCACCACAACGATGGATAAAAGCTACTGGAAAAGTCTTATGAACTGCACCGAGCATCTTTACTACTTCAACACCGCAGATACCGACGGTGACGGCTATGTAAACGAGCATCGTATGGCAAACGCCGTCAAGGGTGACCCCGAGCAGTACTACAACGTTATCCGTAAGTCCACCGAGGGTCTTGTTGACGTCCTCAGGGATGCACAGGGCAGCGAGCAGGGTCTTAAGAATATGTACAGCCTCCCCGGCCTCGGCGCAAAGATGTTCGCAATCTCCTTCGATACTCAGGACGACGGAAATACCAATCTTGAATATCAGGATAAATCCATCGCTTCCATTGCAACGCATGACGCAAACGACAGCACTCAGTATTTCTATAAGGTAACCTCCGCCGCTGAGCTTGACCACGCATTCGACGCCATCGGCGAGGAGATCGCATATGCGGCAAGCAACGCTCACTTCGAAGACCGGATGGGCGACAGCTTCAACCTTCTGCTCGGTACACACGAATACAAAAGCACCGGCAGCACATTGATCGATAAGTCTGTCGCCTCCGTCATCGAGGTGCTTGAATACGATATCTACACCCGTCAGGAATGGATCGCGGAAGGCTCTCCCGAAGATAAGCTCCACTCCATCGGTACCCGTCAGGATACCGGCACGGTCACAGAAGCAATCGTATTCAACTACGCAGGCACAAGAGCTTACTCAACGAAGATCGACGCTGACGGCGACGGCATCTACGGTGCTACCCTCCAAGCGGACGGCACTTATGCCATCACCGACGAGGACGACTACATCCTCATCGAAGTTGACAGAAACGCCTCAGGCGAGGATGTATCCCTTGACACTACCACGGATAAGACGGTGGTTTACAAGAAGGGCGTCATCTATGCCGCAAGCTTCCTGTACAACACCAACACATCCCCCGTAACCACACTCATCAAGGGCACTTCCCTTACGCGCACCCTTCCGGCTGAATCCTTCCATTGGAGCGTAGGTACTGTTAAGACCAACGAGCAGGCCATCCGCTACTACGTCTACCTCGACGGCTCCCTGGAAGGCCAAAAGGCTCCCGGCTCCTACGCAACCAACAACTATGCTACTCTTTATTACGACAACTATCTCGGCAATCCCTGCAAGATCGAAACCACCTCGCCCACCATGGCTTGGGCAGGCGCGAACGTTTCATACGCCTTCTATCTCGTAAACTCCGCCGGTGAGGTAATCGTCAACAAGGCAACGGGGCAGACCGGCTCCTTCGCTAACAAGATCGCAGTCACCTCCCCCGTCGTCTATGAGGAAATATTCCTTAACAACATAGACCAAGTTGCCTCCATTGAAGTCCGGTCCTTGGGTGTTCTTCCCACCGGATACGAACTCTACGACGCGGCCTCCGTTTATAAGATCACGATCAACTCCAACTCAACCGGTTCTTGGGAAATCACCTCGGGCGACGGCAAGGCGGCTTCCACCTATGTCACCCGGTACCTCCTCGGTAACGCAAATGCCTTCACAAACGCCACCACACCGCCCAACAGCGCCAACGACTACACTCATACCGTCGTATGGTTCGCAGTTCTTTGGACTCCTCAGGCTCTCCCGGATACCGTTATCATCGACTACGGGCTTCCGGTTGAGGTCAACGTTCTCACAAACGATATGTTCGGTACCAACGGTCAGCTCGTTGCAGTCGGCGAGTACAACAAGGCCTTTGAAGACATCGTCGGCGGCTCCACTCTCGGCTATATAGGCGACGAACAGTTCTGGACGGAATCCAACCACGTGGCAAGCTACGGGCAGTCCTACACCGGCAAGTACGGCAAGGTAACGCTTTCCGCAAACGGTACGCTCGTTTATCAGCTGAGCGACGTGTCAATGCCCGACTCGGAGCAGTTCACATACGCCGTCAGGTTTGAGGGCAACGATGCCTCGGGTAATCCCTTTGCAAACCGGGGCTACTACTACGACACTCTGACCATCATTCCGGCTACCACGATCTATTTCGAGGAAACATTCGTACGATTCGTGGATTCTGCGGCAAGCGGTGAGGACGGAATCGGTAAATGGTTCGACCTCGGTACTTACGGCACGGCAGGCAATTCCAATCCCTCTCAGGGGGAGGACCGCCCCGGCGAGTACAACACGGCTTCCATTGACCGCAACTACATCTACGGCTTCGACGGTATTTATTCCGTCTCCACAAGCTACAGCCTCGGCAACGCAAAGAAGGTAACGGTCAATGCCGCAACCGGCGGCGCAAATTGCCCCTACGCCGTATTTGAGTTCACCGGCACCGGCTTCGACATCATCTCTCTGACCGACAACACAACGGGTCTTATACTCGTTCAGGTCTTCGATAAGGATGGCGTGACCGTCAGGAGCCTCATGGTCGATAACTACTACGGATACGACTACAACGAAGAAACCGGCGAGTGGACGGAAACCGACAAGGGCGCTATCTATCAGGTACCCGTCATTAAGGTCACAGACCTTGAATGGGGCACTTATACCGTCAGAATCAAGGCAGGCTACAGCTCCGCCTTCGACCACACCGGAGCAGGTGAGTACGGCTTCGTCCTCGATTCCATCAGGATCTACGACCCCGTTGATCCCAATAACACAAGCGACAGTATAAACAACGCATACAAGGACGACGGCGAGTACAATCCCACCTACGTTTCCATCAGAGATAAGATCCTCGAAGGCCTGACAGTCACCGATCCCAATACCACCGACGTGCTTGACGGCGTTGTATTCGTTGACGGTATCGCTTCCACGGGCAATCCCTACGATTACGCCAACCCCGGGCCAAACAACGAGGTCTACCTCGCAGGCGGTCAGTCCATCTCCTTCAAGCTCGTAACAAACTTCAATCCGGATAAGGCCATGATCGGCGTCAAGCTCGCATACGGCACCTCCGCCGTCCTCAACGTCAACTGCAACGACGGCAATGGGATCAGCATCAACACCTCCACGAATATCGCAACCGCGACGGATATGTACTACGAGCTTACGAACCTCGCATCCCTTTGGACTTACAACGAAGAAGCCAAGGAATGGTCCACTCCCGTCATCACCGTTTCCAACGGTGCGGCGGCAGGCAACTGCGAAAACATCCTCTCGCTGACCGGTATTAAGGTCACCGAGAAGGCAGATAAGGTCGTATCGGATGTTTCCTGCGCAAGCGACGACGTTTCCATATTCCCCGAGGTTTGCGGCGAAGCTGCTGTTTTGTGCAGCTTCCGAAGATGGATCCGCACCCGTTGCCTATGAGCCTGCAGAGGCAGACTCCGAGGTTGAGGAAGAAGCAGCACACTATGTCAAGCTCGTCGTTGACGAGGATGTTATCGATCACGCAAAGCGCCTTGCCAACCCCATTTTCGAGCCTGAATACATCCGGTACAAGAAGAAGAGCATAGGCATCGGCAGATTTGCAATCGAATCCCTCCTCATCGTAACCTCGAATGACGTTGCAAGCCTCACCGTAAACGGCACGGCACTCCAAAAGGTAACCTCGACCTATCAGGTAACCGCCCGCTTCGGCTCGATGCGCAACCTCGAAAAGGAATTCGGCGTTGATATCGACGGCGGCGAATACACCGTGTGGCTGTATACAGCTTCCGCAAAGAGCGAGCTTGAAATCGTTGCTTACGATTGCGACGGCACGGCATCCGAGCCGATTGCCGCCACAAATAACTCCGGCAACCTGCTCGGCTTCCTCATCAGCTCCATTCTCGGCAACCTGTTCGGTAATAACAGCGTCGAAAGCGACAGCTCTTACGAGGCAAGCAAGATCATGCAGGGTCTTGCAGACCGTCACTTCGCTCCCGAGAAGTTCGATGCAGAGCTTGGCAGACGCGCGGACGGCAAGAATCAGCTCATCATTGAAGTTTCCGACGACGTTGAGTACGTCATCGTAAACGGCAATATCATCAAGCATTACATTACCGAGACCGTCGTTGATCTTGAACACGACGGCACGGAAACCGTAAAACGGATCTTCGCGGTCTGCGTTGACGGCGAAGATCCCGTCGAAGTCACGGCTTACGACGCAGAGGGTGTTGCATCCTCTGCGCAGGCCGCGCAAAACTGAAGTGGCAGGAGACGGCAATGAAGAAAATCTATATAAAACCCGATATCGACTTCGTAAATTTCAAAATGAGCACCAGCATTGCAGGCGATTGCACGCTTGATACTCATACATACAGTAGCGAAACGAGTTGCGGATACCCTGTTGGCGATATTTTCGGTAACGACTCCGTATTGTTTGCCGGACCAACCGCAGGTTGTGATACGCAGTCCAATCCGGGAGGAATCTGCTATCACGTACCGTACGGGACTCAAGTAATCTTCGGCTCCTGATATTACTGCATACAAGGCCCTGTCTGCCTTGGGCAGGCAGGGCCTGACGTTAAGGAATCATCATGAAGAAAAACATAAAGAAAGCGCAGAAGGCGCAGGGGCTTATTGAGGGCTTGGTCGCGTTCGTTTTGATTGCGGCTTGCTTTGCGCTTGCCGCAATTGTGCCGTCCTGCAAACTCCCAAGTGAGCCGGACCCCACGCAAAGCGGCATCCTTGACGACACCTTTGCCCCCGATCGGAATAATCCCTCGTCCTCACAGCTCTCGCCCGTGGCTCTTGAGGGGATTTCGTTGCCTGCCGAGGCGGCGTCGGGCATACAGATCTCCCGTCTTTACACCGCAACGGGCTATTTCCCCGAGGACGGCCGCGACAGCGAAATCGAGAACGTTCTCGTTGCGGCTTTTACGAATACCACCGGGCAAACCCTCGAATACATGACCGTGACCCTGACCGTCAACGGCAAGGATTACGATTTTGAATTGACCACGCTTCCACCCTTGAAGTCCATATACGTCTGCAACGAGGAAGCAATAAAGGCACCCGAAAAGATTTTCTCCCTGGAGCTTGAGGTCGGCTATCAGGTGTTCTTCCGCTCCGAGCCTTCCCTGCACGAGGACACGCTGTCCTTTACCTGCCAAACCGGCACCATAGCCGTAACAAACACATCCGATAAGAATATTACAGGCGATATCGTTGTCTATTACAAATCCAAGGCGGACGGCGGTTACTTCGGCGGCATCACATACCGTTTCCGCATCATGGGCGGTCTGAAAGCCGGCGCGACCTACAACGCCTACGCCCCCCACGCATATTCCCACATGACGGAGATCATGTTCGTTACCTACGATGAGTAAATATTCATTCGGGGGCATAGTTTTTGCCATAGAAGCCGATTTTCCGCTTGCGCTTAACGAAAAGCTGGAAAATTTTCTCGTTGGTGAGGAAGTACCGGCGGATTTCACCCTGAAAGCCTTCATTGACGGCAAAAGCGGCATGGCCGTCGAGCCGACACGCCGCGAAAACACGGTCTACCTGCCCGTAAACCCCGAAAATGCAGGCAAAATAAACGGCGTTCATCTGCTGTCGCTGGCTAAAGCGCCCTGCCTGATGATCGAAAAGGACGCCTTCATACTCCACGCCGCATATGCGGTCACGGGCGGCCGCGCGCTCCTCATCACCGCCCCGAGCGGAACGGGAAAATCTACTCTCGCGTCACATTGGGTAAATACCGTCGGCGGCGAGATAATTAACGGCGACCGCGTTCTCGTATCAAGGAAAAACGGCGTCCGGTACGCAAACGGAGTGTACGTTTGCGGCACATCGGGTATCTGCCGCAATGTCAGTGCGCCGATCGGTCTTGTCACGGTGCTGAAGCAGGGCGAGCGCAACGAGCTTCTTCCCCTCCGTCCGCACGAGCTTTTCATGCACATCGTTTGCCAATGCTCGTATGACGAGAGCGACCCCGTTTCGTGCGCCTGCATTACCGCCCTCGTCGCCGATCTGATAAGCGAAGCGGACGTTTCCTGCTACAGCTGCATAAACGACCCCGACGCGGCAAGAGAATTGGAGAAATTGAAATGGATAAGAAAATAGATCTCAGCGGTGCGGAGCCTATGTGGTCGCGCTTCATCCACGCCAAGGGTGCCGCACTCGGTCTGCCCATAGCCGGCAACTTCGAGCTTACCTCGAACTGCAATTTCAACTGCAAAATGTGCTACGTTCACACGCCGAACCACAAGGAGCTTTTAAGCGCGTCCGAATGGATAAAGCTTGGCCGCGCCGCAAGGGACAGCGGCATGGTATTTCTCCTTCTGACCGGCGGCGAACCGCTTCTCCGCCCTGATTTCAAAGAGATTTACGGCGCTCTGATCGAAATGGGGCTTCTCATCTCAATAAACACGAACGCATCCCTCGTTGACGACGAAATGTTTGAGTTTTTCGTCAAGCATCCGCCCCTGCGCATGAATATTTCGCTGTACGCATGCACCGATGAGGGCTACGAAAGGCTCTGCGGCCGCCCGATGGCGGAAACGGTCAAAAATAACATCATCCGCTTACACCGTGCCGGTGTTTCCGTGAAGCTCAACTCCACCGTCACCCCCTACAACGCCGACCGGATCGAAGAGATCCACGCCTTTGCGGCACAGCTCGGCGTTCCCGTCCAGGCAACCACCTATATGTATCCTCCCGTACGCATCGACAAGGACAAGTACGGCATCTCCCCGGCGCGTTTCAACGCCGAGGAAGCGGCGTACTATCTGCTCAAATGCCGCGAGCAGGTTCTCACCCCGGAGCAGCTCAGGCTCAACGCCGCCGCGTGCATACCCGATGACGACATCTGCGTCTCCGACGTCAGCGAGGGCATTCGTTGCAGAGCCGGTTCGACCGCCTTCTGGGTCACCTGGGACGGCAGAATGCTCCCCTGCGGTATGTTTCCGCACGAGGGGTGGAATGTGTGCGAGCTTGGCTTTACGGTGGCTTGGGAAGCCGTCAAAGCATTTGCAAAGACCATCCGGATGCCGAAGGAATGTACGGATTGCCCTCAAAAAGTCAGGTGCGGTGCCTGTGCCGCCGCCTGCTTTGCGGAAAGCGGCCGATCGGACGTTCTGCCCGAATACGTTTGCCGTATGACCAAGCATTACAATAAACTTGTTTACGAGAAATACAAGGAGCAATAATCATGAAGATTGAAAAGAACATCGTCATCCGTGAGGTCGCGGGTGAATATATCCTTATCCCCATAGGCGAGGCGGCTCTTCGATCAAACGGCATTTTTTCGGTGACTGAGGTCGGCGCGTTTATTTGGAAGGGTCTTTCCGATGGGTTGACCGAAAGCGAGATAATCGCGTCCCTCCTTGAGGAATACGAGGTTGACGAGCAGGTACTGCGCGCCGACTACGACGCCTTCTCAGTCATGCTTCGCGAGGCGGGGCTTGTAACCGAATAAATCACATGGGGAGCGGCGGGCAAATGTCTGCCGCTCTTGACAAATATAATATTGTGTGATATAATTATAAAATGGATAATTAAATTAATTATGCATTTTTAACACTTTCGGCTCTGCAGGTATCAAATATGAGATTTTACGATATTCATTGCCATATACTTCCGGGGCTTGACGACGGAGCGTTCTTTCCGGACGAAACCGTCAAAATGGCCGAACTTGCTTCCCGACGGGGAACGGAATGCATAGTCTGTACTCCGCATTTTTATCCCGACGGTCGCTACGGTCTTGCACAGCTTACCGACGCCTTTGATCAGGCGAGAAATGCCCTCTCGGATGCCGGAGTCCGGCTGGAGCTTCTGCCCGGCCAGGAGATATATCTTGACGAGGACTACCTTGAAGCAATCGCGCTCTTAAAGGCAGAGCGGCTCTTAACGCTGAACCGCACCGTTTATCCCCTTATCGAGTTTGACCCCTTAATAAGCGAGCGCGCCGTTTTCGCCGCCCTGAATGAAATATTCGCCGCAGGTCTTGTTCCCGTCATCGCTCATCCCGAACGCTACGCTTTCGTTGCCGAGGATACGGAAAATCTTTACCGTCTGAAGCGAACCGGTGCGATCCTGCAGATGAACAAGGGCAGTATTGCCGGCGCCTTCGGGCACGGTGCCGCACGTGTTGCGGATATGATGATCCGCGAGCACCTTGCGGACGTTGCCGCCAGCGATGCCCACAGCCCATACCGTCGCACTCCGGCACTTGACGAATTTCACCGCTGGATGTGCGAGGAGATCTCCGAGGATTACGCGGACATCTTAGTCAGTATCAATCCCCTTCACATCATTAAGAACGAAAAAATCGAATTATACAGTTAATTTCAAATATACAGGAGTTGTTGCAGTATGAAGATACTTCGAGCAAGCGTGCTTGTGCTTTTTTCCGTCACCCTCGTCCTATTTTGCTTTTTTAAGGTCGGACAGCAAAATACGGATAAGACCTATCCCGTGATCACAGTCGCGGATGAAATGTTAAATGTCAGCATATCGGCTACGAAAGACGACCTGCTCGTCGGCGTTACCGCTTACGATGCAAAAGACGGTGATCTGACCGACAAGATCATAGTGGAATCCATCTCGCGTTTCACCGAGATCGGCGTTTGCATAGTTGAATACGCCGTTTGCGACAGCGACAACCATACTGCATCCGCCACGAGAAAGATAACGTACGTCGATTACGAACGCCCGCGCTTCACCCTTTCCGGCTCGCTTGTTTTCGGCGTTTCGCAGGTTGCCGACGTCCGCAAGCTCCTCGGCGCGACCTGCTCCATTGACGGCGACATCAGCAACAGGGTCATCATAACGGCAGATGAATATTCGACCTCAGTTGCAGGCGCATATAAGATCCTTGCCAGAGTTACCAACAGCAAGGGCGACGTCACCAGCATCGAGCTTCCCGTTTACATTGAGGAGCGCAGTCTTTCCGCCCCGAAATTCGAGCTTGGTCAGTATCTTACCTACCTCAAGGTCGGAGACAGCTTCGACATTGACGCAAATATGATCTCCTGCCGTGACTACGACGGCAACGATATCTCCGCTGAGATCATTACGGATACGAACCTTGACCTTTCAAAGCCCGGCGTTTACGAGATACATTACCGCGTAAATGACAGTCTGGGTCGCGCAAGCCACGCGGTTACGACCGTCATCGTAGAGGAGTGAGGTGCAGAATATGAGCAAATCGGCAAGCAAAGCAAAACTTCATATTGAGCCTTACAGCATACTGCGCGATATCATAAAAAACATCTGGGTCGTGGTGCTTGCGTCCCTCATCGGCTTTATGTCGGTCGATATGTGGAACGGCAGCATGTACACCCCCATGTACACAAGCTCGGCAACCCTGATAGTAAACCTGAAGAATTCCGCTTCATATACGTACGCCAACCTCGATGCCTCCTCCGAAATGGCGGAAATATTCACGAACGTATTCGTTCAGCCGACCATGAAGGCGTACGCCGCCGACAACTTGGGCATGGACGGCTTCGTCGGAAGCGTTTCCTCCTCGGTGCTGAGCAACACGAACATTTTCACCGTCAGCGTAACGACTCCGTCCCCCGAGCTGTCGTACAAGGAGCTTACCTCGATCCTCGAGATATATCCGCAGATCTCCGAAGCAGTCTTTTCGGACTCCGTCATTGAGATCATGCGCCAACCCAACCTTCCGAAATCCCCGTCGAATCACATTTCGGATCGGAACCGTTCCATTGCCGTTTTCGGCTGCGCACTCGTCGCTCTCGTCGCCATAATCTGGATCTCGCTGATGCGCGATACGGTCAAGGACGAGCAGACCTTCCACGACGAGATAGATGCCTCTCTCTTCGGCATAATAGGCCACGAAAAGCCTCATCTGACCCTTAAGGATATGCTCAAACGAAAAAAAAGCTCGCGTTTGATAACCAATGCGTTTTCCAGCTTCCGCTTTACGGAGCATTATCACAAGCTCGCAACGAAGCTTGAATACATACAGAGAAATGAAGGCGCAAAGACCTTCCTTATCACGTCCCTTGGCGAAAACGAGGGCAAATCTACCATAGCCGCCAACATTGCACTCGCTCTTGCAAGCCGCAATCACAAGGTCGCGCTTTTGGATATGGACTTCAAGAAGCCGGCGCTGCACAAGGTTTTCGGCTTGCGTGATGAAGTGACCGACGACCTCGGCGCGCTCCTTTCGGGTTCAAAAACACTCTCCGATTACCGTTTCCATCAATACAAGCAGATGAGCCTTGACCTCGCACTGAACAAAAAGAGCTACGCCAACTATGCGGATTGGCTTTATTCCGACCGTATGGGACAGTTTTTCGACACCCTGCGCGCATCCGATTACGATTTCCTGATAATCGATACGCCGCCACTCTCCGTCGCGGCGGACGTTGCCGGTCTGGTTCAGCATTCCGACCGTTCCCTGCTTGCAGTCCGCACGGACTGCGTCCACACCGCAGCAATCAACGATGCCGTTCTCTCGCTCTCCGAAAGCGGGAACTTCTGCGGTTGCATCCTCAACGACGTTCACAGGGAATTCAACCTCCTCGGCCAGCTCGGCTCGGATGAATCCGGCGCCTACGGCGGCTACTATAACGGCTACGGCTACGGCCGCAAGCACGGTTACGGCTACGACCGGAACGGAGCCTACGAAAGCTACTCCAAATATTCGGAATACACAAATAACGATTCCGACAAAGAATAAACGGTGTAACAAATGAGTAATTCCAAGAATTCAAGTGAAAACAGGATCTCCTCCGAGCAGGAGCAGCTTCAAAAACTGAATATTGCGCATTTCTGGATGGGATTTTTGAGATTCTGGTGGCTTTGCGTCGCCCTTGCCATCCTCTTCGCCGGAGTAATGTTCGTGAGGAGCTACGTAAACTTTACTCCCGTATATCAGGCGTCCGTCACGTTTACGGTGCAAACGCAAATGTCCGGCGGCTTGGGCTTAAGCTCGCAGTCCTTTGCAACCAACCGCATCACCGCCTCACGCCTCTCCTCGACCTTCCCGAGCATCATAAAGAGCTATATCCTGCAGGAGGTGGTCTGCAACGACCTCGGACTCAGCTATTTTCCCTGCGTGCTCACAGCATCCGTGGTCAAGGGAACCAATATGTTCACCATCACCGCCACAGGCTCCGCACCACAGCTGACGTATGACGTGCTTCAGTCCGTCATTCGCAAATACCCCGAGGTCGCTCAGCACGTCATAGGAAACACGAAGCTCAATATTCTGACCGAGCCGGTGCTTCCGACGACACCTTCAAATCAGTTTTCCTACCGCACCCAAACCCTCAAGGGCGCCATCATCGGATTCGTCGTCGGTCTTGTATGGGTCTTTGCCTACGTCATGCTGAGAAAGACCGTGCGCGAGCGCTCCGACATCCGCACTCAGCTCAACCAAAGCTGTCTCGGTACTCTACCGAGCGTAACGTTCAAGCGTTACAACAAGGAGATAAACCGCTCCATCATGATAAACAATCCCCTCATCGGTGACGGCTATCTTGAAGCCTTCCGCGCCCTGCGAAACTCCATTATATCGGCTTGTGACGGGCGCAAGGTCATCATGATAACAAGTGCCGCTCCCGGCGAGGGTAAGACCTCCGTATCCTCAAACCTTGCCGTTTCTCTTGCCATGATGAACAAAAAAGTAATCATCATTGATGCGGACGTAAGAAATCCCAACGTCAATTTCCGCCTCTGTCAGGACGAAAAACCGGAAATGCCGGACACTGACGACATTGAGATTATCACGAAATACGAGGTCAATTCTTCCGTTTCGCTCGACGTTCTCAACTTCAACAGCAAAAGGCATTCCCTTTGGAAGATATTCGACGTAAGCAGGCTTCAGACCCTGATCGAGCGTCTGCGCGGAGAATACGATTACGTAATAATCGACACCTCTCCGATCGGCATCACCTCGGAGCCGGCGCTCATCGCTCAGGTAGCGGACGCCGCCATCTTCGTTATAAAGCAGGATATGGTGCGCACGAACCGCATCCGCTCCGTCCTTGACGCGCTTATCTCCGCAAATGTTCCCGTCATCGGCTGTATCCTCAACGGTGTAAGCTCCGGCGCACGCGGCTACGGTTACGGCTACGGCTACTACGGCTACGATTATAATTACGGCTACGGTTACAGCTACGGTGACGGCAAGCCGAAGAAAAGACGCCGTCCCAAAACGGCACACCTCTCATACAAGAATTAACGCTGAGCCATGGCGACTCTTACCGTCGCTCTAATGTCACAATGAACGAAAAAATCAAGATAATTGACCCCGAACACTCCGGAGATGAGCTTGCCGCTCTCCTCTCCGACGGCGCCGCTATACCCGTCGTCGTAACGGGTTCAAGCATGCTTCCCTTCCTTAAGGAAGGCACGGATACGGTGTGGCTTGAGAAAAAAAGCGCATATAAGCGCGGCCGGATAGTCTTTTTCCGCAGGGAAAACGGCTCCTTTGTCCTTCACCGCGTGAGAAAGTGCCTTCCGGACGGACGAATGCTCATGAACGGCGATGCGCAGTCGTGGTGCGAGATCATAAATCCCGATCAGGCACTCGCCGAAGTCGTCGCCGTAACGCGGAAGGGCAAAACGCGCCGGGCAGACTGCTTTGTATATAAGCTTCGCGACGCTCTTTGGTATCCCACAAGGTTCTGCCGCCCCTTCATCTTCGCCGTTTACGGCAAACTGCACCGCTCGGTCAATACTTAAACGGAGGTCCGAATGAGAGAACTTCTTATTAAGCTTCTTCAAATTGAATTATGCGAAACGGCACCAACGGATGTTCTCAGCGAGGATGAGATTCGGTCTCTCGACGACCCGAACGTTCTCTGCGCGCTCTTTCATCTTTCTTCCCCCCACGACCTTCAGCACATGGTCGGCTCCGTTCTCTACCGAATCGGTGCCGGTGCAGGCACTCCCATCGCTGACAGCTACAAAAGTGCCCTTATCGCGGCGGCTTACCGCTACGAGGGCAGAACCTACGCTCTTGCGGAGCTTTCCTCATTCTTTGAGGAGCTGGGTGTTGATTACATCCTCCTCAAGGGCGCGATGCTCAGCAAATACTATCCCGTGCCCGAAATGCGAACGAGCTGTGACGTTGATATCCTCATCAAGCGCGAGCAGCTGAGCCTCGCATGCCGGGAATTGACAGAACGCCTTTCGTACACCAAGCTCAAGGAGGGCGGACACGACGTTAAGCTCGTTTCTCCGCACGGCGTTCACCTTGAATTGCATTTCACGCTTGCAGAAGAAAAGGATCACTCCGAGGCGGCAAAAATACTGCGCCGCGTTTGGGACGTTGCAGTCCCCGCCGAGGGGTCGGCGCACCGCATGGAGCTTCCGTTTGATTTTGCCTATTTCTATCATATTGCGCACATGGTAAAGCATTTTCTTTACGGCGGTTGCGGTATTCGCACCGTGATGGATATTTACGTTCTTCGCAACCGTTGCCCCGGCTTTGATGCCGATGCCGCGCACGCGCTCGTCTGCCAAGGCGGCTACGCCGACTTCGAGAACGCCATGCGTCAGCTGGCAAATAAATGGTTCGGCAACACTACCCCCGAATACGACGACCCCGACATCCTCGCGCGTATAGAGGATTTTATAATGGGCGGCGGCATCTACGGAAACACAGCCAACCGAGTTAAGATGAACCGCGCGGAAAGGAAAGGCCGCATCGGCTACCTGCTCTCAAGGCTCTTCCTGCCCTACGACCACATCAAATACGACTACCCCATCCTTCAAAAGCACCGGCTTTTGCTTCCTTTTTGTCAGGTTCACCGCTGGTTCCGTCTGTTTCGCGGAACGACCTCCAAGCGCATTGCCAATGAGATCAGAATAAATCACAGCATTACCGCAGAGGGACGAAGCGACACGCAAGCAATGCTCAAAAAGCTCGGTCTCTAACAATCAAATCAGTTTTGAAAGTGAAAACCATGAAAAAACTCAAATTCAAGATGCCCCGTGCGCTTAAGATAATATTAATCGTCATCGCACTCATCCTCGCCGCCGTTCTTATCACGGTTTTGGTTGCCGGAATATCCCTTGTGATTAAATTTTTCCTATATTCATACGAAAACATTCCGCCCGTCGAAAGAACTGATGAGTACACCCTGCCCCCATATCCGAATTTCGACCCCGAGACCGAGCCGGGCGACGCCACCTCGGACGATACCGCTCAAGA
Source organism: Eubacteriales bacterium (assembly GCA_051867815.1). GTDB lineage: Bacteria > Bacillota > Clostridia > Oscillospirales > CAG-272 > CAG-390. The sequence goes on along the minus strand of JBJDZD010000053.1, from coordinate 40,842 downwards.
CGGGACCGATACCGGCACCTCCGACACCGACGTGACGACCACTGCCCCCACGGACGATACATCGCTTGAGCCTGAGATCACCTCGTCCCCCGATGAGACCACCGTCGTTTCTCCTCCCGAGACCTCCGAGCCTCCCGTCGAAACAACGACGCCGGTCGAAACGACGAAGCCCGCCGAAACGACGAAACCCGTTGAAACGACGAAACCCGTTGAAACGACGAAACCCGTCGAAACGGAAAAACCCGTTGAAACGACATGGCCCGGCGGAACGGAGCCGTCCTTTGAGAACTCGCCCCATATCATCAGCGTCTACGGCAAGACCCCGATATACAAGGTCGAGCAAAAAGATCCCGATATCGTCAACATCCTCGTATTCGCCACCGACTCGCGCAACGTCACGGCGGACCGCGGCAGAAGCGACGCCATGATAGTGGTGTCGTACAATAAAAAGACATACGAGGTCAAGCTGACGTCCCTTATGCGCGATGCCTTCGTGCCCATCGAGGGCTACGATTGGAACCGCCTCAACACCGCATACTTTTTCGACGGCGTCGGACTTGCAATCAATACGGTTAACCAGATATTCGATCTCGACATCCAGCAGTTCGTCGTTATCGATTTCAACGGTGTAAAAAATTTCCTTGACTATCTGGGCGGCGTCAACCTGACCTTTACTCAAGAGGAGGTTGATCTTTACAATCAGTATTGGGGCACCAACTTGGCTCCGGGAACCTATCTGTGCGACAGCAAAATGGTTATGACACATTTGCGCAACCGTGAGTCACCCGCAGGCGATTTTGACCGCATCCGCCGTCAGCAGGACACAGTAAAGGCAATTGCAAACAAGATAATCAACGAAAAGAGCCTTTTTGAGATATATGATCTTGCCGAATACGTACTCAAGCTCGTCAAGACCAACATCCCCCTGAGCGAGCTTTGCTCGTACGCCTCGTCCCTCGTCGGCAACTCCTCAAAAATAACCTTAAGCACCCAGAGCGTTCCATACAGGGATGCCTTTGAATTCAAGACCTATAAGGGCATGGAAGTCCTCTACTTTGACATTCAAAAGGCGGCAACGCGAATCAATAAGTTCATTTACGGATAAGACCGGCATATCCGAAAGGAAGTGTTAAAGTGAAAGAGCAAAACAAAGCCTCCGCTCAGACCACGCCCCGAAAATTCAACGGCCGCCGACGGCTGATATTCTTTTATGACCTGATCATGCTTTTGGTCGCGGAATTTCTGATATTCGGAATAAATCCCAGCGGCGAGACCAAATTACAGCCGATGTGGCTTACACTTCATATCATACTTGCCACCGGTTGCGTATTCGCATGCAGACTGATCGGAAAAGTATATAATCAAGTGTGGCGTTACGGCGGAGCTTCCGCGTACATTCGTCTGATACTTTCGGATTTTGTCGCCGGAGTGATCTATTACGTCATCCAAAGAATGCCGTTCTTCGCAAGCGTTGAGTTCATTCGCGTGCTTTCGTTTGCCGCGATCAATCTGCTCCTCGTAATCAGCCTTCGTCTTGCATATCACTATCTCTACGAGCTTTTTAACCGCTCAGGCAAGCACGGCGGTCTCTTTTGGTCGGTCATAAGCATTATCAGCGGACTTTCAATATCCGCAGACGTCAACCCAAGCCCCGCATCCGCCGAGAAGCCCGATGAAAAGGCCCGTATTGCGATTGCAGGCGCGGGACGCGTCGGCGTAATGCTCGCAGAGGAGCTTTTGAACAACCCCCACGCGCACTACACCCCCTGCTTCTTCATCGACGTTGACCGCTCCAAGATCGGCCGCGAGATCATGAATCTTCCCGTATTCTCCGACGATGACGCACTTGAAAGCAAAATAGAATCCTACAAAATAAACGAAATAGTTTTTGCCCTGCCGCAGGTGTCCCCCGAGCGCAAAAAGGAGCTTTATGACCACTATAAGGAAACGGGCTGTCGCATCAAGGTATACGACTTCCCCGTCATGCAAAACGCCGCATCCGGCAAGCGCCGACTGCGTGAATTCGACATCGAAGAGCTTCTCTTCCGCGAGCCGATAAACGTCAAGGACAGCACTGCCGCGGATTATTACCGTGACAAGGTGGTCCTTATAACGGGCGGCGGCGGCTCCATAGGCAGTGAGCTTTGCCGTCAGATCGCTCAGATGGGACCGAAAAAGCTGGTCATTCTCGACGTATATGAAAACGGCGCGTACGATCTTGAACAGGACCTTAAAAGAATTTACAAAGATGCGCTCAACGTTCAGGTAGAAATAGTTTCGGTAACCGACCGCCAAGGCCTTGAGAAGGTTATGGCTACACACCGCCCCGACGTTCTCCTTCACGCCGCGGCGCACAAGCACGTCCCCCTCATGGAGCATAACTGCTGTGAGGCAGTCAAGAATAACGTATTCGGCACTCTCAACGCCGTGGAGCTTGCGGAGAAATACCATGTGGGTCGCTTCATCATGGTCTCCACGGATAAAGCGGTCAATCCCACCAACGTCATGGGCGCCACCAAGCGCATGTGCGAGATGATAGTGCTCAGTCATGCATCGGAAAGAAGCCATACCGTGTTCAGCGCGACACGTTTCGGCAACGTCCTCGGCAGCGCCGGCTCGGTCATTCCCCTCTTTAAGCGTCAGATTGCAGGCGGCGGACCGGTCACGGTCACGGACAAGCGCATCATTCGCTACTTTATGACAATTCCGGAAGCGAGCCAGCTCGTTCTTCAATCCGGCGTTATGGCAAATAACGGTGAGCTGTTCGTGCTTGATATGGGCAAGCCGATAAAGATCCTCGAGCTTGCGGAAAACATGATCCGCCTCAGCGGCTTCAAGCCCTACGATGACATCGACATAATCGAGACCGGTCTGCGCCCCGGCGAAAAGCTGTATGAGGAGCTTCTCATCAAAACCGAGGAGCTTGACAAGACCGCGAACAGCATGATCTTCATTGAGCGTGACGCTCCCCTTTCAAGTAAGGAGATATCGGAAAAGCTCGCGATCCTGCAAACAGCGGTCAATTCCGGCGACGATGCCTCTGCAAAGCGTGCGCTCAAAGAAGTCGTCCCCACCTTCCGCGAGCCATCCGAGGTCAACGCAACCGCAAAGGTTTGAAAACGATACATAAAGGCAGCATGCCGTCCGAGTATGCCATGCTGCTGTGTTTTTCTGCAAGGAATTATCGATAATTCTTGAATTATTTCAAAAATTGACTTGCAAAATTCAACAAAATACGATATAATTAATCGATTATGTTTTTTGGAGAGCAACGTGAAGAATTATTGTGTTTTATACAACCCTCTGGCAAACAACGGAAAAGCTGAGGCTCAGGCTCACGCGCTCAGTTCGATTTTGACCGACGGCGAGGTTCGCTACGTGGATCTTGCGGCGCTGGGTAGCTTTTACGACTTTTTCGTTTCCTGCGACGACGACTGCATCGTCATTCTCACCGGAGGCGACGGCACGCTCCACAATTTCGTTAACGAAACGCGCGGCCTAAACATCAAACAGCAGATATGGTTCTACGGTGCCGGAAGCGGCAACGACTTCCTTAAAGACATCGGGAAGAGTGCCGGTGACGCCCCCTTTGACCTGTCAAAATACATAACCGACCTGCCCTTCGTACGCATCGACGGCAAGGAACGCCTCTTTGTCAACAGCGTCAGCCTCGGCATCGACGGTCTTGTCTGCGAGATAGGCAACCGCGAGCGCCAAAAAACCAACAAACCTATTAACTATACCGCCATTGCTCTGCGTTGTCTGGCATCCGAGTACAAGCCGCGCCGCGCGAGTGTAACCGTTGACGGCGTCACCAAAACCTACGAGAAGGTCTGGCTCGCTCCGGCATGCAACGGTCGTTATTTCGGCGGCGGCATGATGATAGCGCCGGAGCACGACCGCCTCTGTGAGGACGGCAAGATAACCCTCGTAATCGCGCACAACCTATCTCGCGTACGCATCCTGGCCATATTCCCCGAAATTTTCAAGGGAACTCACGCAAGACACACAAAGTACGTAGATTTTCTCAAGGGCGACGAGATCACCGTTCGTTTCGACGAGCCTTGCTCCGTCCAGATCGACGGTGAGACCATCACGGGCGTCACGGAATACACCGCGTACAGCAGAAACGCCGCTAAACTCAGAAAAGCGGATAAATAAACGCGCAAAACCACATAAAACGACCCCCGAGAGCCGAGGCTCTCGGGGGCTTTTCAGCGCCTATTGGTGTCAGCAGCCGCAGCCGTAGTTGCCGCCGGAGTTGCATCCGCAGCCGGTGTTGCAGGTGAGTGCAAGAACTACGAGAATGGCAATGATTACCCAAATCAGGCACTCATTGTTGTTGAAAAGTCCGCAAAGGCAGTTGTTATTCATGGTTGACCTCCGAAAAATTTTTCTTTTGAAGAGCGTTGCTCCTCAATACCATTTTATGTCGGAGACGGGCGGCGTGTGACGGTTTTTGTCGATTACGATTTGCCGCAACGAATAACAATTATTGTTGATTTTTCAACTTTTTCTTGACTATTTTTCCAATTAGTTGTATAATTATAATCAGAAAAATATGTATCCACGGAGGATCAATAAAAAATGAACAGAAAAAAGCCTTATCCGCTTTATGAAACCACATTTTTTCGCGATATCAGATTTATGGTCGAGCAGTCGGCCGAAAAATTTCCGGACAAGCCGGCACTCTCCTATAAAAAGAATCCTCGCGACGCAGAAACGATCAGAGTAACGTATTCCGAGTCGCGCGACAACATCCGCGGTCTCGGCACGGAGGAGATCGCTCTCGGCCTGCGCGACAAGAAGGTAGCCATCATCGGCGCGGCAAGCATCGGATGGGTCTATTCTCACTTCTCTCTGATGGCAATAGGCGCCGTTACCGTTCCGCTTGACAAGGAAATGCCTGCGCCCGACCTTGCGGCTACCATGGAGCGCGCATCCTGCCACGCCGTTTTCTACGGCGCCGAGATTGCAGGCAAGCTCGATTACATCAAGGCAAACACCAAGGCAGAGATCTATGTTTGCATAAACGGTGATCCGCTGAGTGAGAATGACCTTGCGATCGACACCCTCATCGAGGAGGGCAACAAGAAATTCGCCGCAGGCGACAATTCCTACTACGACTACGAGATCGACCCCGACCGCCTTGCCACGATCGTTTTCACCTCCGGCACCACCGGAAAGGGCAAGGGCGTAATGCTCTCGCAGACCAACCTCGTAACGGATATGACGCAGGGCATGTACCTCTTTGACATCTCCCGCAAGACCCTCAACGTTCTGCCTCCCCATCACACCTTCGGCTCGACCGTCAACTACATCGGCCACTACGCGCAGGGCTGTGAGGTCTATATCACGTCGGGCGTCAAGTATCTGCTCAATGAGCTTAAGGAGCAGAAGCCGAAGCACCTCATCCTCGTTCCCCTCTTCGTTGAAACTCTTTACCGCCGCATCTGGGCAACCGCCGAAAAGAACGGCATAGACAAAAAGCTGCGCACCGGCATGAAGATTTCCAATGCGCTCCGCAAGATAGGCATCGACCGTCGCCGTCAGATTTTTGCGCAGGTTCACGAGACCTTCGGCGGCGAGCTTGAAATGATCATCAGCGGCGGAGCGGCACTCAATCAGGACATCATTGATTTCTTTGATGCTATCGGCATCACCGTCCTCAACGGCTACGGCATCACCGAATGCTCTCCCCTCGTAAGCTGCAACAGAAACGAGTGGCAAAAGACCGGAAGCGTCGGCCTGCCCATCATAGGTGAGGAGGTCAAGATCGACAATCCCGACGAGAACGGCGAGGGTGAGATCTGCGTTAAAGGACCAAACGTCATGCTCGGCTACTACGAGGAGCCTGAGACAACCGCAAAGGTCATCGACGCGGACGGCTTCTTCCACACGGGTGACTACGGTAAGCTCGACGAGGACGGCTGGCTCTACATCACCGGCCGTCTCAAGAACCTCATTATTTTCTCAAACGGCAAGAACGTATATCCCGAGGAGATCGAAACCGAAATATCGCGCATCCGCGGCGTGCTTGAGGTAGTCGTTTACGCAGGCGAGAGCAAGGCAAACCCCGAAAGAGAGGTTATCGTTGCGGAGATATTCCCCGACTACGAGCAGCTTAAAGGCGACGGCGTAACCGATATAAAGGAATACTTCGACGAGCACGTCAAGATCGCCAACAGCCGCATGGCACCCTACAAGAAGGTCGGCCTTGTAAAGATCCGTAAGGAAGAGTTCGTCAAGAACACATCCAAAAAGATCATGAGATACAACCTCGATAAGACCATCGACTGAAATAACACCGCGCCCGGCTTTGTCGGGCGCGGTTTGCCTATAACGAACAGTGCTTCGAGGCAGTAATGCTGCGAAGCACCGGAAATATCCGATCTATGCTCCAAAAACACGAAATTAAGTTAAAACCACCTTGACAAGGACGCAAAGCAGCTGCATAATAAAAGCATCCTTTAATATATGAATCCTCCGAAAATGGGATATTGAAAACAATGAATGGAGATCCGCATGAGAACGATCGTAAAAAAAGCGTCTCTTTTCCTCGCTTTCGCGCTCTTGGCATCAGCAGCCGTTTTATGCGCATGCGACGACAACGGAAAAGGCACGGACAGCACAAACAGTTCCGACGAGAGCGCAAATTTGCCCGACGACTCTTCGAACACGGAAAACGAAACAACTGATGAGGAAACCCAAATGAACATTAAAGACGAATTGAAGCTTGACGTAAAAATGTCCGTTCTGGACGAGCTTATGCAGCCGATATTTTTAACGGATGGCACCATGGACGAAACCGTCATGTTTATAGGCAAGGGGGATAAAAAGAGCCTCCTCTTCCCTATCGATACCGTAATTTCCGTCACCTCTTATGACGGAAGTATAAAATACACGGAGGGAACGGACTACGTGGTTGAGGACGGAATGCTTAAGGTAACCGAGACCTCCTCAATCCCTGTGATCACCTCAGAGGTATATTACGACGCCCCCGGCTCGATCCTTCAAACAAAGCATGACGGTAAGCGCGTCTTGACTTACTGGGGAGAGGGTCAGGCCATGACAAACTGGCAGGTTTGCGTAAACTACACACATAATAAAACGTGGGAAGGATATATGCAACCCTCGGAGCTTGAAGTATATGCAAGCTTTATCAAGAAGCTTCAAAACGGTGAGGACGTCACCGTAATGTTTTACGGTGACAGCATAACGTACGGAGCAAATGCAAGCTGGATCTGCAATTACGCACCGTATAATCCAAGCTATCCCATCATGTTCGTACAAGCGCTTGCCGACCTATTTTCATACACGGTGCACTATGAGGCTGCCAATCTGATCGCTCCGAACAACAACGCCGCAACCTCGAACGTACCTGCCGAGGATTACGTTGCAGGCAATCGAGGTACAATAACTTACGTAAATACCTCCATAGGCGGTTGGAGATCCACTGACGGCGTTAAGTACCTCGACACCTTCGTAAAGGATAAGATAGAGGCACACGGCTGTGATCTGTTTGTCGTTGCCTTCGGAATGAATGATAACTTTGCTCCCGGAGAAACCAGGAGCAACTTAAAAGCAATCGTTGACGGTGTACTTCAGCTCAGGCCCGAAGCAAATATTGTGCTGATGTCCACCATGGTCCCGAATCCGAATTCCACAAACGGTTGGTACGGGTACCAGGATCAGCAGCAGAATTATCTGAAAAATCTTGCAAAGAACTATCGTGCAAACGGAATTTCATGCGGCACCTGCTGTATGACCTCGGTAAGTCTTGCCGTGCTTGAACATAAGGAATTTTGCGACTATTCGGGAAATAACATTAACCACCCGAATGACTTCTTCGTTAGAATATATGCGCAGACTCTTCTCCAGACCGTCATCGGATACGAAAACATGAATTAAAAGCAGGGGGAACACAAATACGTGTTCCCCCCGTTTGATTTGTCTTTCGGTATATCATAACGCCGCAGGTGCGCACCTCACCAGCTCCAGCCGGTGTACTTTACGAAAAGCGTAGGACTTTCATAGACCTTTTGGAACTTGCCGTCCTTAAACTCAACGCCGTAGGTTGCTACGTTTGCGTAGAAGATCATGTCATCCTCCACGTACTTGAGCGCAGTCTCGAGAGTCTTCTTTCTGGTACTGTTGAGCGTTGCGCCGTAATAGGACTGGGGCGAGAAAACGACTGAAGCCCGGGTTATGTCGTAGAGCTTGGAAAGGTCATTGAGCACGTGATGCGCAAGCTGAATAACGTCCGATTTTATGGTCTCTGCGCTGTTGTTGGCAATCAATATCTCCATCGCCGGCTTGTTGACGTCGCCGAGGAAGAGCAGCTCCTTGCCGTCAAAGATTATCTTTATTATCGAGCAGGAGTTGTTGTAGTCGTTTGCAACCTCGCTGGCACCCGTGATCGGGTCAACCAGATCCTCGTGAGTATAGAGTACCTTGACCTGAACGTCCGCGAGATTGAAGTTCTGACCCGTGTGGATCTTGATGTACTGAACGTCGTCGTCGCGAAGGTATTTATCAATATAACCGATGAGATTGCCGTGACTCGTTGCGCCGGCAAACACGCCCACCGGCATGTTTTTCGAGGGGAGATTGAAGAAAATACGGTCGAAATCCACCTCGGCATGATATTTCTTGACGAATATGCAAACTCCCGCCATGTGGTCCTGATGGCCGTGCGAGATATACCACGCCGCCACCTTTATCTTCTCGCCCTCCGGCACTCCGGTGATATCACGCAGGAATTTCATGAAATTATCCGCCTGCGCCTCGTCGAACTGCTGATATCCGCCGCCGTCAATGATGAAAACGGAGTTGTCCGCAAGCTTCATGACGTAGACGTGGCCGTGGTTTATCTTGTATCCGTCCTCTGCGGAGCCGTCCTTCATCGGTACTCCGTACTGATAAAAGACCGTACTGTCGCCTTCTTTTTTCTCGTAGGTGTAGCCGAAATCCTGAGGAGAACAATCGCTGTGATTATCGTAGATGATGCGGACTTCCTTGACGGAGGCGGTATAGTAGGTGTAAACATACGCTTCGCCGCGGAAATCGTATTGATAATAAATATTGCCGTCACAGGTGTAGTTGTAGACCTCGGTTGCACCGTAGCTTAACAAAGTATCGCGGTACGCCGCAAAATGCGTTTCGTTGGTCTTAGTGACTATCTGCATCTTGGAATCGTCCTCAAGCCTGAAGCTGCTGTCCGCGATGCCGTGACCTGCAAGGTAGACGTTATATGCCTGAGCGCCGCCAACGTAGGCAGGCACCTGCGGCAAGAGCCAGCCCCTTTCGATGGCGCTCTTGAAGCCCATGCAATCGGAGCAACGCAGGTCGGAAATGCCGTCAACCGCAACGTAATTGTGGCCGCGGTTGTTTTCGGACAGAATGCCGCAATACATGCATTTATTGGGATCGTTGCAGGCGCCGGAGCCGACAAAAACGTGGCCGGAGCATTCCGTCATCTTGGAATTCAAGAGGGGCGCACTCTTGTCCTCGGGTTCGTCGCCGACACCCTCCCAAATAATGATGTTATCAACGTATCCGTTTATCCTTGCGCCGGTCTTAAGCGTGATTCCGGCTCCTCCGACATCCGGAGTGAAGCGTGATGCGCCGCCGGCACTTTTATCGAGCTTCGAAACGAGAATCCATTCGCCCGTGTTAACGTAGCCCGCGGTGTTGACGCGGAGATAAACGCTGTTGCCGTTTTCCCAGTCAACGACGTAGCGTATCGAGATAGAAACGCCCTGCAGAGGAGTTGCCGACGAGGAGTACGGCACGCCCAGGAGCTTGTTGGAGATCGCGTTTTCATCCGTTGCCGCGGCGTTATACTCGCCGCTTACGTCGTAGGTCAGCCATGAGCCGCCGTCGTGGCATTGGTTGTTCGCCGTTCCGTTGTTCCGCAGGTGGAAGCTGTTGTAAAACTGTCCGTTATACTCGCTGACAAGCGCTATATACCGCTTCGTGTCCCCGGAGCTTTCGTAATTTATGTCGTATTGATACGTATAGTTCTTCGCATGGTATTTACCCATGAGAGCGGAAGAAAGTATAGTCAGATACGAATCCGTGCCGCCGCTCTGATTGTTCACGAGATAGAGCTGCTTTGAGCCGTCCTTGCTGACGATGGAGTACGACGTGGTGTTATCGGCGTAGGCTCCGCCTGCGATCGAATCCTTGACCCATCCGAGGGATGCAAGCACCTCGTCCGAGTTGTCGGAAACCCTCTCATCCTCAAAATCCTCAAAGAAAATGAGGCGCTGACCCTCAGGCAAGCCGGAATCGACCTCTGCGGTCGTCTCGTCCGAGCCGGACGTATCGGATGAAGACGTTTCGTCCGAACCGACCGAAGTATCGGTGGTTTGGTCGCCCGTCGTGTCCGTGCCGCCCGAAACGGTACAGCCGACAGCCCCGAGCATAATTACGAAAACCAAAAATAATGCCGCAATTGACTTGAGTTTCATGATTTCCTCCCTGAATATGCATTATAAGACAATTATAACACACAAAGTGGGATTTTTCAAGTAAAATTAAGTATTTTCATTGCCGAAATAACTTCGAAATGCGATCGTTTTGCATTTTCGTCGTTGCATTATCTTTGAGAGCCAACTGAAATAAAAACATTTTATGAATTATTAAAAAAACAATGGACATTCGGGATAAAATGTGATATGATAATATAATACCAATTAAAATCGGAGGAATATAAAATGTTTATCACTGACGACATAAAATATATAGGCGTGAATGACCGCAAGGTTGATCTTTTTGAAGGTCAATATACCGTTCCCAACGGTATGGCATACAATTCTTACGCCATCGTGGACGAAAAGATCGCAGTAATGGACACGGTTGAGGCGCATTTCACAACGGAATGGCTTGAAAATATTGAAAAAGCCCTTGCAGGTAAAGCACCCGACTATCTGATCGTTCAGCACATGGAGCCGGACCACTCCGCAGGTATCGCACGCTTTATGAATACCTATCCCGATGCCACCGTGGTTTCTTCCGCAAAAGCGTTTAACATGATGAAGAATTTCTACGGCAGCGATTTCGGCGAAAGGCAGATGGTGGTCGGCGAGGGAAGCACTCTCGCTCTCGGCACGCATACGCTTAAGTTTTTTACCGCGCCGATGGTGCATTGGCCGGAGGTTATCGTGACCTATGACAGCAAAGACAAAGTTCTCTTTTCCGCAGACGGGTTCGGTAAATTCGGTGCACTCGACGCAGAAGAAGGTTGGATTTCCGAAGCAAGACGTTATTATTTCGGCATCGTCGGCAAATACGGCGCTCAGGTTCAGGCGCTTCTCAAAAAGCTGCAAGGCCTTGAAATTGCCACCGTTTGTCCTCTCCATGGCCCTGCTCTTGCCGAAAACCTCGATTATTATTTGAATCTTTACAACACCTGGTCGAGCTATGAGCCTGAAGAGAAAGGAATTTTCATCGCTTACACTTCCGTTTACGGCAATACCAAGAAGGCCGCGCTTGCGCTGGAAGAAAAGCTTCTTGCAAAAGGTGCGAAGAATGTAGTCGTAACGGATCTTGCAAGAGAAGATATGTCAAGTGCCGTGGCAAATGCTTTCCGTTACAGCAAGCTGGTTATTGCAACCACCACGTATAACGGTGAAATTTTCCCGTTCATGCGCGAATTTATCGAGCATCTCACCGAGCGCAATTATCAGAACCGTACCGTTGCATTCATTGAAAACGGAAGCTGGGCACCGACCGCGGCAAAGGTGATGAAAACCATGCTTGAAAAGAGCAAGTCCCTTACCTATACGGATACGACCGTCAAGATCACCTCCTCATTGAACGAAGCAAGCGAGGCACAGCTTGACGCACTTGCAGAGGAGCTTTGCACTTGTAAAGAAGAAGCATGCGAAGCGGCAGAAGAGCCGAAAGCGGCTTTGAAAAAATTCACCTGCGATATTTGCGGTTATACGTTTGAAGCAGAAGAGCTTCCAAGCGATTTCAAATGCCCTCTTTGCGGCATGGATGCATCCCATTTTTCCGAAAAAGCATAAATCGATAAGTTCCGAGGGTTATTTCCCCTCGGAGCTTTTCTTTTTCCCAAAGCGTGAATTCGATACAAAGCTATTGACTTTTGATCGGTTTTGTGATATTATTATAATGTATGTAAATAATCCGTTTGTCTTTGAAAGGACTGTAAAAATGAAAAGAACGCATATTGCAAACGTTGTGGCCGGCGAGAAGGTCAAGATCGCCGGTTTTATTGAAAATCTGCGCAACAAGCGCACGATGGCCTTCATCGTCATCCGCGATATCACCGGCAAAATTCAGGTAACGCTCGTCAAGGAGGAGCATCCCGACCTCGCCGCCATCGTTGACACTCTGACCCTCGATTCCGTCGTAACCATCGAGGGCGAGGCAGTGGCAAACGACTACGTCAAGCTCGGCGGCATTGAGATCCTGCCCGAATCTATCCGCGTTGAATCCATTGCCGATGCCCTCCCCATTAAGGAGGACTCCGCAATCGACAGCCGTCTTGACTACCGCTGGATCGATCTGCGCACCGAGCGCAACAGCCTGATTTTCCGCGTTCAGAGCGAGATCACGGCGTCCATGCGCGACTATTTGCTCGAGAACAGGTTCATCGAGCTTCACTTCCCCAAGATAATCGGCGCGGCAAGCGAATCCGGCTCCGAGGTCTTTAAGCTCAACTACTTCGACCGCGACGCATACCTTGCGCAGTCGCCCCAATTCTACAAGCAGATGGCAATGGCATCCGGACTTGAGCGAGTTTTCGAGTGCGCACCCTGCTTCCGCGCGGAAAAGTCCCACACCAACAAGCACGCAACCGAGTTCACCAGTTTCGACCTTGAATTCAGCTACATCGAATCCTTCAAGGACGTAATGGCTCTTGAGGAAGAAATGCTGACATACGTTCTCGGCAGAGTTAAGGAAAAGTTCGGTGACGACATTCAGCGTCTCTTCGGCATTGAGACCGTCGTTCCCACCACCCCCTTCCCCGTTCTCTCCGTTGCCGAGATCTATCGCCTGCTCGAGGAGCGTTACGGCTACACCTGCCCCGAGAGCGAAAAAGGCGACCTGACTACCGACGCCGAGCGCATGACGCACAAGCTCGTAAAAGAGCTTTACGGCCACGAATTCCTCTTTGTTACCGATTTCGCACAGGACAAGCGTCCCTTCTATCACATGCGTGACGAGAATGGAGTTCCCCAGGGCTACGACCTTATCTGGCGCGGCGTTGAGATCACCTCAGGCGCACAGCGCGAGCATCGCTACGACCACCTCTGCGCGAATGCCGCAGAAAAGGGTCTGGGCGAGGACGTTAAGTTCTACACCGAATTTTTCCGCTACGGCTGTCCTCCTCACGGCGGATTTGCCATTGGCATTGACAGACTGACCATGCTCTTCCTCGGAATTCCGATCAAGGAAGCAATGTTCCTCTTCAGAGGACCGGATCGTCTGCATCCCTGATAAACGCTTTACTTGCCGAAGAAGCCCACGGGCTTCTTCGGCAGAACTTTGAGCAGTATTCATCAAAAATTACAGATAAAGGAGTTCATCATGGAAACCTCCGAAAAGCTTCACAAGCTCATTCCAGAGCCACCGGCAAACATCAAGGTATTCAACACGCGCCGCAAGCCGAAGAAGCGCACCTTCTTTCCGTGGCTCGCAAAAACCATCATCTCGTGGCCGGATCTGAAAAAGAGAAATGCTAAGCTCGTCCGCACGAATATGGAAATACTCGACGGCAAGCCCTATATTCTCCTGATCAATCACGCCTCCAGGGTCGATCTGAATATGATGTATCGGGCAACGCATCCGGCGAAGCTGGTCAACGTCATGACCCTTGAGGGCTTCCGCGACTTCACCCTACCGCTTATGGATCTGCTCGGCGTTATCGGCAAGCGCAAGTTCATCCAGGACCTCAACCTCGTGCGCAATATCAAATACACCATACAGGAGCTTAAGGCGATATTCGTGCTATACCCCGAGAGCCGCTATTCGCTGGACGGCACCACCTCTTATCTGCCGCCCTCCCTCGGAGCGCTCGTTCAGATGCTCAAGGTGCCGGTTGCCGTGCTGACTCTGCACGGTAATTTCGTTACCCAGCCGCAATGGAACAAGAAAAACAAATTCACGTACGTCGAGGGTGAGATCCGCCCGATCGTCACGCCCGACGAGGCGGCTGTCATCAAGGCGGATGAAGTCAACGCCCGTATTGCCGAGGCATTCGTTTACGACGATTACGCATGGCAGTACGAAAACAAGATCGTCATTGACGACCCCGGGCGCGCTGACGGCCTGCACTCCATCCTCTACAAATGTCCGCGTTGCGGAAAGGAATTCGAGATGCACTCCGGCGGCACCGAGCTTTGGTGCGAAGCGTGCGGCGCGCGCTGGGAGCAGGACGAATACGGCAGACTGCACGCCACCGACGGCGGCGATACCGTCTACGAGCATATCCCGGATTGGACGAAATGGGAGCGCGCATGCGTTCGCGAGGAGGTGCGAAACGGCACCTACCACTTCATCGACGAGGATGCACGCATTGAAACCCTGCCCGGATGGACTAAATTCTACCAGCAGGGCAAGGGCCGAGTTGAACAAACGCCTGAGGGCACGCGCGTGGACGTTGAATCCTACTACGGCGGCGCACCGACCACCCTTTTCCGTCCGGCGCTCGACCTTGACAGCATGCATATAGAATACGATTACCTCGGAAACGGCGACTGCATAGATATCTCCGTCCCCAAGGACAGCTTCTGGTGCTACCTCTCAAAGCGCGACCAAATAACCAAGATAGCGTTCGCCACCGAGGAGATATACCTCCTCGCAAAGGAGCGCTCCGCTCGCGCAAAGAAAAATTAAATTCATTCAAATCGAGGACTCAAAGCATGCTCAAACGCGCTCTTAAGGAATATGCTGTGATCACCTTCGGCGCCGTGCTTTCGGCAACGGCAATATTCTTTTTCATGCTCCCCAGTCATATTGCCGTGGGAAGCGGCTCGGCACTTGCCATGGTGCTATCCAATTTCATCCCCCTGCCGGTATCCGTGATATCGCTTGCGCTTAACATCATTCTGCTGATTCTCGGCTTTTTGCTCGTGGGTCGCGAGTTCGGCGCAAAAACGGTCTACACCACCATCCTCGTGCCGGTCACTATCGGCGTCTATGAGATCATCTTCCCTGATTTTCAGTCGCTGACAAACGACCCCCTGATCGACATGGTCTGCTACATACTCGTCGTCGGCGTCGCCATGGCGATACTTTTCTCCCGCAACGCCTCGTCGGGCGGCCTCGATATCGTCGCAAAAATACTCAACAAGCATCTGCGCATGGAGCTTGGAACGGCAATATCGCTCTCCGGCATGCTCGTTGCAATGACCACCCTCTTGGTTTACGACACCAAAACGGTGGTGCTGAGCTTGCTCGGCACATATTTCAGCGGCATGATAGTCGACAAGTTCATTTTCGGGCTGAATATCAAACGACGCGTTTGCATCCTCTCGCCGAAGAATGACGAGATCGTTGATTATCTGCTCCACGAGCTGCACAGCGGAGCGACCCTCTACGACGGCATCGGAGCTTACGACGGCTCGGTTCGCCGCGAGGTCGTCACCATCGTTGATAAGAACGAATACCGCAAGCTGATGGATTTCGTCAAAAAGATCGATCCGAAGGCGTTCGTGACCGTCTATTCGGTAAACGAGCTGAGATACAACCCAAAAACAAAGCAGGAGAAAACACGATGAAATATTTTGAAAAAGAGCTGCTTTCTCTCATTCGCGAAGCAGGCAGGATAATGACGGGCGCGCGCGACATTGAGGGTGCGGTCAGCGAAAAGGGCGGCGATGCCGCAAATATGGTGACGCTTTACGATGTCGCCGTGCAAAACTTTTTGATCGGCGAGATAAAAAAGCTGATTCCCGACGCTTTTTTCTTCGCGGAGGAAAAGGAGAATAACGCCGCCGACCTCGACCGCGAATACTGCTTCGTCATCGACCCCATTGACGGTACCTCGAATTTTGTGCATGAATACAAGCATTCCTGCATCTCGCTCGCGCTTTTCTCGCGCGGACAGACCGTTTTTGCCGCGGTCTACGACCCCTACCTCGACGAAATGTTCTCGGCAGTTCGTGGCGGCGGCGCATTTTTTAACGGCAAGCCGATGCAGACCTCAAGCCGTAATATGCCCCACGCCATAGTCGCTTTCGGCACCTGTCCCTACTACAAGGACACTCTCGGCGAGGGTACCTTCCGCC
The DNA here is from genome assembly GCA_051867815.1 of Eubacteriales bacterium. Lineage (GTDB taxonomy): Bacteria > Bacillota > Clostridia > Oscillospirales > CAG-272 > CAG-390. Next base: position 24,577 of record JBJDZD010000053.1, on the reverse strand, counting down.
TTGCGCACGCGCTCTACCGCCGCTGCAGCGACATCCGCCGCCCCGGCGCGGCGGCGCTTGATCTGGCTTATCTCGCGGCGGGAAGGAACGATATATTCTTTGAGCTTATGCTATCGCCCTGGGATATCGCGGCAGGCGAGCTACTCATTCGCGAAGCAGGCGGAATCATTACCGATAAGGACGGCAAAGCCATTACTTTTTCCGCTCCCTCGTCTGTTTTTGCCTCAAATCGCACTATAAACGCCGAATTTATGGCGGTTGTCAAAGAAATTCTCTGAAAATATTGACAATTTCCAAAAAATGTGGTATACTAATCAAAATGGAATAATAAACTAAGGTATATGCTTACGGTATGTGTAAGCGTTTCTACCAACCAACATACGGTTGACTACCATTAATTAATGGTAGTCATCTTTTTTAATAGGAGGAAAATCATGAAATTAAATATTGACGGATACGTATATTGGGTAAAAACAGGACAAAGCCTGCTTGACATAGTTAAGGAAATGGGACTTGTTACGGGCAAGCTCTCGACCGACCCGATCGCCGCAAAGATCGCAGGTGAGATCTTCACCTTGAATTACATCCCCATGCGCGAAAAGGACGCGTCTCACGAGCGTGAATCCATCCGCAAGGCGATGGCGGCATCGGACGGCGGCGTTCACCTCATCCGCTACACCGACCCCAGCGGCAAGGACACCTACCGCCGCACCGCGCAGTTCGTTCTCTTTTACGCCATTCGAAAGCTCTGGCCGAAGGCAAGAGCAAAGATGAACTGCACCGTCGGCTCGGGAATGTACATCAAGGTCTCGGGAGCGGAGGATTTCTCGGCTGAAAAATTGAAGAAATGTGTCTGCGAGATAGTAAAAGAAGATATTCCGCTGATCCGACACCGCATTTCCACCTCGGAGGCAATGGATTATTTCACGCGCCGCGGCCAGTTTGATAAATCGCGCCTGCTCTCCTACCGCACCTCGCCCACGCTCGATGTTTACGGAGACGGCGACTTCCTTGACTATTATTACGGCGAAATGGCGCCTTCAACGGGCTATTTGCGCGCTTGGGACATCATTCCCTCGCGCTCGGGCTTTATTTTCGTGTTCCCGGACAGAAATGATCCCGACCGCGTCTCCGACTACAAGGAAATGACGAATTTCATGAACGTTTACGACGAGGGCAAGCGTTGGGGCGAGCTGATGCAATGTGAAACGGTCGCGGACCTCAACGAAATGACCGATTCCGGCAAGATCCGCGAGCTTATTCGCGTAAACGAGGCACTCCACGAGAAGAATTTCTCGCAAATTGCGGATAGGATCTGCGAGCGCGGCGCGCATGCCGTCATGCTTGCAGGCCCCAGCTCCTCTGGCAAGACCACGTCGGCAAATCGTCTTGCCACACAGCTGAGGTGCCACGGCAAGCGCCCGATACTCATGAGTCTTGATGATTACTACCGCAACCGGGACACCATAGAGCCGGGCGAGGACGGCAAGATCGACCTTGAACACATCAACACGCTCGACACGGAGCTTTTCGGCAAGCAGTTTTCCGCGCTCCTTCACGGTGAGGAGGTTGAACTGCCCTGCTTCAACTTCAAAACCGGCAAGCGCGAATGGAAGGGCAGGGTGCTGAAGCTCGACGACGATGCCGTTATCATCATTGAGGGCATCCACGCGCTCAACCCGGTACTCCTGCCGCCCGATTTTGACCGAAATTCGGTATTCAAGGTCTTTATCAGCCCTCTTTTGCCTCTCAGCCTTGACGACCACAACCGCATCCCCTCAAGCTATCTGCGCCTGCTTCGCCGCACGGTGCGCGATTACGATACGAGGAATTCGCCCGTACAGGCAACGCTGGCAATGTGGGATTCCGTGCGCCGCGGCGAGAGCCGCTGGATAATGCCCTTCCAGGAGGAGGCGGACATGATCTTCAACAGCTCCACTCTTTACGAGCTTGCAGTTCTGAAAAAGCACATCTATCCTCTGCTTTGTGCCGTAGGCCCCGAGGAGGAATGCTACGAGCAGGTGCGCGCAATGGTCAAGATACTCAACTATATCCACGAGGCGGACGTTGACGACGAGATTCCGCCCACAAGCATCATCCGCGAATTCATCGGCGGAAACGCATTTTACAGATAACGGATAAAATAAAACCGCGCCGACCCGATGGGGCGGCGCGATCTTTCATATCTTTATGCAGTAGGTTCATTAGCTTCCGCACTCCACGATCCGAGCACGTCATCGGTGATTCCGAGGTCGAGGATTGCCGAAAGGGCTTTGAAATTAATTTCTATCTGAGAGGTGTCCTCTCCCTTTGAGAGGACATCCATATAATACTCCTTACATTCCTCGCGGACATTATCCCTGCCCGTCTCGCTAACCTTATCCTTGAGGTCGAGGGCATCGTCGGTGAGGGGCTTGCTCGGGTCGCCGTCCTCATACGCTATCTCGATCATGGCGGCGGATGCGATCTTGGAGTTTGCCATGACCTCAACCATTTCGCGAGTGTTTTCCTCGTCGCTGTAAAGCTCATCAACCTCCTCTTGAGTGGTTGCGCTGAGTATCTTCATGGAAATATCGATTGCCTTGGCCTCTTCTTCGTATTCCTCGTCGGTAAAATCACCGGTAGCCAGCTCTTCGATCATAACGCCGACAGCCTTTGAAGCAGTGTCGGCCGCGTCTTCATTCTTGTTATCCGTGGCAACTATCTCGGATACGATGTCGCTTTCCACAATAATTTCCTTAAGGAGTTTCGCAGTTTCCTCGTCGCAAGCCGTATTTATCTCGCGCATGGCAGAGGCAACGGTAAGAGTGTCGGTTTTACCCTCGGAAATGCACAAGTCGGATATTTTAATAAAGTTCTGCGTTGCAATGAGCAGGCTCTCAACACTTACATCCGTTCCGGACTCGATATTTTTGACGAGAACATCCGCTACGCTGCGCAGGCTGTCAAAGGAGCTGCTTCTCAGAATTGCCAGGAAAAGCTCTGTCACACCGTCGCCGATCATCACGCTTGCACGAGTGGTATCAACGAAACGACCGAATGCCGAAAGATCGGTGTTAAGTATAACGGAATATGAGCCGGATCCGCTGAGATTGGGAGCAATCTGCATTATCTCGTATCCGTCCTTAAATACAGACGAGAATATTTTCGCCTCGCTGCGCAAAAAGTCTTCGGTGTAGCTTTCGGGGACCTTGGCTACATACATGCGCGCGACGGTCGGATCGAATTCCTGCATGATGACCGTGAAGGCATAGTCAAGCACGGGCGCGATCATGTGGCGGTAGTCATCGTTTGCGTAAAGACTGCCGAGCAATTCGTAAAGGAATTCCTCGTTGGCAAAAGTCCTCACAAGTGCTTCGGGCGACTCATTCGCAAGCGCGACGGCAATCTCTGCCGGAATATCGTAATCGATCATGATGACGATGATGTCGCGAAGAGTGTAAAAATCCTCTGCGACCGTGTCCGGAGTGGTATTTGCGAGGATGTCAAACAGGGGCGAGGTGATTATCGTGATATTGCCCTCACCGAGGGGTGTGTCACCCTCCTCGATGACGTTTTGCGCAAGGTAGGCGACCGCGTCCGCCACAGCCTCGCAGTGAGCTTTGGATTCGGCAATATATTCAACTATCAGCGAGATCGCCTCCTTTTGATTGTCGCCGTAATCTTCGAGCGGAGATACAAAGCTGACTGCCGCCGCCGCAACGTCAAAGAGCTGTGAAAGCTCGTTGCGCGCTCCCCGGCTTGCGTCGGTCGCGCCCGTCATGGCATTGCACATCAAGCGCATGGGGAATGAATAGGAGAGCTTGACCATAACGTCCGCGCGGACGGGTTCAACTATATCTGCCGCCATACGGTCAACCTCTTCCGTGTTGAGGATGCCGTTCCCGTCCGTCAGATAATATTCGCCGGCGATCACGATATCGGGACTCTCGGTGTCTACCTGAACGTTTTCTTCCTTGGCGGCATTCGTGATCTTAAGAACGCCGTCCGTCAGCGAGCAAAAAACGTTCGCGAAGGGCATGGTGAGTACGAGCAGAACCGCAAACGCCGTGACAGCTTTAAGAGCTGCACCTGCCATGCGTCCGCCCGTTGATGAGGGTGCATCCGTGCCCACGGCGCGGCCTATCACGGCGGCAGGTATGCGCATGATCAGATCAACTATGATGAAAAGCACGAGGAAGGCAAACGGCGCGGCAAGGCTGTAAGCAATATCGCCGATAACGTTTTGAATTGCGGATGACTGAAGCAGCTCGGTGTCGGATGAGGCAAACAGCTGCGCCAAAAGCGTGCTTCCGGGGACGGTGCGGCAGAACACGGCGACCGCAATAAAAGCTACGGTAAGCGACGCAAACGTCCTGATGAGGGATATCAGACTCTTTTTCGCGCCTTTGGCGAAGCCGATGATAGCGGCTATCGCCAGAATTACAACGTAGGGAATGATGCGGATGAATGTCGTCATAATTTTTTACCTCTGATATGATTCTTTATGGCTTCGAAAGACTCTGCGCTTATAACGTGCTCGATCTTGCATGCGTCCTCGGCGGCAATGCTTTGGTCAACTCCGAGCCAAACGAGCATATCCGTCAGTATCGTGTGGCGTTCGTAGAGATTATGAGCCGTTTGGTACCCCTTTTCGGTCAGCGTGATAAAGCCCGAACGGTCAACGGTGACGTATTCCCCGGTTTTCAGTATTCCGATGGCACGGCTGACGCTCGGCTTGGAATATCCGAGACTTTCCGCAACGTCAACGGAGCGCACCGCGCTCGACGACTGCGAAAGAAGATATATGGTTTCGAGGTACATTTCCCCCGATTCGGCAAGTTTCATAAGATATCTCCTGAATTCCTATTAGTTAGACAAAGTAATTATATCATATTATATAAAGTAATGCAAGGGGTTGAGTCGGATTTACGAAAAAAACTTGACAATACGGCTAAAATGTGATATCATTATTTCATACTGTTATCAAATTCAACTGAACAAATTGGGGCAATGCGATAACGCATTGCCCCTCTGCGCACATAAAGGAGAAAAACCATGAATTATTCCGAAATAACACCGTATATCAGGGAGCTTGCCGGCAAGTCCGGAGAGAATAATCGTATCAGCTCCGATATGTATCGCGAGCATGATGTCAAGCGCGGCCTGCGAGACATCGACGGAAACGGTGTCGTGGCGGGACTTACCGAGATCTCGCATATAAAATCAAAGGCGGCGGATGCCGAGGGAAACGTCGTTCCCTGCCGCGGAGAGCTTTATTACAGAGGTATCAACATCCGCTCGCTCGTTGACGGCTTTCTTGCCGACGACCGCCCGGGCTTTGAGGAAACGGCGTATCTTCTGCTTACCTCCAAGCTACCGAGCCGTGCGGAGCTTGCTGCTTTCCGCGAGCAGCTCTCACTCTACCGCTCCCTGCCGCCCTCATTCGTTCGCGATATGATACTCAAGGCTCCCGGCCGCGACATGATGAACATCATCTCGCGAAGCGTTCTTGCACTCTACGCCTACGACGACAACCCCGACAGCATAGATACGCCCAACGTCCTTCGCCAATGCCTGTCCCTCATCGCACAGCTGCCCCTCATAGCCGTTTACAGCTACCATTCCTTCCAGCATTATCACAACGGAAACAGCCTTTTCATCCATTACCCGAAAAAGGAGCTGTCAACGGCGGAAAATCTCCTCTATCTCCTTCGCGAGGACGGTGAATTTTCTCCCCTTGAAGCCAAGCTTCTCGACCTTGCCCTCGTTTTGCACGCGGAGCATGGCGGAGGTAACAACTCCACCTTCACGACCCACGTGGTGACCTCATCGGGCACCGATACCTATTCCGCCATATCAGCGGCTCTCGGCTCGCTCAAGGGACCGCGCCACGGCGGCGCAAACGTCAAGGTCGTTCAGATGTTTGACGACATGAAGCAGTCTGTGAACACCAAGAACGTCGCCGAGGTCAAGGATTATCTCGTACGTCTGCTTGACAAAGAAGCCTTTGACCGCACAGGTCTGATTTACGGCATGGGACACGCCGTCTACTCGCTTTCCGACCCACGCGCGGAAATATTGCGCACCTATGCGGAAAAGCTTTCGGCGGAAAAGGGCATGACGGAGGAATTCGAGCTTTACAAGACCGTTGAAAAGATCGCGCCCGAGGTCATCGCCGAAAAGCGCCGCATCTACAAAGGCGTCAGCGCAAACGTGGACTTTTATTCGGGCATGGTCTACCGTATGCTCGGCCTGCCGTACGAGCTGTTCACCCCCATATTTGCGGTTGCGAGAATAGCCGGCTGGAGCGCGCACCGCTTAGAGGAGATCCAAAACGCAGGTAAGATCATCCGCCCGGCGTATATCAATGTAAAGCCCGAGCAGGAATACACCCGACTTGCCGACAGATAAAGCAAGAAATCGATCCAAAACTATTGACAATTTCGGATTAAAGTGATAAAATTATAAATTGGAAATTTATGAAATCAAACGGAGGTATAAAATGAAAAACACCGTTTTTACGGGAGCGGCGACTGCTCTCGTCACGCCCCTTAACGAATCGGGAATTGATTATGAAAATTTCGGGAAGCTTATCGACTTTCAGATAGAAAACGGCATAGATGCGCTCGTTGCCGTCGGAACAACGGGCGAAGGCTCCACCCTCAACGATCGCGAGCATAAGGAAGCTATCAAATTCTGTGTTGACAGAGTTGCAGGCAGAGTTCCGGTCATTGCCGGCACAGGCTCCAATGACGTTGCCTACGCCATTGAGTTGACCGAGTACGCCTGCGCCGTCGGTGCGGATGCCATGCTGCTCGTCACCCCCTATTACAACAAAGCCACTCAAGCAGGCATGGAGCGCTCCTTCCGCGCCATTGCAGACGCTTCGAGCAAGCCCTGCATACTTTATAACGTCCCCTCGCGCACGGGATGCAATCTGCTCCCTGCGACAGTCGCGCGCCTTGCCGAGCATGAAAACATCGTTGCGATCAAGGAAGCCAGCGGAAACATTTCGCAGATAGCACAGCTTGCGGCTCTTGCAGGCGACAAGATCGACATTTATTCCGGAAATGACGACCAGATAGTTCCCATCATGTCGCTCGGCGGCAAGGGCGTTATCTCCGTCCTTTCCAATATTTTGCCGGCCGAGACCTCGCAGATGTGCAAAAAGTTCCTCGCCGGTGATATTGCCGGTGCGCGCGAGATGCAGCTGCATTATCTACCCCTCATAAACGCCCTTTTCTGCGAGGTCAACCCGATCCCGGCAAAAGCGGCTTGCGCGGCAATGGGCTTCGGCGAGAATTATCTGCGCCTGCCCCTGACCCCCATGGAGCCGAAAAACGAGGCCGTTCTTCTCGACCTCATGAGAGCGGAGAATCTGATATGAAAATATTTGTCAGCGGAATTTGCGGTCATATGGGCCGCGAGGTCGTCGCTCTCTGCGAGTCGGGCTACCGCGGCGGCGAATGCGTCGGCGGTGTCGATGCCTTTGCCAAGGGCGGCGAGACCTACGCAGTCTACAAAAGCTTTTCCGATGTCGGCAACGTCGATATCGACTGCATAGTTGATTTCTCGCATCACAGCGTCACCCCCGAGCTTTTGAGATTTGCCGTCGAGCGCAGACTCCCCACCGTCCTTTGCACCACGGGACACACACCGGAAGAAAGGGCGATGATTGCCGCCGCGGGCGAGCAGATACCACTCTTTTTCTCCGCCAACATGTCGCTCGGCGTTGCGCTCCTTTGCGAGCTTGCAAAGCAGGCGGCCTCCGCCTTCCCCGATGCGGAGATCGAGATCATCGAAAAGCACCACGACCGCAAGCTCGACGCCCCCAGCGGAACGGCTCTGATGCTTGCCGAAGCACTCACCGAGGTTCGCCCATCCGCCACCGCCCATTGCGGCAGAAGCGGTCAGGGCAAGCGTACGAAGGACGAGATAGGCATCCACGCCATCCGCATGGGCAATATCGTCGGCGAGCATGAAATAATGATAGGCACGCAAAATCAAACCATAACCCTCAAGCACGAGGCACACTCTCGCGCACTCTTTGCCGAGGGCGCACTTGCCGCCGCCGCGTTCCTTTGCGGCTGTGAGCCGGGAACGTACGATATGTATTCCCTCCTCGGCGGCGCAAAAACTCCCACGAAAGTTGGTTAAACTCATGAAAATAGCAATATACGGCTACGGCAACCTCGGCAGAGGCGTCGAAGCGGCGGTAAAATACCATAAGGATGCCGAGCTTGTCGGCGTTTTCACACGCCGCGACCCGAAAGCGGTCGTCACGAACGGTACACCGGTCTATCCGGCATCTGCAATATTTGATTTTAAGAACGAGATCGACGTCGTCATCCTCTGCGGAGGAAGCGCGACCGACCTTCCTCGCATGACCCACATCCTTGCCGAAAGCTTCAACGTCGTTGACAGCTTCGACACCCACGCAAAGATCCCGGAGCATTTCGCGCGTGTAAATGAGGCGGCACAAAGAACTTCTCACGTTGCCCTCATTTCGGGCGGCTGGGATCCGGGACTTTTCTCCATTGCGCGCCTTTACGCATCTGCCGTTCTTCCCGATGGTAAGGACTACACCTTCTGGGGACGCGGCGTAAGCCAGGGTCACTCCGATGCGATTCGTCGCATTGAGGGCGTGCTTGACGCGCGCCAATACACGGTCCCCGTGCCCGAGGCGCTCGCCGCCGTCCGCTCCGGTGAATGTCCCGAGCTTACCACAAGGCAGAAGCACACCAGAGAATGCTATGTGGTTGCCGCGGAGGGCGCAGACCTATCTCGCATTGAAGCCGAGATCAAGAATATGCCCAATTATTTTTTCGATTACGATACCACGGTGACCTTCGTAAGTGCAGAGGAGCTTCGCGAGAACCATTCCGAGCTTCCGCACGGCGGCTCGGTTATAAGAAACGGCTCCACGGGCTTTTCGGGCGAGCATGCTCACACCGTTGAGTTTTCGCTGACGCTCGATTCCAACCCCGAATTCACCGCAAGCGTTCTCGTTTCCTGCGCAAGAGCCGTCGACCGCATGGCTCGTCGCGGAAGCACGGGCTGCAAGACCCTCTTTGACGTCGCACCGGCAGACCTCTCTCCCCTCTCTGCGGAAGAGCTGAGAGCAAAAATGCTGTAATAATCAAATTGAACAAAAATTCACTCCCCTTTTTGTTCAATACGGAGAATCGCCCGAAGAAATGAAACCTCGGGCGATTTTTTTCGTCTTAATATTACGGAAAAACTACCGAAAACTTGACAGATTGATAAAAAGCTGTTATAATTGATATATATCTTCGAGGGGGTCAAGCCATGACAACGAATAAGAATCAAAATAGTAAGGGCGGTCAAACCATCATCACTCTCCCGGCATTCAGCGACCGCGCGCGAAGGCTGACCGTCCTCGGCCTGTGCATCATCTCGACGATGCTGATTTTTTGGCTGATAAACGTTCCTTTCAACAAAATCAGTTATATTGACATTCAGGGCAACGCCGCCGAAATAATAGTCAAGGCTACGAACATCTTCGATCTTACGAAGGATATCATCGTCGTCGGCGGTCAAATGTTCTATACCGACTTCGTCGCCATCGGAACGGTAGCGGTATTCGTTGCGATAGTGATTTTCGGCACGGTGGGCGCCTTTATGCTCTTGCGCGTCGTACGCAGATACGGCGCGAGCGACGAAAGATTCTTCGGTTTGGCTCAAGCACTGACAGTATACACCGTATCCGTCACCGGCGCTTTCTATGTAGCAAGCATACTCTTTTCCTGCACGCAAAACATGCGCGACGACTTCCCCTTCACATACGGGCATTGCTTCTGCCCACCCCTGTTGATATCCGTATGCATCGTCATTATCTTCGTATTCCTTACGCGCAATATCACACCGGCGGACGAAGCTCGCAAGCCGAAGAAAACCGCCGCAGGGGTGCGCATTGAGCAGTTTATATACGCAAGTGCCGTTACCTTACTTGCGATATTCGCCGCACTCGGCGATATTTTAACGGTCAAGCCGAGCTTTGATTCTCCCGAAATGTACTTTAACGGCCTCGAAGCCCTTAAGGGAACAGCCGAGGTTCCGGGAAGCATGCAGATACTCACCTTCTTCGTCGTTGTCTTCGTTGCCGCGAACTGCGCTTTTATTCTTACCTCCCTCTGCGCCCTCATCGGTCGATCAAAGGCCTTCTGGCAGCTCTCAATTCTGCAAACAGTCGTCGGTACCGTTACCACCTTCGTCATCGGCGTTTTCGGCTTGTATTTTTCGATTGCCAAGGATATAAACAAGGATATCATCACCGCTTGGATACTACGCGTGCTTGCCGACTTTGATCACGGTTATTGGGAACAGTTTTTTGATCCGGAAAAATTCCAATTCACCTACGAGGTGAAAAGCTCCGTGTTTTGGTTCTTCATTGCCGCGGTGGGCGTGCTTTGTCTGATGCTTTTGCGCAAGCCCTATTCGCGCGGCACAAAGAGCGAGCTGACCGTTTTCCTGAGCGGCGCAGGCGCGATCTATGACCCGTCCGGTTTTTCCGCACCGATGCCCGAGGAAAGCACCGCGCCCCTCTCCCCCGGCGACCACGACCCATGCCCGGCGTTCACCTCGATCGATAACGGATACGAGTCGATGCGAGCTTCCCTTGAGGACAAGGATGTAAACGCTTTCGAGAATCCCACTCTCGGCGAGATAGTTGATTTCGTCGTAAAATACGCGCGCGACTCGCGCCTGCACCTCATTTACACGCCGGAGGATGTCGCCGCTTTCATTGCAGGTCTCGGCGCGACCAGACTTACCATATTGCAGGGCATGAGCGGAACCGGTAAGACAAGCCTGCCCAAGATCTTTGCCGAAGCGGTACTCGGTGAATGCAATATCGTTGAGGTTGAGTCCGCGTGGCGTGATAAGAACGAGTTGCTCGGCTATTACAATGAATTCAGCCGCATTTATACGCCCAAAAAGTTCACTCTCGCGCTCTACCGCGCGCGCCTTATGCCCGAAGTACCCACCTTCATCGTTCTCGACGAGATGAATCTCTCGCGCATTGAGTATTATTTCTCGGATTTTCTATCCCTCATGGAAAACGAGGAGGGCCACCGCGAAATAAAGCTCCTCGGCACACCGCTCTACCGCCGCCGCGATAGCTTAAGCTACCGCTATATCGGTCTTAAGGACGGCACCACGATAAGCATTCCGCAAAACGTTTGGTTCGTCGGAACGGCAAACCGCGACGAAAGCACGTTTGAGATCAGCGATAAGGTCTACGACCGCGCCCACACCATGAATTTCAACAAGCGCGCGCCCAAGGTGCGCTCCTATGGCGAACCCATGGCTCAGAGATACCTTTCCGCCGCCGCCCTGTGCGAGCTTTTTGAGGAAGCAAAGGCTTCCGTTTACTTTGATATCGAAGCCGCGCCCGTCGTCGGTGAGGTCGAAGCACTCCTCGCGCCCTACAACATATCCTTCGGCAACCGTATTGCAAGACAAATGGAGGATTTCGTCCGTATTTACGCCGCCTGCTTCGGCGCAACGGAGAAGGCTATCTCGGACGGTCTGGAGCGTATACTGCTCAGCAAGGTCGTTGCCAAGCTGGAATTCAAGAGCGTGGTCGATAAGGAAGAATTGGCGGCGGAGTTTGAAAAGCTCGGTCTTTGCCGTTGTTCCGACTTCATTTTGAGCCTGAATGATGACTGACGAAAGACTTGAAGGTTACGCGGCGGCGGAGCAATACGCCGAAAACGCGGTAAGCTATGAAAAATTCGATACCGACGTGCAGTCGGGGCTGAACCTCTTTGCTTTGCGCGAGGACATGGATCTTGCCATGCTTGATGGTGTGCTTGACCGAATAATCGCGGTTCTCCCCTCGATCAAGCGCATTTTCGCCCTGCCCATCATTCGCTTGCGCGATTCCGGCGAAATACTCCCTGCGGAAGCGGTTCGCGTAGTCAACAACAAAACGCTCTCACACATCGCCGTTCACAGCGAGCTGTGGGAAAGCGTCAAGGGCGACGCTCTCGTGCCGCGCAAGCTGATGACCGTCCGTCAGGATGACGACTACGCAATATACGAAAACCTGGTGTTTGCGCAGACGATTGACCTGATCCTCTCTTTCGTTGCCAAAAATCAGCGTATTCTGCAAGATATGCTACATGCTAACCGCGAATTGCGCTTCAATCTCCTTGAGCGCGAGAACCACCCCATGTTTTTTATTGCCCTCGGCAAGCTGCACACGGGATATCTGCGAGACTACGACCAATATCTGCTTCCAATTGAGCGCTGCTCGGAAAAGCTCCGAACCGTGGAAAATGCTCTCAGCTCACGGCTGAAAGCCCCCGTTTATCGGCAGTGTCGCAAGAGAAAAAACAAGCTCGAGCTGAAAAAGACGAATATTTTCCGTTCACACAAGGATTACCGCCGTCTTTATTCGCTTGCCAAATATTTTTCAAGCATCGGGCTTGACGGTGCGGTCGTTCCCGAGCCGCGGCTGAAGCGTAGCGAATATTTTGCATATTGCTCCTTGCTGTGCGTTTTTGCCGCAGGCCATTTCAACTTCAGATTTGACGATCGTGCAGAGATCGACTTCAAGAATATCGACGTCGACGCCTCTTTCGGCGGCTTTGCGCTGAATATCAGGCGCGAGCACGGTGCGCTGATGCTGACGGTCCGCAAGGAGCGCGAGTATAAAACGGCTCTTTGCCTTTACGAAAGGGCGGATATCGAAGCGGACGAGGTTTTGGCGGCAGACCCGAACGGTGATGCCGACCTGCGCCTTGACCTCCATGATATCGATTCATTCCGCCGCATACAACAGCTGCTCCTGCGCGCCATGGTCTACGCCGACGGCAAGCGCGACACCTGCCCGTTCTGCGGCAAAGCGCTTAAACGCGCCGAGAGTGGCGGCTCGCTTTACGAATGCGGAGCATGCCGCACCGTTATATCGGAAGAGACCTGCCCCGACACGGGCGAGAGCTTTTACCTGACCGCGATCAAGAATTTCCGCACAAAAAGCGGCAAAAGTCGCACCGAAAGCGCCGAGGGCGTTTGCCGGTTCAGAAATATCACGCCCGTCACACAGACCGGTGAGACCGTTTGCCCGCGGTGCGGTAAGGTACACGGAAAAAACTGAGTCAAAAGCCTTCAAGGAGCTTTTGACTCGTTTTTTATGAGATCACTCGTGCTTAAGCGAAATGTGCGTTTTCGTCGCTAAAACGGAGCTGTCAATGCATTCAGCTCAATCTATCCTGATCGTAATATTACCCGTTCCCGTAGTGATGCTGCAACGCTTATCCCCGTGGCTTTCGGGAACGTCGATTTTTCCCGTTCCGGTGTTTACGGTGAATAGCTTTTCTGTGAGAAGATAACCCGAAACACTGCCCGTGCCGGTCTTGACCCATATCTCGTCGGCATCCGAGGCGTCGAATTTGACGTCACCCGTGTTCGTCTCGATGCGAAACTCGCCGGAAACACACTTGTTGAGCGACACCTTACCGGTACCGGTCTTGACGTCCGTGATACCCGTGCTGTTTGCTTCTTCAAGATGTACGAAGCCGGTGGAGGTCCTTGCCCTGATTTCATTGCACTTGACCTCAAGGAGCGTAACGTCGCCCGTTGAGGTTTGTGCCGTGATCCGATCTGCGCTCACATCCATGAGCTTGATCTTGCCCGTTTCGCCGTCGATATCAAGAGCGTTACAAACGACACCGCAAATATCAACGTCACCCGTGTCCGTCTCCAAGGAAACGTCACCGAAAGCAAAGCCATCGGGAACGTCAATGTTTCCGGTATCGGTGCTTACGGAGAGGGATTCATACTCGTTTTCGGGCAGGTAGAGGGTAAACGACTTTTTGCCGAAGCTGATACCGATGTGATCGTACCACTTCATGTTGTTATCAACGGTGATTTCAAGCACGCCGCCCTTTTGCTCGATGCGGAATTTGACTTTTTCGCTCTCGTGCACCACCAGGCGGCAAGCTCCGTCCTCGGACGGAAGGATGGAAACGTCGTGCGTGTCCACTTCTATGCGCAAACCGTCAAAATCTCCCTCGATCACATGCGTGACCTCCTCAAAATCGTCCGTTGACAGGCGCAAAAAATCAAAATCTATCATTATGAGTGCCGCGCAGGCGAGAGCAATGCCGGCAACAGTCAGTAAAACGGCAACGATTACCGTGCCAAGTGATTTGTTTTTCATTATTCGTCTCCTTTCGCGGTGAACGCGGATTTAATGCCGTGAATGAGCTTTTTGCACAGCCAAAAGCATGCGCGAGCACAATGTACTCCGGCCATGCAGATAAACAGGCACAGGCCGCCGCCGAGCATACCGCAGCCCAGCAAAAAGAGGGCATTCGGCGTGTTGGCGTTGATGAAGAATACCACGGCTGCCGGTATGGATGCGATGAAGAACGCTCCGCATCCGAAGGCTACCGCGAAAATTGAAATATCAACGGACCACAGCACGGCGAAAACCGCAAATATTATTGATATTGCCGCCACCGCCAGCGAAAGCCATATGGGTGAGCCGAGTGCGATAAGCACTATCTCCCAAGCGCGGAGCTTGCGATTTGGCTTGATGCGCTCTTTTACGATTCGACCCAGCGGCACTTCGCCGATGATCTGCGTTCTGATATTCCCAATATCGCCGAGCGCGGCAACCGCCTCCTCCTCGCTGACGCCGTCCTCAGTGCGCTCATCTATCATTTCCGCATAGAAATCAAGGCTTTTTCTTATATCCTCTTGCGGAAGCCCCGAAAGGGCACGCTCCAGCTCGGTCAAAAATTCTGTTTTAGTCATGTTTCCTTGTCCTCCTTAGCGACAAATCTGTAAATCGACATGATCTCTCTCCATTCGTCTTTGAAATCATCTATTCGCTTCAACCCTGCCGGCGTGATGTGATAGTATTTGCGCAAGCGCCCGCTATGCTCCGCTGTGCGAACACTCAGCAGATCGGCGGCTTCAAGCCGGCGCAAAATGGGGTAGAGCGTTGATTCCGATATCTCAACATATGGCTTCATGTCTTTAATTATTTGATAACCGTATGAATCCTCCTTCTTGATGGCGGCAAGCACGCAAACATCAAGAAGTCCTCTTTTGAGCTGTATATCCATCGAAATACCTCCTTTCGTATAATACTGTACCACACATAGTATGATTTGTCAAGTACTTTTTGAAAAAAAGACCGCAAAATGCGGTCTTTTTCCAAAAATATTTATTTCAGCGGTAGTAAACGCTGTACTTTTTGACCTCGGGGATGGTTTCGCCGTCGATCTGGAGGGGACGGGGAGAATCAAACTCAACCGTAATTCTCTTGCCGGAGCGGACGTCCACGTTCTTCGTGTGGTTGATATGCTCGCCCTTAAAGAGCGAGGGAAATACCATGAGAGTGCCGAGCTTGCCCGAATCGTGGAAAACGCAGGTGGAAACGGTGCCGTTGCCGCCCAGTCTGTCCTGCGAGGGGGTGGGCATCATGCCGCCGCCGTAATACCTGCCGTTCATGCCCGATGCGATCCATATCTTTTTGTAACGGCGGCTCTCGCCGTCAACCGTTACCGTGCCGCCCGAGGGCTTATAGTGGAAGAGCAGACCCTTAATGGCAATGCCGGTGTAGTTGATGTCCTTGACGTTCTGTGCCTTGAGATTGTCACCGACAAGACAGCAATATCCGTCGATGCCGTAGCCGACGCCGTTGAGAACCTTGAGCGTTTTGCCGTTGACCTCGCAAACGGGGAGGTTTTCTATGTACTTATTGATGCAGATAGGTTCTTGTTGCTCGGTGATGCCGAGGTCGCGCAAAAAGTCGTTGCCCGAGCCGGACGCCATGTAGTAGACGTCGCCGTGGGGGATGCCTTCGATCCCATTGACAAAGCGGTTGAGCGTGCCGTCGCCGCCGCAGATGATGAGGGTGGCATCTGCCTTATCTGCCAAAAATTCGGTATAGGATGCGATATCGGTCATTGCAACGGTCTCTGCCGGCTCGTATTTGCCGCTTTCCTTGAGGCGGAGCGCGGTCTGTTCGCTCGTGCCGTTGCCTGCATGGGGATTGTAGAGGATGTAAAACATGGGATTATGCAGTTCCTTTCATGCATTCATCATTTTTCACGTTATATTATACATGACCAACTTCAACCCATCTTCACATTTATATCAATTATTATTGTAAAACAGGGATAATATGGAAGCGGACGGTCCCATGTGCGAGGCTGTCCGCTTTGATTTAATGTCTTTTTTTGATTACGGAGAAAGCCTCGTCGGCAATCTCGATGGTTTCCTTGATATCCTCGTCGCTGAGGGCGGCGTTGATGAAGTGGTTGTGGTGATTCGTGAAGAACACTCCGCGCTTGACGCACTCCGCTATCCACTCCTGATGCAGCATCAGGCTGGGGTCGTCCGCAATTCGCAAATAAAACAGCGAGGGAACGCCGGATACGTGCAAGTCAAAACCGTAGCTCTGCGCGGTGGCAATAAGACCTTCCTTGAGCTTCGTGCCCTTTTCGATGAGAATGCGTGGGCAATCAAGCTGCTTCATCTTATTTATACAAGCGATTCCGGCGGCAAAAGGCACAGCCGAGAGCCAATAGCTTCCCGTGTACGACATGCCCGAAACGGTATTCTTGAGGAACTCCTTGCCGCAGAGTGCGGAGACGTTATAGCCGTTTGCAAGTGCCTTGCAGAAGCATATCAGATCCGCCTCGAAGCCGAAATAATGGTCCGAGCCGGCAATATCAAGCCTGAAGCCTGCGCGGACGTCATCAACCACCAGCACCGTGCCGTTTTCGGTGCACATTCTGCGCACCTCTTGCCAGAAGCCCTTTGCCGGAAGCTCGTTGTCCTTGAAGTTGCCGTGCATATACGGCTGGCCGATCACCGCCGCGATCTGACCCTTATTCTCCCTGAATACCTTTTCAAGTCCGTCAAGATCGTTCCAATTGACGTAAATATTATGCATTACGTCCTCTTCAAGGACGCCGGAATAATCGATCTTCTGCGTCCATGGCGAAACGCCGTGGTAATACCCCTTGAAGAAAACGATCTTTTTGCGGTGTGTATACGCTCTCGCGGTCATGACGGCGAGAGTGGTGACGTCGTTGCCGTTCTTTGCGAAGAAAGCCCAATCGGCAGAGGCAACGGTATCGACGAGCAGCTCCGCAAACTCTATCATCCTGGTGGACGGAAGCGTGGTGCAGTCGCCCATTGCTCTCTGCTCGGCGGCGGCGCGGTCAACGTCCGGGTCGTTATATCCGAGGACGTTCGGGCCGTAGGCGCACATATAATCAATAAACTTGTTGCCGTCGAGGTCCCAAACGTACGTACCCTGTGCGCGCGAGGAGAAAAACGGGAACGCCTCAACGGGGGTGTAACAACCCTCGGCAGGGCCGAGATGACCGTAAATTCCCGAGGGAATGACCTTCATTGCGCGAGCAAACGCCTCGCGGCTCTTATCGTAATTGTTGATATTCCTCATTTTTCACCTCAAGCCAAATAAAGTGCCACGCGGTCAAGTATCCTGTTGATATTATCGACCTGCGAGATCATACCGCCGATGCGGATCTTGCCCTCACCGACGCACGCGACCGCATTGACCTCACCATCAAAGAGTGCGCGAGCGAGGCGAATGCTCTCAAATCTCATAAAGGACATGCAGGTATCGGGGGCGGAATGGAGGGCGGTCAGCTTATGGTCCTTTGCCTCGATTCCGACGGCAAGCTCGTCGCCGACCGCAAGCTCGATGATGCCGTCAACGATATAGGATGCGCTTGCACGGCCCACTTTATCCTCGTTTCCGATCTGCGCGACCGCGGAGGCGATCAAATGCAGCATGAGTATCGTACTTTTTTCAAAGAAAACGGGATCGGAGAGCTTCTCCTTATCGGCGCGGAGGTAGGAGGAGAGGATGTCCGTCAGCTTTGTAAACGGGCCTGTCAGGAATCCGATCTTCGTAAATCCCTTGGAGGGGATGGGGGTCACCACACCGTCGATCATTCCGTTGAATTTTTCGGGGGACGAGAAGGGCAACTTGACCACACACGGTTCGCAACCCGAAGCGAAGGAGCATTTTTCGCCGTCAAAGATGAGCCTGCCGGAGGGACCGCCCTTGACCTCAAAGCCGACCGTCACCTTTTTGCCCTTGATAAGCTCCTTTGCGCCGTCGTCAAGCTCGCACAGGAACGGAATCGAGCCGAGCACGGCATGGAGATTTATATACGCCATTGTTCTTACGTCTGTCATTATTTCACCGCCTTTTATTGGATAGGGATAATTATATCATATTTGGCGCAGGATTTCAACTTTTTTTGCCTCAAATTTTATTGAATTTTGTAAAAATTGTTGCAAATTCGTGACCGAGGTGGTATAATTAACGCATAAAGTCTTGCTTGCGCAGGTCGATGCGCATGAGATCATTACGGCATACGGAGGTTAAAAGCATGTCATTTTTATATTTTCTGGAAGATATCAGAAATCCCGTGCTGGATTTTTTCTTCTCGTTTATCACCGTACTCGGTGAGGAGACGGCATTTATGGCGGTGGGCATGATAGTTTTCTGGTGCATTGACAAATACCGCGGATATTTTCTGCTCTGCATCGGCTTTGTCGGCACCGTCATCAACCAATTTCTCAAAATGCTCTTCCGCATACCGCGCCCGTGGGTCAAGGACCCGAACTTCACGATAGTGGAATCCGCGCGCGAGGCGGCAACCGGCTACTCCTTCCCCAGCGGACACACGCAGACCTCCGTTGGCACCTTCGGCGGCATTGCACGGACGACGAAAAACAAAGCCGTCACGATAGTATCAATCGCGCTCTGCGTTCTCGTTCCCCTCTCACGCATGTACCTCGGAGTTCACACGCCTGCCGACGTCGGAGTTTCGATAGCTGTCGCGCTCGTCCTCATATTCGTCGGTGCGCCGCTTTTCAAAAAAGCGGAAAGCTCGCCCGCCGTGATGTATTCAATCCTCGGCGCGCTCACCGCCCTCGTCGTTGCTTATCTATGCTTCATCTCCTTTTTCCCCTTCCCCGATGAAGTTTTCACGGATGAAAACATTCACAACTACATCTCGGCTGAGAAAAACGCCTATACCCTGCTCGGTTGCATGCTCGGCTTCCTTGTGGTCTACCCCATTGACACGCATTTCGTCAAATTCGAGACCGTTTGCGTTTGGTGGGCGCAGATAATCAAGGTCGTGGGCGGACTTGCCCTTGTTCTGGCGGCAAAGACCCTGCTCAAATTTCCCCTCAACGCCATTCTGCCGCCCGACACCTGGGCGCGAACGGCACGCTATTTTTTGATCGTGATCGTCGGCGGCATTCTTTGGCCGATGACGTTCAAGTATTTTCCAAAACCGGGAGGTAAAAAATAATGCCCTTCAACGTTAATTCCCCTATCCTTTTCGTCATTGTGGGTGCGATAATTGCCGTCGTACTGATGCAATCGGTCTATTTTCTCGTCCGCGCCGTAAAGCGCGCCCGTCAGCTCGGTCTCGGCGCACACATCAAGAAAACGGTCATTTCCGCCGCCATCTTCACGGTTGCGCCTGCCATTGCCGTACTCGTCGGCGTCGTTGCTCTCTCAAAAAGCCTCGGAGTTCCTCTTCCATGGCTTCGTCTTTCCGTTATCGGCTCCATCACATACGAGACCGTTGCCGCAGGCAATGCGCTTGAGGCTGCCGGAATGAGCGCGGGCACGACCGTCACCGACCCCTCGATCTACATAACCATTGCATGGGTCATGACCATCGGCATCGCCGCCGGTCTTATCCTCGTTCCGATTCTCACCAAAAAGCTCCAGAGCGGACTTGCCAAGGTTGGCATGAAGGACAAAAAATGGGGTGAGATCTTCAATAACGCCATGTTCCTCGGTATGATTTCCGCCTTTCTCGGCTATGTTTTTTGTGATGTCGGCCTCATCGTCAAGGGCGACACATCGGGTCTTATTCCCGTTTGCGTAATGATCACCTCTGCCGTGGTCATGGCTGTCTGCGGCACGATCGCCACCAAGGCAAGGATACGCTGGCTGACCGACTACGCGCTTCCCCTCTCCCTGATTATCGGAATGGCTTCGGCAATTCCCTTCACCATGCTTTTAGGAGGTTAAATCCATGAAAAACACCGATCTTTCATATATGGAAGGCACGCACAGAGCCGGAAGAATATGGGGCTTTGCAGTTGCCCTCGTGCTTTTTGCCTTTCCCCTCTCGCTCTCGCTCATATTCGGTACCGTACCGAACTTTTCCGTATTGCTCAAGGGTCTGCTTGCCACCGCGCCGATGTATTGGGCGGTCGGAATCGTTGAAATATTCACCTACGTTCCCATGCTGGGTGCAGGCGGCACTTATCTTTCGTTCATCACCGGCAACATTTCCAACCTCAAGCTTCCCTGCGCCATAGATGCCATGGACCGTGCCGGCGTTAAGGCGTCCGACGAGGAGGGCGAGGTCATTTCCACCATTGCCATTGCCGTTTCAAGCATAGTCACCACGCTCATAATCATCATCGGCGTCATTTGCATCGTTCCCCTGACGCCCATTCTGGAGTCCCCCGTCCTTGAGCCGGCTTTCGACATGATACTGCCCGCGCTCTTCGGCGGGCTTGCCGTGGTTTTCATCTCGAAAAACCTCAAGCTCTCCATAGCTCCAGTGATCCTGATGCTGTTGCTCTTCATCTTCGTCCCGGCTCTCAACGCCGGAACGGTCGGCATAATGGTACCCGTCGGCGTTGTCTTTACCGTTATCGTCGCGCGCATCCTATACAAGAAGGGAGTGCTTTGATATGCCTTGGCTTCTTTTGATACCTGCCGCGCTCTTGGTTTTTCTTGCCGTCATCGTCATTCGCGGCATTGCCTTCAAGCCGAAGGCGCAACCGCAAATCGACCCCGACACAGTCGAATTTGACCGCGAAAAGGCGGCGCAGAACCTCATCGAGCTTGTAAAATGCAAGACCGTTTCCTACCGTGACCCATCCCTTGAGGACGATGCGGAATTTGAAAAGCTGATCTCTCTGTTGCCACGGCTTTACCCGAACGTTGACCGCGTTTGCGAATTCACGCGATTTGACGATCGCGGCCTGCTCTTTAAGTGGAGCGGCAAAAACCACGGCGCTCCTGCCGTCATGATGGCGCATTACGACGTCGTTCCCGTAAACGAGGAGCTTTGGGACACCCCGGCTTTCGAGGGCATCGTAAAGGACGGCTGCATCATCGGGCGCGGCACGCTTGACACGAAGGTCACCTTCGGCGGCATACTCTTCGCCGCCGACCACCTTATCGGAGAGGGCTTCGTCCCCGAAAACGACGTTTATTTTGCTTTTTCGGGCGGCGAGGAGGTCAATGGCCGCGGTGCCATCCGAATCGTCGACTACTTTGAGCAGCAAGGCATCGAACCTGCCTTCGTCATTGACGAGGGAGGTGCGGTCGTAGAAAACGTTTTCCCCGGTGTGAGTGCGCCCTGCGGACTTATAGGAATTGCCGAAAAGGGCATGATGGACGTCAGATACACTGTCCGCTCAAGCGGCGGTCACGCATCCGCGCCGAAGCCGGGTGCGCCCGTTGACCGTCTTGCGCGCGCATGCACGAGGATGCTTTCAAATCCGTTTAAGCTCAAGCTCACCCCTCCGGCGGCGCAGATGTTTGACACCCTCGGAAGGTATTCCTCGTTTGCTTACCGGATCATTTTCGCGAACATCGGCATTTTCCTGCCCGTGCTTGACCTTCTCTGCAAAAAGAGCGGCGGCGAGCTGAACGCCCTCCTGCGCACCACCGTGGCGTTCACGCAAATGCAAGGCTCGTCGGCATCGAACGTGATTCCGCCCGAGGCGTCGCTGGTTTCCAATATCCGCCTCAACCCTGCGGACGACATGGACTCCGCGCTTGCCTACATCAACAAGACCGTGGGCGACGAGAGCGTTGAGGTCTCCTGCCTTCACGGCATGAACCCCAGCCGTATATCGCGCACGGACTGTGAGGGCTGGGACAAGGTGGCAAGTGCGGTTGCATCCACCTGGAAGGGTTGCATCGTTTCTCCCTACCTGATGGTGCAATGCTCGGACAGCCGGCATTGGGGTCGCATTTGTGACCGTGTTTACCGCTTCTCCGCCATGGATCTGACCGCCGGGGAGCGCGCCACCATTCACGGCAACAACGAAAAGATCCGCCTTGAATGCCTGGAGCATGCCTGCGAATTCTTCATCCGACTTATGAAAAAGTGCTGAAAAGCAAAACCAACGCCATGCGCCGTCGGCGCATGGCGTTTTGCTTACGGGATTTTTACGGATTTCCTGTTTACAAATCACCGATAATGTGATATAATATATATGTATTTCGTTTTACGGAGTCAAGCAATGGCAAGAAAGATCAAGAATTTCCGTGACCTGGGCGGTATTCCGGCGGCAGACGGCAAGGTCGTTCGCCCCCGGCTTCTCTACCGCAGCGGTCACTTAGCAAAGATAAAACTGAAAACCGCAAATAAATTGCGTGACAAGAAGGGGCTGAAAGCCGTCATCGACCTCCGCGCGCCCGGCGAGCTTGCGCACAGGCGCGACATCGTGCCCGAGGGCGTTGACTACCTCCACCTGCCTCCCCTCACGGACGAGCAAAACCCGGCAGTCACCCGTCGGACGGGTCCCTCGATACTGCGCAAGATCATGAACGTGGACGGCGGTGCGCGCGCCTACCTTGCGCAGACCTACCGCACCATGGTCACCTCCGAGCCGTCGCTCGAAGCTCTGCGCAAATTCATGCGCACCCTCATGGAGGAGGACGGAGCCGTGCTTTGGCATTGCACCCAGGGCAAGGACCGCACGGGCATCGCATCCGCCGCCATTCTGCTCGCTCTCGGAGTTGACCGCGACGACATCATGCGCGACTATATGCGCACCAATCGCTCCTGCCGATTCAAAAACCTATGGATATTCCTCGGCGTGGCGCTCATCACCCTCAGCATTCACTCCGCGTATTCGCTCTACCTTCTGCTTTCCTCGCAGGACGATTATCTGCGCGCGGCATTTGAGGAGATCGACGAATTCTGGGGCGGCACGGAAGAGTTTCTCCGCCGTGGCCTGAAGCTGACGGTCGATGACATCAAAGAACTGCGAAGCATGTATTTGGCTTAACGCCGGATCAAATATATCTGGAGGTAAAATGATCATGAACAAAGCAAGCATGCCCGTATTTGTCGTTTGCGGCGCACTTGGAGTGGGTAAATCAACGATTTCCCAAATACTGATTGCACGCAAAAGCAACAAATATATCATTCTCAAGGGAGACCTGTGCAACGTCGTGGCTTTTTCTGAAGTCATTTCCGACTGCAGAAAAACGTGGGTTGACGTTTGCTTTGACGTTGCCAACCAAACAAACCGCGCGGTTGTATTTTGTGCCGATCTTTATCCGGATGCCTTTTGCGGAATTGATAAGGAAAAACGCAAGCACATGTATTTTGCCTCGCTCGTCTGTGACGATGAGGAATTAAAAAAGAGAATCGAAAGCAGGCATGGGGAAGCATCAAATCAAAAGATGCCCGGCAGTGACAGAACGTGGTGCGATAGGTCCTTGCTTCGCAATCAAGTTTACTCGGGGCGCACAAAGTATCAATACCCTGAGATGGATCGTTTGGAAACAACCGGCTTGAGCGCAGAGCAATCTGCGGATCTATTGGATCAATGGATTACTCGAATATTGGCAAATTATTGAGGAATCGATGATGGAATTCGAGATTTTACCGCTTCACGCGGACACCAGATCGGACTTTTTCACCTTTTTCGGTGAAGTGCAAAAAAACGACTCTCACAATGTCTGTATGTGTACCTGCTGGAATATGACGGACGAGGAAAATCGCTGTGAGATCGAAGCCCCTGTCGTGCGCGGTAAAAAAAGCTTGCGCGCAGCCACAAAGGAAGCGGCCGAAAAGCTGATTGACCAAGGAAGGCTCCGCGGATATCTTGCATATGCGTCCGGAGCGCCTGTCGGATGGTGTAATGCCAACGATAAAATTTGCTATCCGCACTTAATTACATCCGAACCGTCCATGGCCGGACATGTGAAATGCATTATGTGCTTTGAGGTCGTTCCCGATTACAGAAACCGCGGTGTGGCGTCGGAGCTTCTGCAGTATGCTTGCGCCGACGCAAAGCGCGAAGGATATGTATATGCAGAGGCATATCCAAACAAGCACAATACTGTGTCGGAGGATGACTACGCGCATCTGATCCACATCTATAAAGCGGCAGGCTTCAGGCTTGAACACAGGAATGATCAAGATATTTGGGTAAAGAAGCTGTAAAAACATATACCGCAAGCACACGGAACTATAAAGACAATAAACGGGAAAGCAAGCTCGCCGACTGTGCACAAACCAAATGCGGAAAGTTTTGGTCAACCTTTTTCAAAAGGTTGCGGATTCTCAAGGCAGAGCCTTGAGTCGCGCTCCGCAGAGCGCGAAATTCTCCATGGCGTTTTTCTTTTGCGAGCTTTTCTTTTTGCGCCGACGGTGTCAAAAAGAAAAGCGGACTATGGAGTTCGATGTTATAAAGCCACCGTAGCCCGAACGAAATTATATATCCTTCGCCGGGCGACGAAGTCGCAAAGCAACCGAGCGGCCGGACGGAGTAGGCCGAC
>JBJDZD010000052.1:0-14334 GCA_051867815.1 Eubacteriales bacterium | reverse complement strand
TGAAGCCTTCAACAAGATGCTGGCTACCCTTAACGATACGATAGTCAAGGCGACTCTTAACAAGAACAATTTGCCGAGCATTTCCGTTGCGGACATTGAAAAGCACATCAAGACCTTCGATAATTTCAACATCAAGGCCATAGAGCTTGAGAACAGCTACAACGCGTCGCGCACGGCGGCAGAGGAAATGATCACCGTCATCGAAGATTTCCTCTTCCTTACCGAAAAGAATCAGGCGGTTGACGTCGTTGCAACCTTGAACCGCGTAGGCAATTACCTCGGTCAGATCAATGACAAGTATTTTGTCACCGGATATCAGAAAACGCTGTTGGCTCAGATCTCAGCCCTGGCTGAAGCAAAGTCGGTTGAAAAATCCAAGGTGTCAATCAAGGATGCCGTAAAGAAGCTCTTCGCCGGCAACGCATACAAGAAGGATGCATCCCCCGAAACCGTCGCAGTGCTTGAGCAGATCAAGAAGACGGCAGAGGAGATGCTCGCGCGCCCGAAGTATGACTTCTTCCGAATCGGCTACTATGTTTACAAGAACCCCAATACCGATCTCAGCAAGATCCCGGCTCCGGAGGCCAACGAAATGGCGTATAAATTCCTCACAGAGGACTTTATGGAGTCATTCATCAGCTACGAAAAGATCGCGGTTCAGTATTCGTACCAAAAGACGCTTGCGTACAAGAAAAAAGCCATCGTAGAGCTTAAGAAAGCAATCGAATTTTTCAAGGCAGGCAACTTTACCAAGCAGGAAGCAAACGCGGTTCACAATAATCTCAATCAGTTCGTTCGCTTTTCCATTGATCCTTTGGCAGTAGTCAAGGACAGCATAGCCTACACCTTCGGCGGAGCGCTTGGCAGAGAGATAGATAATTACTTCTTCTATCTGAAGAACAACCCCAAGGAGGAGGCGCGCTTCGCACGTCAGACAGCCAAGAGAGAGGCTCTGCTTGCAAAGGGCAAAAAGGTCAACTGGAAGGTCGTTCCCAAGTCAGTTGTTGAGCCTGATGATCAGATCCGAACCATCATTTCCGTTATTACTCGTGTAATCAACAAGTTTGAGGCGGATGTTCAGGCTGCAGATTCGTTCGATTTGGATAAGCGTTGCATTGAGATCATCGATTATCTCAAGGAAAAGGCTTCCCAGGTCGTTTATAAGCTTACAAAGCGTATCGCAAAGGAAAGAGCTATCAAGCTTATGGAAGAGGTTGGTATTACCGAGGCAAGACTTCGTTACAGACAGTACCCCTTCGAGTTCTCCGGCGGTATGCGCCAGCGTATCGTTATTGCAATCGCACTTTCGGCTAACCCCGATATTCTGATATGCGACGAGCCTACCACCGCGCTGGACGTTACCATTCAGGCACAGATTCTGGAGCTTATAAACCGACTCAAGCGTGAGCGCGACCTCTCCATCATCTTCATTACGCACGATTTGGGCGTTGTTGCAAACATGGCGGACAGAATTGCCGTTATGTATGCGGGTAAAATAGTTGAGTACGGCACGGCAGAAGAGGTTTTCTACAATCCTCAGCATCCTTATACCTGGGCTTTGCTTTCTTCCATGCCCGACCTCGATACCAACGAAAAGCTCGACGCTATCCCCGGTACTCCTCCCAATATGATCTATCCACCCGTCGGAGATGCGTTTGCGGAGAGAAACAAGTATGCAATGGAGATAGATTTTGAAATGGAGCCGCCCATGTTTGAGGTTTCTCCCACACACTATGCCGCAACGTGGCTCTTGCACCCCAATGCACCCAAGGTAGAGATTCCCAAGATCATTACCGAAAGAATTAAACGAATGAAGGAAAGAGGAGGCAATTATGGAGAATAATAACGAAGTACTGTTAAAAGTTGACCATCTTTGCCAGTATTTCCGAATGGGACACAAGGATCTCAAGGCGGTTGATGACGTAAGCTTTGAGATAAAAAAGGGTGAGGCATTCGGTCTTGTCGGCGAGTCCGGATGCGGCAAAACCACCACCGGCCGCTCGATAATCAAATTGTACGACATTACCTCCGGTAACGTGTACTTCAAGGGTCAAAAGATCAGCGCCGGAACGCGCGCATACAAGGATGCGATCTCCAACGCTCGCTCCGAAGCGAAAGCAAAGATCAAGGCCCTTCGCGCCGAGAAGGATGCAAGCCCCGAAAGAAAGGCTGAGATCGAAGCTGAGATAACAAGAATTAACAGCGAGCTGGGTGCCGTCGTTGCTGAAAACAGATCAAAGATAAAAGAGGCAAGAATCGACTGTAAGGCAGTCGATGAGAGCTATTCCAAGACTCGTATTGAAGCACTTCGTGCAGAATATGACGAGAAAATCAAGGCTGCAGGTAACGACCGGGAAGCAGTCGCCGCACTTGAGAAGGAACTCAAGCAGAGATGCCGCGTTGCAAAGAAGAGCAAGCTCGTCACGGAGATCCAGATGATATTCCAGGATCCGATAGCATCTCTCGACCCCCGTATGACGGTTCGCGAGATAATTGCCGAGGGTCTGGTCATCAACGGCATGACCGACAAGGAGCTTATCAATCAGAAGGTTTACGATATTCTCGAAACCGTCGGCCTTGTCCGCGAGCATGCAGACCGCTATCCGCACGAGTTCTCGGGCGGTCAGCGTCAGCGTATCGGTATCGCGAGAGCCGTAATCATGCAGCCTGAAATGATCATAGCAGACGAGCCTATTTCTGCACTTGACGTTTCCATTCAGGCGCAGGTCATTAACCTGCTCAACGACCTTCGCGAAAGTATGGGACTGACGATCCTGTTCATTGCGCACGACCTCTCCGTCGTTAAATACTTCTCGGACAGGATCGGCGTTATGTATTTCGGTAAAATGGTAGAGCTTGCCGATTCGGATGAGCTGTTCAGCCATCCGTTGCACCCCTACACCAAGTCGCTTTTGTCGGCAATTCCGCTTCCCGATCCCGTGTATGAGAAGCAACGCACGAGAATAACCTATAACCCTATAGCGGAGCATGATTATTCGGTTGACAAGCCGACTTTCCGCGAGATTGCTCCCGGACACTTTGTTCATTGCAACGACGCCGAGGAAAAGAAGTACAAAGAGTCGCTGAATTAACAGACGGACGGTTAAACCATGAAAAAGGAAAACAAAGCTCTATTGGTGAAGTATATCGTTTGCTTTGCCGTCGCTTCTCTGATCACGGTTGCCGTGTTCTGGTATAAAGGCTTTTTTGCACACTCTCTCGCTGTAAATATTCAGATTCTGGCGGACGGATTTTCCGTCTCGGGGCTTCTATTGTCCTTATTTGCCGGAATGATGTTCATCAGCGGTGAGGGCGCGCTGATAGGAATAGGATTTGTCCTGCGCAACATTGTACTGGCATTTATACCCTTGGGCAGACTGAGGCATGAAAAATATGCCGATTACCGCGAGAGGAAGATGCAGGAGCTGAAAAAGACAACCGACCATGCCATTCTCTGGACAGGCCTGCTGTTTCTTATCACCGGCATAGTTTTTAACGTCATCTGGTACGTCAACTTTTATAACGTGGTCTGAAAAGCCCACAAAAAACGGATACCCAAGGCCTTGAGCCGACGGGTATCCGTTTTCTTTTTCTCTTAAACCTCGGTCTCCTCGTATATCTCAAGAAGTCGGGTTTCGATCTCCTCTATCCTTTCAGAGATCTCGGCGGCGCGAACGTAGTCGGAGGCGGCGTCGCCGTACAGCTCGGCGGAGAGCTTGTCATGTTCCGCTTCAAGCTCCTCCTGCTCCTTTTTTAGCCGCGCTAAGCGGTTTGCCTGCTTGCGTGCGTCCGCGGCCTCGTATTTGCGGCGGAGATACTCCGCCTTGTTGCTTGAGGGGGTGTCCACCGGAGCTTGTTCGATCGGCTGTGAGGGCGTGAGGTGACCGCTTTCGCGGTAAGCCTGCCACTCGTCCCATGCGCCTCGGGTCTTGCCCACGGGCAGGCTGACGAGCTTGCCCTGATCGTCAAAGCAGAGCAGACGGGTCGCAAGGCGGTCAATGAAGGCTCGGTCGTGTGAAACGCATATGAGAGTGCCGTCGAATCCCATAAGAGCGTCCTCAAGTGCCTCACGCGAGCCGATGTCGAGGTGGTTCGTCGGCTCGTCGAGGATGAGAACGTTCATTTTTGAAAGCATCAGCTTTGCTAAGGTCAGTCGCGCGCGCTCGCCGCCGCTCAGCACAGAGACGGGCTTGAATACGTCGTCGCCGCGGAAGAGGAAGGCACCCAGCGCGCCGCGCGCTTCGTGCTCTTTCATGTCGGGGTAGAGCGACCAAAGCTCCTCAAGCACGGTATTGCGCTCGTCGAGGCCTTGATTTTCCTGGTCGTAATAACCAATCATGAGATTATGACCGTAGTCAATGATACCGCCCGTTGGTTGCAGCTCGCCGAGCAGTAATTTGATCAAGGTCGACTTTCCGCATCCGTTCGGACCGACGACGAAAACCTTTTCCGTGCGCTTGACCTGAAACGAAAGCTCGCGCAAGAGCGTGACTGATGCAGATGGATAACGGAAAGAGAGCTTTCGGACGTCAAGAACGTCGTTTCCGCTTTGCAGACCGCGCGAGAACTGCATTCTGACTGTACGCTCGTCCTTTTCGGGAGCGGCAATGCGGTTGATTTTCGCCAGCATCTTAAGTCGGCTTTCAGCCGCAATGATGTTGCGCTCGCGATTCCAGCGGCGCTGTTGCTCAATGTATGCTTCCTGGCGCGCTATTTCCTTTTGCTGATCCTTGTATTGTTTCTCGAGTATCTCGCGGTCGCGGCGGCGTTGCTCGGCACAGGCGGTGTAGCTGCCCTTGTATAGCTTGGCGCGGCCACGCTCGAAAAGCAGGGTCTTGTTGGTGACCTTGTCGAGGAATCGGCGGTCGTGCGAGACGGTGATAAGACAGCCGGAGTAATTGGATAGGAAGGATTCGAGCCACGCAAGGGTGTCGGCATCGAGGTGGTTGGTCGGCTCGTCGAGCAGTAGAAGGTCCGGCTCGCGGCAAAGACGGCGCGAAAGCGCAAGACGCGTACGCTGACCGCCGGAAAGCGCTTTAATAGGCAATGACATTTGCTCCTCGGTAAAGCCCATGCCCTCAAGAATCGAGTGACAGCGCGAGCGGAAGGTCAAACCGCCCTCGCGCGCGTAGCGATCGTGCAGGTCGGTAAACTCCTTGGTTATCGAGGCATATTTCGGCATCATCGAAAGCTCCGGATTGCGCGAAAGCCATTCCTCAAGCTCGGCAATGCGCCGCTCGGCGGCAAGATGCTCGGGGAATGCGGCGTACATCTGCTCAAGCGCGGTTGCTCCCGTTTCGGATGAGACCTCGCAAGCGCAATCCTGCGTCAGGATTCCGACGGAGGTGTTCGCGGCAATGAAAACGGAGCCTTCGTCCGGCTTGTTTTCGCGGAGAAGCAGGGAGAGAAGGGTAGACTTGCCGCATCCGTTTGGCCCTACGATGCCGAGGCGATCATTCGTCTCCAGCGAAAATGAAATATTCTTAAAAAGCTCTCGTGCCCCGAAGGATAGCGAGACGTCGTTAACACTGATTACGGTCATTTGTCTTTCCTAAAATTAATTATTAATCTAATTATAAGTTCCAATGCCGCCGTTGTCAACAAAAAATATGTAAATATTTCATTTTCGGAAAAAAAGACTTGACAACAGCGGAAAAATGTGGTATTATATTATCAAAGAATAGAACAAATGTTCTATTTCGGAACTTTCAAAGGAGGAATCTCATTGGACGAGAAAAGAGAAGAGCGCGAGAGCTTGCGCTATTCGAGCGATGTAAGTGCCGAGGAATTGCGTGCGGCAGAGGAATATCTTTTGAGCTACCGTCACGGCGCAAAGATGCTCAGTTGCATGCGATACGGCAGGGAATTTATGGGAAGCGAGGTCCTCCCTGAGGATCCTCTGCTTACCATTTCGAACAACCTTGAAATTGAAGAGGCGGATGCAGACGAAACCGTTATTCGCGCGCGTATGTTCGGCATCAGGCAGTTTGTTTCAAGCCTTAAATGCGACGCCAACGCCCGGCTTTTGCTTTATTGGCATTACATTCGCGGTGTTTCTGTCACACGGTGCGCGGAGATGATGGACGTTTCGCGCGCCGGAGCGTTTCGTATTCGCAAGCGCGCGCTTGAAGCGGCCGCGAGGGCACTCAGAAGTATGAAAAAGCTTGCATCCATCGCGGATATAATGCCGTTGTGAGAATATTTTCGACGGTTTCGGAGATAATAATACCGAACGGAGGACTGATCGAAAATGAAAAAAGCAACAAAAGCAATAATGGCGGTCGCAGGTGTCGGTACCGCAGTCGGTGCCGCCGCGTTTGCGGTCTCGGCATATAATTCAAGCCCGCTCAAGACCAAGAGAATGGTCAAGAAGGTAAAGCGCGCAATGGGCAATGTCGGCGGAATGCTGAGTGCCATGTCGCAGATATCGAATTAAGAAAGCAACCGAGCTTTGATGGCTTCAATGCCGTAAGAATACGGTGGAACCCCTTGGGGCTGCACCGTATTCTGCGTTCTTTATTCATCTCCGGTTTAATTATCCAATCGGAGAAGATTACTTGTATATGCGATAATGTTTTTTGATAAATATTTACAAAAACACGTTGAAATTCGCTTAATTAGTGATATAATCCTATTATAATAATCATTTACACTTGAAGAAGGATTCGACATGAAACTATTGATCATTGCCATTGCGGCGCTCTCGTCCGTTTATAAAATCGTTCTGTGCTTAGTGAAGCTTCGCTCCGCAAAGAATCCGACGCCTGCCTCGGTTTCGGATGTATACGACCCGGAAACCTACGAAAAGTGGCGGCGTTATTCATTTGAGCACGCCGGACTTTCAATAATATTTGGCGTCATCTCAATGGCGGTAACGATCGTTTTGCTTGCGGCAAATGTCTACTCTCGGTTTGCCATGCTCTTTCCGAATAATCTGTATATGCAGCTCTTCGCGGTCATTTTGCTTGAATCCGCGGTCGACTTTGTTTTGAATATTCCCAAATCTTACATATCTACCATGGTCATCGAAGAAAAATACGGATTTAACCGTACAAAGATGAAGACCTTCGTTGCCGACCGCATCCGCGAGCTTATATTCGGGTTGCTGTTCTCTCTTTCCCTCGCAGTTTTAGTTGCCGTCTGCCACATCAGCTACGGAGACTACATGGCAATCGTCTGCGGAGTGGTTCTAATTGTTTTCGCATTTGTAATGAGCGCGATTTCTCCCGTATTCAGCCGAATCGGCAACAAATTCACTCCTCTTGAAGAGGGCGAGCTTCGAGACAGGCTCATGGGGCTTCTCACAAGGCACGGCTATTCGGTGCGCGCCATCGAGGTGATGGACGCTTCCCGCCGCACGACGAAGATGAATGCATATTTCACGGGAATCGGCAAGATGAAGCGTATCGTGCTTTTCGATAACCTTGTGAATGCGATGACTGCGGATGAGATCTGCGCGGTTTTTGCGCATGAACTCGGCCACGGCCTGCACAAGGACACCGTCAAGCTTCAGTTCATCAATACACTCAATTTTGTTCTGATTTCCGTAATGGCGTGGCTTCTCGTATCGGTGGAAGCGCTCTATTCCGCATTCGGCTTTGAAGGCCTGAACTACGGATTTGCTTTCATTCTTATAGGAATTGCTTTTTCCGTAGTCAACCCTTTTCTGGGTATTTTTTCAAACGCCGTGAGCCGCCGTTTCGAATACCGCGCCGACCGCCAGGCGGTGAAGGAAGGCTACGGTGAGGCTATGATTCCCGCACTGAAGAAGCTCGCACGCGATAACTTCGCAGAGCTTGCTCCGTCCCCACTCTACGTGATCCTCGAATACTCGCATCCGCCCATTCACAAGAGGATCACGGCGATCCGCGAAGAGCTTGACAAAAAATAAGCCTTACCTCAACAAAGCGCAAAAATACAAATAGGCGATTATGCTTATAGTGATATGATCCCCTTATTGTAGACTTGAAAACTTTTTCAAGTGTCTGCTCTAAGGGGATTATATCACTTTTGCGTTTTTCGCCTTTTTTACATGTTTTCCTTGATTTTTTCGCAAAGGGTAGCCATTGCTTCGTCGGTTTTGCGGTCGGCGGGGCGGTCGGCAAATTCGATCTGCTCAAAAGCCTCGGTGACCTGCTCGATCTCTGACGCAGACATGAGCTTGCCGCCGACGGTTAGCCGCTCGCATATTTTACGAGGAGTGTCCGATCTCCTTACGAACAACGGCATTTTGCGAAGCTGACCGACGTAGGTCGAATAAGCAAAGCGATATTTTTCTTCAGCCGTGGGCTTTGAGCGAAGGGCAACGTTGAAGTCACGCCAGGTCATGCCCGTGCCGGCGGACTCGCGGATTTTGACCTTGATATCGTCTTTTTGAAGCTTGACTTCCTCGTCAACATAGTTTGTGAAAGCTTCGTCGGAGCGTTGGGCGTAATCGCGTATGGGAAGCCACAGAAATTCAAAGAGTGCCACGATCATTGTCTTGAGCCAAGCAATAAAGCGCCTAAGCTCCGGGCGGCGTCCGGTAAGCGTTATGATAAGCGCAATCACGAGAAAGACGACGAAAAGGATGTAGCACCAATAATTTATGGAATGTGATGCCTGCGCATTGCCGAAAACGAAGGCGGAAACGCTTTTGAAAATGTCTTGCTCTTCCTCCTCGGTGTAGCCGGCGTCGTTATTGTTCATGGCGCGCAGTATCGCGGCTATGATAAAGAGAATCGTCGTGCGGATGCCGTTCACGATCAGATAAGCGAAAAAGAGCAAGCCGAAAAAGACCGCAACAAGCGCAAGCGAAAGCAAGAGATTGTATTTTCGGGTCTGCGGCGTCATAAAGGATACGACGGTTCCGCGGTAGGTGCGGCCGAGCGCATACTGATTTCCGGCAATCATGGCGAAAAAGGCATATCCGAGCAGGCATACGCCAACCACGGTAAGCCCCGGCGATTGAATGGAAGCGTGCAATATAAACAGAATGAATATAACGGTCAGCCCCGTGTAAAGGCCGCCGCCCGTCATCAGACGGCTATAGGGAAAGAACCAAACGAAGGATCCGAGCGCAACGGTCATGAAAAACACGAGTGCCACTGTTATAGGTATGAGGGAATCGGGATCGTAGCTGTATGTGGGAAGCTTAGCGCGCAAATACAGGATGCGGTCAACGAGAAGATGGACGGGAACGGCGAGCGCGGCGGCAATCACCCAAACGGGCAGGGCGAGGGAACGCTTAAAATACTTGTATTCCGGCTCATAGGCACGGCTCTCAAGCTCGCGCTTGAACTTGAACGCCGCGCAGACCCCGGCTTGAAGAAAATAGCCGAGCACCATGCAGACGAGGATGATTGCAAAATACGATATGACGGAGATTCCGCCGGCAATCACCGGCAGGACTGCGGCGCATACGAGGAAATAAATGCCGAAGAAGCTCAGCCACATATATTTTGGCGTGGATTGGGCAGTGCTTTTCATTTTCTTTCCTCCTTAAATTCAGAAATAACAGCCGATTGTAAAAGTCGGTAATTATAATATAAATACGTTTTTTCGGTGGCTTTGCCGGCCGCGCGGCAATCAATTGTTAAACGCGGTTGTACAATTGGCTGTTTTGAAATAAACGTCGTTTTCCTCGGAGAGCGCGCCGACCTCGTTGCGCGTTGTGGCAACGTAGAAGATCACGCGCATGCCCTCTGCGGCGAGGGCATCCCTGAGGTTCATCATGCGCCCGTCGATGTAGGACGTGACGATTATCATGTTTTCGTTTTCGCGGTAAAGCTCGGGATGCGTTACAATATGGTCGAACATTTTTTCAATGGGAACGGATATCTTCATATCAAGCTTAGCGAGCATGCGCAAAGCGTAGATCATGTCGCGCGAGCCGCGGAACGGTCCGCACTCCGTAATGAATTGGCCGATTTCGTCGTTGCTGACCGCCCGGCCGCCGAATTCCGACGTGTCCTTGGGCGGATAATTCGAAAAGAAACGCACGGGAACGTCCTCCGACGCAATGCGGTCGAGTATTGAGGTGCAAAGCGTGATGCAACTTTCAATGGCAGCGGTGTCGGATGGGGTGCAAGTCTTTTCGATCTGTCGCGAGGACATGTTGAGAATCAGTGAGAAGCGATGGCGCACCGTGCGCTCCTCGATATTGACCATCAAGCGGTTATGCGATGCGGTGGATTTCCAGTTGATAAGGCGCATGGGGTCGCTTGGCTGATATTCACGTGCTCCGCAAAGACGAATGGGGTCGGTGACGGGGCAGATTTGTGAGATTATATCGCCGCAGAGATAGCGCGAGGAGGTATATCTGCCCGAAAGCTCCTCGGGGCGCGGCAGAACGACCAAGCGGTTGCCGCCCTTGTTTGAAAGCTCGATATATTTGGAGCGCGTGCCCATGCCGAGAATGTCGCTTCCCGTGGCAAGTACGCCACGCAGAAGGTAGTCGCCGCGCTTGGTGCAGGTAAGCCGCCAGCGGCGGCGTATGCGCGCATAGGGGCGAAGGACGAAGAGTGATTGTATTGATGAGGTGCGCTTTATCCTGCGCAAGCGAGCTGCCTCCTGCTTTGCCGCGCCGCGCGACAGGGTTTTCCCCTTCGAAAAGATACCACCGGGATCGTGCGCGGAGGATTCAAGCAGGGTAAAGACGAGTCCCTCCGGCAGATCGGTGTCAACCTTGATATACGGGAGGGGAAGCGCGCCGTTGTTGGTTATCTCCTCGTAGAGATAAACGTCGTCGCCCTCAAAGACCTCACCGGAGGAGAGACGAGCGCTGTATTCAATATTTGAAAAGCCGTATTTTTTGTAGACGAAGTATTGCAAAAGCACAACTCCGACCATTGCAACTGCAACAGCTACGAACAGCATGGTGGCCCTCCTTTCTCGGATCTGATTGTAAATCAGCTGTTTCCTATCGGGGCTTCAACGGAATCAAGCACGAATTCGATCAACTTTTCATTGGTATCGGACATGCGAACGGTGCTTTGCGTGCGAGAGATGATCCTGTGCGCAAGCACGGGAACGGCAACGCGGCGAACGTCGTCCGGCAGGCAATAATCTCTACCCGAAACAGCCGCGGCAATGCGCGAGGCATTCAGAAGCGCAAGCGTTCCGCGAGGGCTGACGCCCATGAGGATCCGGTTGTTGTTGCGCGTCGCATCAACTATGCGCAATATGTAGTCCTTGAGAGGCTCCGTTACCGTTACGTTCCGGCAGGCAGAGGACGCGGCTGCAATATCCGCACACGTGCAAACGGGCGAGAGGGAAGACAGGGGCGAGGCGATACCGTGAACGTTCATCATTTCAAGCTCGTTTGCGCGATCGGGATAGCCGAGAGCGAGCTTCATGAAGAAGCGGTCGGTCTGCGCTTCGGGCAGGGGAAAAGTACCCTGGGATTCGATCGGGTTTTGCGTTGCAATGACGAGAAAGGTGTCGTCGAGCTTGTATGTAACGCCGTCAACGGTGGTCTGGCGTTCTCCCATGCACTCAAGGAGTGCGGACTGTGTACGCGGTGTGGTACGGTTTATTTCGTCCGCTATGAGTATGTTGGTAAAGACGGGGCCGGGACGGAATACAAACTCCGAGGTCTTTTGGTCGAAATAATTGATGCCCGTAATGTCGGAGGGCAGAAGGTCGGGGGTGAACTGTATGCGCTTGACCTCACCGGAGATCGACCGTGCAAGTGCCCTCGCAAGCGTTGTTTTGCCCGTGCCCGGAATGTCGTCAAGCAGAATATGCCCGCCTGCAATCATGGAAATTACAATAAGCTCTATCTCGCGGCGCTTTCCGAAGATGACGCGGGAGATATTATCCGTTATGTTTGCTGAAAGTCTTGAAACAGAAGTGATATCCATTTTGGGTAGTCCTTTCGCTTGTGGTATAATAATTATACCATACTGCCGCTTTGTAAGTCAACGGTTGGGGGAAGATTTTTGAAAAAATGAGCCGAATGATTAACCGATATCATTTTGGGGCATAAACTGTGATTGAACAACTAAACACAGGAGAGGAACAA
Source organism: Eubacteriales bacterium (assembly GCA_051867815.1). GTDB lineage: Bacteria > Bacillota > Clostridia > Oscillospirales > CAG-272 > CAG-390. The sequence continues at coordinate 2,330 of JBJDZD010000052.1, read as the reverse complement.
CATGCAGAATCAAAACAGAATGAAGAATCCGGCATTGGCAAACGAGGCGGCGTGTGCGCGAGCAGGCGAGCTGAATGCCATATCGGAATACTTGTACTTATCCATAATGTTTGCGGATGCCCTGCCGGAGCTTTCGGAGTTTTTCGATCACCTTGCAATGGAGGAGATGCACCACCACCGCGCTCTCGGCGAGCTTATTCTGCGCCTTGGCGGCGACCCCTGCGAGAGAAGTGCCGTTCGCAATTCCGGCAGGATAAATCTCTGCGAGGATCGCGACAGCCGTGCGCCCGTTGCGGCTACCAGAGCGCTTAAAAACAATATCATGACCGAGCGGCGTGCCGCCGAGAATTATCACCGTTTGGCACTTGCCGCGGAAAAATGCGGAGATCTTTCCGCATCCGCGCTCTTCTCAAGACTCTCCGCCGATGAGTCAAGGCACGCAAAGGAGCAGGAGAAGATGCTTTCGTAACTGTAAAATAAACCGCGGAATCCCGGGATTCCGCGGTTTATTTTATGAAAACTGCGAATTATACAGTCCGGCGTAAGTTCCGCCGAGCTTCATGAGTGCCTCGTGGTTGCCCTGCTCGATAACGTTTCCGTCCTTTACAACGAGAATGGTATCGGCGTTTTGCACCGTTGAGAGGCGGTGTGCGATGACGAAGCAGGTCCTGCCCTGCATGAGCTTGAGCATTGCCTCCTGTATCATTATCTCCGTGCGAGAGTCAACGTTCGAGGTTGCCTCGTCGAGAATGAGCATGGGTGAATCCGCCAGCATGGCGCGCGCTATCGTGATGAGCTGTTTTTGACCCTTTGAGATATTTACGCCGTTGTCCGTCATTACGGTGTCGTAGCCCTCGGGCAGAGTGCGTATGAAGGAGTCGATCTTCGCCGCGCGTGCCGCCGATATTATCTCATCCCGTGTTGCGCCCTCCTTGCCGTATGCAATGTTGTCAGCCACGGAGCCGCCGAAGAGCCAGGTCTCCTGCAATACCATCGTGTATGCCGAGCGCAGGGAATGGCGCGTGTATTGGCGTATCTCCTTGCCGTCGAGGCTGATAGTACCGGAGTTTACGTCGTAAAAGCGCATCAGCAGATTGATTATCGTTGTTTTTCCGGCGCCGGTAGGGCCGACTATGGCAACGGTACTGCCCCTCGGAACGTCGAGACTGAGGTCTTTGATGATGATTCTTTCGGGGATGTAGCCGAATCTCACGTGATCGAGCTTGACCTCGCCCTTAATATCGTCCGTTTCTGTCGCGCCTTCAATATCGGGCGTTTCCGGGTCTTCATCCATTATGCGGAAGATGCGCTCCGCCGCCGAGAGTGCCGATTGAAGGTCGGCGAGGATGTTGGCAAATTCGTTTATCGGGCCGGAAAAACGGCGCGAATACTGCACGAACGACGAGAGATATCCAAGCTCTATGAAGAAAACGGATGTGGGGTGGACCGTGCCCGTGATTGAAAGCAGGAAGAATATGCCTCCGAACATGATAATGAGAGATAGGGATAGATTATTGATGAAGTTGACTGAGGGACCGATAAGCGCACCGTGGTAGTCCGCTTCATAGTAAGCGTCGCAGGCGTTTTTGTTGCGCTCGTCAAACTGCCGGCATATATGCGCCTGACGGCCGTACGCGCGTATGGTCTTTTGGCCGGAAAGCATCTCCTCGGCATAGCCGTTCAGCTCGCCGAGCTTGGCAGAGCGGCGGCGGAAAAGGGGGCGTACCTTCGTGGTTCTGCGTTTGGTCAGCACGAGCGATATAGGCACCGTGATGCAGAAAACAAGGAGGAGCATCGGGGAGATGGATAGCATCATGAATACCGAACCGAACACGGTGACTATGCTCGCGCATATTTGCAAAAGGTCGTGCGAAAGCGAGGTGTTGACCGTGTCGATATCGTACGATATGTGGCTGATGATGTCGCCCGTCTGATGCGTATCAAAATAGCCGACGGGGAGCGTCAGCAGATGCTCAAAGAGGTCCTTTCGGAGTGAATACGTTATCTTTTTGCCCAGCCTTACGAGCGTCAGCGCCAGCCCCAGCGAGAGAAGTGCCGAGCCGACGTAGCATAGCACGAGGAGACCGACTTTTTCGTAAATTACGCCAAAATCCACAAGTCCTTTGCCGACTATGGCGTTGATCGCCTCGCCCGAAAGCTTCGGTCCGACGAGCGCGAGGAGATTTGAGGAGAGCATCAGGACGAAGGCAAGAAGAACGATCTTTCCGTGCCTGAAAAGGTAGCGCGAGAGACGCAGAAGCACACGGTTTCGCGTTTTCGGGTCAAGCCTTTGAGCTTTTCCCATGTTGTTCGGGTTCTTCTGATTGCGA
>JBJDZD010000051.1:0-14393 GCA_051867815.1 Eubacteriales bacterium | reverse complement strand
GTGATGAGACGGCATCCGTTTCGCAGTTTTTCCATCTGCTCTCGTCGGTCGGGCAGATTCGGGGACTATGCCTTACCGCCTCAAAGCGATGGAATATCACGGTCTACACCGCCTGCGCAAACGCGGACAGAGGGCTGTATTACTACACCACCTACACCAACCGTCGCATAAGCTGCGTTGACATGCACCGCGAGAACCTCGACGGTGACGCTCTCTATAGACACCCCCTCGCAACTGCCGAAGATATTTCCTACCAATAACCGCGTACAGAATGAAGCCCGTCTCAAAAGGACGGGCTTTATCAGTTTTCTTAATGTACTTGACATATTCATAAGTTAGTAGTATAATTTTTGTTGAGCTTTTTGAGAGGAGTTAACGTTACGACAGCATGAAATTCAAAAAATTTTGTTCGCTATGCATGATTGCCGTCATCGTGTCATTCGGCGGCTTTTGGGTTGAGAATATTTTTATCGGCTTTTCGCTCGGTTACATCGATAACAGAAATATGTTTTTGCCCTTCCTCCTGGGCTACGGTATGGGGGTCGTGGCGCTGTATCTTTTGTTCGGCACGCCCGAAGAGCCGAAGCTCTTCGGATTTGGGGTCGATCTCGGGCACAGGGCGGCAAATATCCTGCTTTATTTCGTGATCGCCTTTTTCTGCGTCACAGGTGCGGAGATAACGCTCGGCACACTCGTTGAAGAATATTTCCACATAACTTGGTGGGAGTACACGACCCTGCCGCTAAACATGACCAAATTCTCCTGCGTTCCGATCTCTGCGGCGTATGGCGCGTTGGTTACGGCCTTCATGGGGCTTTGCTTCAAGCCGCTTTACCGCATGATGATGAAGCCCGATGTCCGCGTGCTTGCACCCGTAGCCCTTGTCATGATCGTGATTCTCATTGCCGATATGACGCACAGCGCGATCGTAATGTACGAAACCTCGGATTTCGTTGAATATTGGCGCATTGATCTTTAACGGCAAACCCGTCTCCGAAAAGAGACGGGTCAACTTTTTTAATTTTCGTAAGGAAGCGCCCCTATGACTTCAAGCATCTCGCGCGCGGCGTCGACGTTTATGAGAAGCCGGGTTACCTGCGCATTCTTCCTGCGGCTCGGCTTCTTCCCGGGAAGCTGATTTGCGGCTACCGTGAACCGTTCACCCTCCCTGCGTCGCGTGTCGATGTGCAGAGCAAACGAAACGCGTTTGATGAATATAAAGCAGACGAGGAAAATCAGCCCAAAAAACGCACAAACGCCGGCGATGGGAAGCATAAGAGAGGCAAGCGTATCGTCGATGGGTAAAAATTGCTGTGCCACGATGGCACCAATCGCCAAAAGGAAGCAAACGACCGCAAAAACACACAATCCCGGAATACGCGCAACGGCGAGCCGTCCGAAAATGTTCTTGACGTCGGAAAGAAGTATTTCCTCGTGATTATAGATGCGTCCGAGATCGTTTTTTGCAATAATGCGGCGGTTTGTTACTGCGAGCGTGCGGTTGCCAAATGCCATTTTTCGCTTTTCATAAGCGTATGTCCATTGGTAGAGAAGCCGCTCACCCGGTGCAAGCATTACTTGATTATTAACCATTTTTACCTCCGTGGGTCAGCGATTTACGGTTTGCAGAACTGCCCCGAAGGTATCAAGAACCTCGTGTGCAACGTTTAGGTCGAGCTTGACGCGGAATCTCTTGCCGGAGATCATAGATGCATTGTTTGTATAAATGTCGAGCGGCGTGCCTTCGGCTTGATACGTGCGCACGTCAAGCACGAAGTAGCCCCTCTTGATAACGGCGTAAAGCACGATAAATAGAATTGCAAGCGCAAGGATGGCAGCGGCGCCGATGAGAATGCCGATCGGTAGTTCTTTCAAGCCTGCCGGATTGAGTCTCATCATCATTGCTACCGCGCCTCCGATGAGGGCGAGAATGAGGATTATTCCCATCACAAGCAGTGAGGTCGGGCGCTTATAGGTGACAGAGCCGGAGAAGCTCTTGATGTCGCGCGTGGGAATCTCACTCTTCTGGAGGAGCTTGCCGCGGGTCTGCGTGGCAACAAGGCGGCGGTCGGTCAGCGTGAGTGTTGTCTCACCGTATTTGCGGAACCAGCGTTTTACGGTAGCGTACGTCCATTCCTTGATCACGGTCTCGCCATTTGCAAGGCGAATTCGAGAGGAAACGGCACTTTCGGGCGTAGGCTCGGTTGCAATTACTTCATCGGCAATCGGTGTGAAAATATCTGCTTCAACAGGTTCAAAGGTTTCTACAGGCTCAATGGTATCTACAGGTTCAACAGTTTCGAGCGGCTCTGCCGGCTCTGCCGGCTCTGCCGCTTCCTCCGCAGAAGTTTCAAGCTCGGTTTTTTCCGTAATCTCCGTTGCTTCAGCTACAGGCTCGGAGACTTCCGCAGCCTGTTCGGTGATTTTGATCTCAAGTTCGTTCATTTTCGTGGCTCCTTTACAAAATGATACCTAATTTTACCACGTATTCAGACTTGGTTGGTTAACATTTTGTTAATTTATCAATTTTTCGGAAATAGATTATTACCGTAATCTTAAGTTTATCAAAACCAACGGTTTTTTCGGCTCGGACGGACTTTAATAATTCATAAAACCGTGTTTTTATCTTGCAAAAAATGTCTTATTATGCTATAATAATTATGCGCTGAGGGCCGATGCGGTCTTTCCGAAGATGAAAATGCAATACATAAACGATTCCGTGCCCCGATGGGAAACATCCTTTTGGCGGCGCAAGCAGCGCGGGACGTATTTGAGGAGAACCGGAATGAAGACAAAGTTCAGTATCAGAACTCTGATTATCGATATTATTACCGCCGTTGCGGCAGGGGTCGTTGTCGGCACGGCGTACCATTTTTTTCAGAACAGCAACGGCTTTGCTCCCGGCGGAGTGGGCGGTCTTGCAACGATAACGCATCATCTTTTGGGCGGTGCAGTCGATTGGGGCATCCTCATGCTTGCCTTCAATCTGCCGATATTCGTTCTGGTCAGCATCCTTATAGATAAAAAGCTCGGCTTTATGCTCAGCCTCTATATGCTGGTGCAGTCAACGGTTCCGCGCGTTTACGATTTATGCGGTCTTAAGGCTTATTGCCTTGCAAACAACGCCGAGGATTTCAATATTATTTTCGCGTGCATAGCCACGGGCGTTGTGTCCGGCTTCGGTTTTTCATTGATGCTTCGCCGCTTCGGAGCGAGCGGAGGTACATACGGCATTTCCGCGCTGCTGCGCAAGGCGCGCCCCGATCTCAATATTGCATACGTATCCTTCGTCATGGATTCCTGTGTGGTTGCCATTGCCTTCTTTGTTTACGGCATGAAGGTTACCCCGGTAATATGCACGCTGATGAATCTTTTTATTGCCAACGTCATAGTCGACCATGGCCTGAGCGGCATCAAAAACGGTTACAAATTCGAGATAATAACCACGGAGCCGGAGGTGCTTTCCGAGGAGTTGATGAGCAAGCTCCAGCACGGCGTTACGGCGATCAGCGTTCGCGGAATGCACACGCATACCGACCGATACATGATAGTTTGCATCATAAACAAACGCCAGATCGGCGATATGATGCGCATAATTAAAAGCCACCCCGGCACCTTTGCAAGCTTTGAAAAGGTCAACGAGGTTTTCGGAAACTTCAGGAGAAAAGGATGACTGCAAGCTAAAGCGACGGCATTTTGCCGTCGCTTTAGCTGTTTATTGCTTTCTTAGCAGGTCGGCGACCTGAGAGTCACCGTAAACGCTTCGCCAATCCTTCTCAAAGCCTTCAACGGCAACGTCGGTCAGCGGATGGGAGATCAAGCCGCGCATGATCTCGGGGCTGACGGTGACAGAGTGGCAGCCGGCGTTCGCGCAGGCGTTTACCTGACTTACGTTCTTAAAACTGGCGGCAAGAACACGGCAATCAGTCCCGAAGGTCTTAAATTGCCGCACGATCTCTTCAACGACACCCACACCGTTGCCGCCGGCGTTGTCGATGCGGTTGACGTAGGGCGCAACGAAATCGGCACCGGCCATGGCGGAAACAAGTGCCTGCGCCGAGGTGAATATTGCGGTCATAAGCACGCCGATACCCATTGATTTTATGATGGGAGTTGCCTTAAGTCCTGCCTCGCTTATCGGAATCTTGATGTAAAGATTTCCGCCGAGCGCATCCCGAAGCGCCTCGGCGTCTGCCGCCATGCCCTCGGCGGTGCCCTCAAGGGTCTGAACGCAGAGCAGGCGGTCGTTGCCTATGATGTTGCGTATCTTCTTGAGGTGTGGCAAAAGCTCCGCTTTTTCCTTTGCAATTATCGAGGGATTTGTGGTTACTCCCGAAATGGGATAAAACTCACAAAAATGACCGATCGCTTCAAGATCGGCGGTGTCCAAAACATAAAGCATCTCAAAACCTCCGGTTCCGGTTTCATTATGTAAGAATTATACCATACTTTTTCTTCGTTTGCAATAAATAACTTGATATTTGTTGAATTATGTGCTAAAATATACGCAGAAAAACGCCGAAGGAGGGTCATGCAGTGTTTGAGGAGCTTTTTGCAAAGAAAACGATCGTTCCCGAGCGATTGGCGGAATACGGCTTTGTGAGCGTGGGCGGCGAATATCGATATAATTGCCGGATAATGCATGGCGGTTTCCTTTTGGAGGTGATCTTCGACCGCCACGGAAATCCCGACACCGCGCTCACCGAATGCGACACCGGCGAGGAATACACGCTCTACAAAACGGATGCGCAAGGCGTATATATCGGTCAAGTCCGAAAAGCGATAGAGGATGTCCTCGGCGACATTGCGGAAAAATGCTTTGAGTCATCCGTGTTCAGGTTCGCGCAAACGCTGCAGCTGGTCGAACACGCACGAGAACACTACGGCTCCGAGCCGGAATTCCTTTGGAAGGACTCGGAAAACGGCATTTTGCGCCGCCGTGATACGGGCAAGTGGTACGCCGCCATTCTGACCGTCCCGAAAAGCAAGCTGGGCTTTGATTCAAGCCGCAAGGTGGAAATAGTAAATCTTCATGCCGACCCGAATATGGTACGGGGTCTGCTTGAGCAGCCGAATTTCTATCCTGCCTGGCACATGAACAAAAAAAGCTGGTTTACCGTTATCCTTGACGGCAGTATTGACAACGACACGCTGTTCTTCCTGCTTGCGCAGAGCTATCGTTCGGTAAAGAAATGAGGAGTATATCATGTGGATCGCATTTGCATTTTTGTCAGCTCTTTTTGCAGGCGTGACCTCCGTACTTGCAAAGTGCGGAATCAAGAAAACCGACTCAAACGTCGCCACGGCGATACGAACCGTCGTCGTGCTTCTGTTTTCATGGGTCATGGTCTTTGTCGTCGGTTCGCAGTCAACCATATCGCAAATTGACGCCAAAACGCTTGTTTTTCTCGTCCTGTCGGGACTTGCAACGGGTGCTTCATGGCTTTGTTATTTCCGCGCCCTGCAACTGGGGGACATCAATAAGGTAGTCCCAATCGACAAGTCAAGCACGGTGTTGACCTTTATTTTCGCGTCGCTGTTTTTCTCGGAGTTTTCATGGCAGGGTGCGTCGGGTATTGCGCTGATAGCAGTCGGCACCTTCCTGATGATCGAGAAAAAGGACGTGGTGCAAAAGGACAAAAAGAGCCGCGGCTGGTTCATTTACGCGGTCGGCTCTGCGGTGTTTGCCGCTCTGACCGCAATACTCGGCAAGATAGGCATTTCGGGCGTTGAATCAAATCTCGGAACAGCCATTCGAACGGCGGTCGTGCTCTTGATGGCGTGGGTAATGGTCTTCGTCACGGGCAAGCAAAAGGAAATACGCAATATTGAGAAAAAGGAGCTTGGCTTCATCTGCCTTTCGGGGCTTGCAACGGGTGCTTCGTGGCTTTGCTATTACAAGGCAATTCAAGACGGACTTGTCAGCGTCGTCGTGCCGATTGATAAGCTGAGCATACTCGTGACGGTTGCGTTTTCGTTCTTCGTATTCAAAGAAAAGCTGACGAAGAGATCCGCAATCGGGCTGTGCCTTATCGTCCTCGGAACGCTCTTGATGATCTTCAAGAGGGAATGGCTCGGAATATAGATCGCGAATAATACATAAACGAACGACCACCCGTACGATAACGGGTGGCCTCGCTTTATATTCTGTTCTTTTCAAGTCTCGAAAGTACCCGATACAATGGCACTATCAGTAACCCGGCGGCGAAATTGCCTACCATGTGGACGACATCCCATGGTAGTCCGGCAATTATCCATGCAACCGTTTGCTCAAAGTTCAAGCCGAACATAATGGCTTCTGCCGGAGCATAAAGCGTTCCGAAGGCAAGGCCGTGCAGTGCGCAAACGATCGGGTAAACGACCGCGCCGACCTTCGGCGGCATGTTTCTCGGCAGAAGCATGGTAACTCCCCAGAGTATCGTCCAGATATAGAGATAGGGGATCCACCACATATTGAAACCGGCGTAAGCTCCGTTGAGAAATACATAGAGATATATCGGTATCAGCGCGCGGCTTCGGTAAACGAGAGTATATACCATGGTCAACATTCCGAGCAGGTGAACGTTGGGTAAAAACTCCATAACGACCTTCGAGCAGAACATCAGCGCGCCGAGCATTGAGAAAACGCAGATTTCAAAAATGCGCTTTCTTTGACTTTGGCGCCAACGTCTCCGCATTATTTGGTGTAAACTATCTTATAAGCGGGATCGCCCGTGGTTACGGCTTTTTCGTCGCCAACGCCGTACTGCGCCATTTCGTCGCCAACGTAGAACGCCCAATAAGCATGATCCTTGTCCCAATCGGCCTTCATGCCGTTGCAGGTGTCAAAGAAGGTGGGGTCGTTGATGATACCGTGCTCGTAAAGTGCTTCGCCGAGGGTGGCTTTGTCGGTCTTGACGGTCAGAGTTACCGTCTTATCCTCTGCGGTGATAATGACGGTGACGGTGTTTGCGCCTTCTCCGATAGTGGTATCCGAGGTGTAGGTGGCATTCACCCACAGGCCGGTCGCCTCGACTTTATCGCCGCAAGCGACGATACAGACGATGAAGGTTAAGGCGAGCAGCAGGGATGCCGCGGTTTTCATTGTTTTTTTCATTTGATTTCTCCTTTAATGTGTTTTTCACAAAAAGGATAAAATAAAAGTGCCCTCCTCGAAGGCGCAAGAAAAAAGATACCCTGCCGTATCGTTCCCTCCGCCCCTCCGCTTGCCCAAGAGACTTTTATCGGGGGCATTTCTGCCCGGCATGGTCCGATAAGCATTCCGACTTGATAAAGCACGAGCTTTAAGTTACGGTAATGGCCGTTGCCGCGGAATTTCACCGCAATTTCCTTATCCCCGAACGCAATGCATGCGCCCGACAACGCTCATCCTGAGGTTGAGCAGATGAACCACGTTATTTTTTGTGTGCCTATATTATACACCCAAAAAGGCGTTTTGTCAATGACACGGAGAGAAAAAGCAAAAAGCTGTTGCAAGATGGGATAAAATGTGGTATAATTAACCGAGCAAGTATACATAAGGGGAGATTTATCAATGATTTTGAAAACCGAAAGGTTGATACTCCGGCCGTGGGATGAAAGCGACGCGGAAAGCCTATACGAATATGCAAAAGATGACAGAGTGGGTCCTGCCGCAGGGTGGAATCCGCACACAAGCGTGGAAAACAGCCGTGAAATAATCAAAACCGTTTTGTCGGAAGAGAATACCTTTGCCGTGTGCCTGAAAGAAGATAATGTTGCCATTGGCAGTATCGGCTTGATGATCGGCAAACAGAGCAATCTCGGCTTGCCCGAAAGCGAAGCAGAGATCGGGTATTGGATAGGCGTGCCTTTTTGGGGTTGCGGACTTATCCCCGAGGCCTGCCGCGAGATCATCCGATATGCCCTTGAGGACTTGAAGATCAAGGAGATCTGGTGCGCATATTTCGACGGTAATGAAAAATCCAAAAGGGTACAGGAAAAATGCGGCTTCAGGTATCATCATACAAATAAAGACGTCTTTTGGCCGCCCATCAATGACACAAGAACCGAACATGTCACATTGCTTGATAAAAACTGCCGATTCCTCAAAAATGACGGTTCAGATTTCGGGAGATAACCGTGTGGGGTATCAGGCACAAGTTAGCAGGAAAAACAAAAAAGTGTTGAAGGCTCCTTTGCGAGTTCTCAACACTTTCGCTTTACAGGTTCAAAAGCAGGGTCAGCACCGCAACTGCAATGCCGATAGCCGAAACGATCAAGCCCTTTTTGTTCATGTCGCCCTTGCCCGAGATGTTCATTGCCGAGCCTACGGCGGTCATGCCAATGGGGATGAGCACCGCGAAGAGCTTCGGCATGGTGTTCGTTGCTTCACCGTTGTTGCCTATCTGCACGACCACCACATCCGGCAGAACGAACCATGAAAACACGCCGAGTCCCAATGCGGCAACGATTAAAATGATAGCGATTAAATTCTTTTTCATGCGCATACCTCCGAAAATTCCGATTCGTCCTTTGGCTTTCGGGATTTGTCAACCGTCTTTGTGCCGCGGCAAAAACGATTGGATTGACTGTTATTATACATCCAAATCCATGATTTGTCAAGATGCGATGCGTGTCGATTCAATTTTATACGCATCACCTCCCAATTAACGAAAAATTCACAGCAAATCGGGAAGAATATACCGCCAACTTGTTGACATTTCAACAAGTTGAATGTAAAATATGGTATAATGGAATCATTAAAGATAACGGATAAGCGAATTGTGGAATGTTAAACGATTACGGCTACAACGGATATTTTGCTGTGCGCTCCGCGCCGCCATTGAGGACGGCACGCTTTCCGAGAAACGTTGCTGCGTCTGCATATGCATACATCTAAGGGGAGAATGATTATGAAAAAATCGTCTGAACCTATAACCTGCATTTCTGACGGGCGTACACTACCCGGATTTCGGAAGAAGTCCTTTCTTCTTCCTTGAACGGATGAATCTCAAACGGTTAGAGCCGTCGGAATGAACAAAGCCGCGAATACGGTTTGGGACGGTATTTACGACATCAATCAAGTCACAATTGCTGCTATTTTGTCAATCGTTGCAGTTTGCCAATGCAATTTGCGAATATTATAGAGAGGTATGTATATGAATAAACCCAACATACTGTTTGTCATAACCGATCAGCAGAGAAGAAACTCGCTTGGAATTTACGGATGCAGGTATACAAGTACCCCGAATCTTGACGCGCTTGGGCGCGACGGCACTGTATACGATCACGCTTATTGCAACACTCCCGTATGTACGCCGAGCCGCGCGTGCATAATGACGGGTAAAACGGTCACCGGACACGGTGTGTATAATCTCTTTGACATTCTTCCGGAGGACGAAAAAATGCTCCCGTGGTATCTGCACGACGCAGGATATCAGACCGGTCTTGTCGGAAAATTGCATGTAAGCGGTATTATGTATGAACGTGACAACCGTTCGCCTTTTGACGGCTTTGATCTGTATGAGCTATGCCATGAGCCGAGCATTATGCTTGACGCGCCATATAACGGATACGCCAAGTGGCTTAGGGAAAAGTATCCGGAAGAATACGGGGAGCTTCTCGAAAAAGGCAGAAAACTCAAAAACAGACCTGTTCATTCGCACTTTTCAACATGGGTAAGTGAGAGGTCGGCGCAGTTTATTCGTGAACGCGACAAGAGCCGTCCGTTCTTCCTGTCTGTCGGTTATTTTGATCCGCACAGTCCATATAACCATCATCCGCTTGAAAGCGAAAAGCTCCTTCATGAGGAATTCAAAGAAGAAATAGTCCATGTTGACGGCGAAGAGGAGAGAAGTCCCGAGGGAATGAGGGTGGCTCGCAGCATCCAGTGCAAGAATCCGCTTGAACGGTTTACCCCGGATGCCGCCGAACAGATACGACGCGGATATTTTTCCTGCATATCCTTTATCGATCAGCAATTCGGGAAGATAATAAAAGCTCTGCAGGATGAGGGAATATACGACGATACCATGATAGTCTTCACATCCGATCACGGGGACATGGTGTGCGATCACAACCTTATCGGCAAGGGCGCGTTCCTTTACGACGATTGCACAAACGTGCCTCTTATCATCAAATATCCGCACGGTGAGCGGCGTGGCAGAAGCCGGCGCATGGTACAGCTCAACGATCTGTTTGCAACCATGCTGTATGAGGCGGGAATCAAAGACGTATCAAAGGAAAGCATTCCGCTCCAAAGTGGGCCGGAGAGAGCCTGTGCGGTAACGGAATACCGCGGCAGCGGTCAGCTTGATCTCGGAATTTTCCCTCACCCGATAATGGAAACCATGGTACGCAACGACCGCTACAAACTTATCATATATCACGATACTCTTGAAATGCAGCTCTTTGATATGGTAACCGATCCGGACGAGACGAAGGACTTATCCGGTGATCCCAAGCTGCAGGGCGTGATCATCCACCTGATGCAACTTTATATGCAGGGTGCTGTACAGAGAGATTATGCAATTAATTCCGCGCGTGGAGGACGTTCCGCAACTCCGGATTTTTCAAGCCTTGCAAGAGCCAACGCAGAGAAAGAAAAGAAAAACTCAAACTGAGGTCAATATTGAAGATCCACGCTTCACGTTTGAGACTGACGGAGAGAAGATTAAGTAAGCGTATGCCGTGCGACAGCCGACCGGCAGGAGAGGAAATTTAAGTGAAAAACATTCTGATTACAGGCGTATGCGGAGGAATGGGATATACCGCCGCAAGAAGATTTGCGGAGGCAGGATTCCGAGTCTTCGGCATTGACCGCCGTCCGTCGTGTGACTTGCCGATAGAGTATTTTTACGCCGATATCACCGATTCAGCTTCAATCGACGAGGTGCGTACCAAGATATCGGCCGAGACGGAAAAGCTGGATGCTATCCTGCATTTTGCGGGAATCTATAATCTCGATTCGCTGATCGAGATAAGCGAGGAAGAGTTTGTCAGGATATTCAATATCAATCTGTTCGGCATCTATCGCGTCAACAAAGCCTTTGTGCCGATGCTGGATAACGGCGGACGGATAGTAATCACTTCAAGTGAGCTTGCACCGCTTGATCCGTTGCCTTTTACCGGGCTATATGCGATAAGTAAGAGTGCGGTTGAAAAATACGCTTATTCGCTCAGAATGGAGCTGAATCTTCACGGTATATCGGTAAGTGTGATACGCCCCGGTGCCGTGAAGACCGATATGCTCGGGGTTTCAACGGTTGCACTTGAAGAATTCTGCAAAAAAACGAAACGGTACTCTTATAACGCCCGGAATTTCCGCCGCGTTGTAGATTCGGTTGAAACACGAAACGTGACACCCGAAAAGATTGCCGACACCGCTTTCAAGGCTGTGACTTCAAAGCGCCCCAAGTACATCTATAATATAAACCGCAATCCGCTGTTGAGGCTTCTGAATGTTCTTCCGAAACGGATGCAGGTTTGGATCATTACGAAAATTCTAAAGTGAAACTTATATAATGATGTATCGGAGACAGAAAATGAGTAAAATTACATTAATAAACGGTTCGTGTGCAGACCAAATTGTTGATGCCGTAGTGAATGCTGCCAATAATCATCTTTGGGCCGGTGGCGGAATTTGCGGGGTAATCTTCAGAAAAGCAGGTATGTCACAGCTTACTGCAGCTTGTTCAGGCTATAAAACGCCATTGAAAGATGGTTCGGCGGTAATTACACCTGCATTTCAAATAAAGAATGCGAGGTACATAATACACGCAGTTGGTCCGAATTTTCAGAATACCCCAAATGCGTTCAAGGAACTGTATGAGGCATATTACAATTCATTATTGGTGTTGAAAGAAAACAACCTTCACAGCATTTCTTTTCCGCTGATTAGCTCCGGTATTTTTGCCGGAAACCTTCAAAATCCCGTTGGTGAATCAACAAAACAATGTTGCCGTGCATATAACAGGTTTATCACGGATTATCCGGATTACGATATAGACGTCAAGGTCTGTGTCTATGCTGCATCAGATGTGAGCAATGCTCAATTGGTGTTTGAGTCTTTCATAAAATAGGAGCGCAGAATATGAAAAACGTTAAAATCACCGTCATACGCAAAGCGCGGTATGACGATCTGATTGCAAAATATGAAAATCCGATCGAGCATGCCTGCGATCTGTGCGAAGGGCAGATCTTCATCAGTAAGGACGCAAGCAAGCCGGAGGGCTTTTGCGACAGCGCGTGGGGAAGTGTTTCCCCCTTTGTAATGACACTTGCACACGGCGGCACAAACTTTTACGACGGCTGGATGAAGAACGAAAAATCCGCCATGATTTCCTGCAACGACGGCTTCCGTCCGGTCAGCTTCCTGCTTGAAGTTTGTGATTGACGAAACACAGAAAGGACAAAGCGAAATGAACAAGTACATCAATTTAACGCCCGAGAACATTGAAAAAGAACACGTTTGCTGTGCAATAGGCGACAAAAAGCATCAGGCAGGCGTGGAGAGTAAAAAGGAATGGCTCCGCGCAAAATTCGGTGACGGCCACGTGTTCAGAAAATTGGATGCCAGAGGAAAAATCTTTATCGAGTACGAGCCGATAGAAACCGCTTGGATGCCTGTTGAAGGTAAAAACTACGAGTACATTTATTGTATTTGGGTAGCAGGTAGCTTCAAGGGCAAGGGAATTGCCGGAGAACTTACGGAGTATGCGATAAAAGATTCCAAAGACAAGGGCATGAGCGGAATCTGCACCCTTGCATCCAAAAAGAAAAAGCCCTTCGTCGGGGAAAAGAAATTTTTTGAGCATTACGGCTTCAAGGTCGTCGACAGCATCGGGGATTATGAACTGCTCGCCTTGCAGTTGGACTCAAATCCTACACCCACCTTCACCGACAGCGCGAGAAAAATGAGAATTGACAGCACCGACTTCACGGTTTTTTACAGTCCCGAATGTCCCTATGTGGAATATGAGGTGAAAGAACTTTCCGAATACGCCCGGGAAAACGGTATTGCAATCAATTTCATAAAAATCGATTCGCTTGAAAAGGCGAAAAACGCTCCCTGCGTGTTCAATAATTGGGCGAATTTTTACAAAGGCGAGTTCGTTTCTAATACGATATTAAATGCAAATTCATTTGCGAAATTGTTGGACGACATACGATAAGAAACGGAGAAATTCAAATGTACGAAATATTCAAGAGTGTGTTGGAGCAAGACCGTTCACCGGTCGTTATTTGTGACCTTGAACACAAGATTATTTACATGAATCCGACTGCAATAAAACGGTATGAAAAATACGGCGGTGAAAGACTCATCGGTCAGTCGTTGCTGGCGTGTCACAACGCAAAATCGTGCGAACTTATCAAAATAGTCCTTGAGTGGTTTGCCGAAAGCCATAAAAACAACATGATTTTTACGTCAAGAAATGAAAAATACAACAGGGACGTCTATATGGTCGCTCTGCGTGACGGCAAGGGCGAGTTGATCGGTTACTACGAAAAGCATGAGTATCGAAACGCCGAAACGGCAGGGCTGTATGATTTTTCGAAATCTCTTGTATAATCTGCTTATATCATAAAATCTACTTGGAATGGAGATGAATGCTGTGAAAAACGCTCATTATTGTCCTAAATGCGCAAGCACTGATATTTTAATTGTGCCCGGAACGGCAGGAGCTTACGGCATGGGAAACAATATACAAACAGGGTTAACAAACCTTTCGGCAGTGCCTGTGAACAGATATGTTTGTTGTTCTTGCGGCTATTCGGAAGAATGGATAGACAAAGAGGATATTCCAAAGCTGAAGAAAAAATACGTCGGGTAAATCGATCAGTCGCTTCTTAACTACACGACGCAAAATCTAAAGAAGTACAAAACAGAGAAAGGAGATGCGATCATGGCATCAATGTGGGACCCGTGGCGCGGTTGTCACAAGTGCAGTGACGGCTGTTTGTACTGTTACATACATAAAGGCGACGCCAAGCGTGGGGTGAATACCGATGAGATCGTCAAAACGTCGGCGTTTACAAAACCGATAGAAAAGAAGAAAAACGGAGAATACAAAATGCCGTCAGGGCTTGTATACGTCTGCTTTTCCTCGGATTTTTTGATCGAGGAAGCCGATGAGTGGCGAGGGGAATGTTGGCAAATGATAAAAGAGCGCGCGGACTGCACGTTCCTTTTTCTTACCAAGCGGATCGACCGTTTTATGAATTGTATTCCCGACGATTGGGCGGACGGTTACGATAATGTCGTGGTTTGTTGTACGGTGGAAAATCAAAAAAACGCCGACCGAAAGCTTTCAATATTCAAAAATTTACCAATAAAACACAAGCAGATAACGGCACAGCCTCTTATCGGGGATATCGATATGGAAAGTTATCTTGACGGCATCGAATGTGTAGTTGTGGGCGGTGAATCGGAC